>CAZEAB010000005.1:38633-74183 GCA_964510085.1 uncultured Methanosarcinales archaeon | reverse complement strand
CGTTAAAAAGTAGAGGTTTACCGTCGTGGCACACGTAAGGGCAGTGTAAAAATTTTGGCTAACTCCTTTTGTGCGAAGGTGCGCTGGCACTAGACAGTTGTACGAAGCACGAAAGGAGTTAAAAATGAACCACGCTGAACAAATAGGAGACAAAAATGGTATTTTTTAGTAAGCCACTCCCCACTGGTCAACTACAGGTAATGTTTATAAAGAAATGTTGGCCATAAGTGTAGTGTGGTGAAAAGATGTTTGAGGCATTAATTGAAGAATGTATCTTAAGAAATTATTCAAAGAGAACGATTGAAATTTATGTACACTATAATAAACACTTTCTAAAATTATCTAAGAAACAACCACATGAAATTACTCAAGGTGATATTAGGTGGTACCTCGGGGTGCTAATTCGAAAGGGAAGAAGTCCATCTACAGTAAACCTTGCACATAATGCGCTGTTATTTTATTACAGGGGAATTATGAAAAGGAAGTTTTATGATATCCCATTTCAAAAGAAACACCAGAAAGTAAAAGAAACATTGGCATTTGAAGAGATCTGTCGATTGATTGATGTTACTTTAAATCGTAAACATAAATTGATGATTAGTATGTTATATGCTACTGGTGTCAGAGTTTCTGAGTTGGTAAATATTAAAGTAAATGATATAGATTTTTCTCGAAAATTATTGTTGGTGAGGGAAGGCAAGGGTAATAAAGATAGATATACAATACTCTCTGATAAGGTTATTAATAAATTGCATAAATATTTGGATACAAGAAAGATTACTAGCAATTACGTATTTGAAACTCACAAGGGGCATGTAACTTCAGCTACAGTTCAAGCGGTTTTGAAAAATGCAAAAAAGAAAGCTAAGATAGATAAAATTGTTACTCCACATGTATTAAGACATAGTTTTGCAACACATTTACGTGATTCTGGTGTTCAGGATTCAGATATTCAAAAGTTATTGGGGCATAAGAGTATTAAAACTACGCAAACGTATGCAACGGTTTCTGTTGAACACTTGACAAGAATCAGTAATCCGTATGATGGACATTAATCATACATTCACACAACCTTTTTAAATAACCTCTCTTCACACCTATAAATAAACACACGGGGTGTAATATAAATGATTGATATTATTGCAATAATAATTAGTTTAGTGGCATTAGGATATGCTGGATATTTATCTTTTAGTATTTTGAAAGTGAGTCCAGGTTCTCAGAAAATGCAGGACATTTCTAATGCTATCAAGGAAGGTGCCAACGCTTTTATGGCACGACAGTATAAAACAATAGCAGTCTTCGCTATTGTCATTACAGCTTTACTGTATTGGCTATTTAGCTTTCCAGTAGCTGCAGGGTTCCTTTTTGGAGCAGTTCTTTCAGGTGTTTCTGGATATTTAGGAATGAGTATCTCAATTCGAGCAAATGTCAGAACGGCTGAAACTGCAAAGAAAGGGTTAAAAGAAGCATTAGATGTAGCGTTTAAAGGTGGTTCCGTAACAGGAATGGCTGTAGTTGGTCTAGCTCTATTAGCAGTAAGTGTCTTCTACTCTTTATACAAAGATCCAGTAATGTTAGTTGGTCTTGGTTTTGGAGCATCACTAGTATCACTATTCGCAAGAGTTGGTGGCGGTATCTTTACCAAAGCAGCAGATGTAGGAGCAGATTTAGTTGGAAAAGTTGAGAAAGGAATACCTGAAGACGACCCACGAAACCCTGCAACCATTGCTGATAACGTTGGAGATAACGTAGGAGATTGCGCAGGAATGGGTGCAGATTTGTATGAAACATACGTTGTAACTCTTTTAGCAGCAATGCTTCTTGCATTAATGCCATCAGTATCATCTACATTTAACCAAGCAGTTGAATTTCCACTTATGTTGGGTTCAGTTGCAGTAGTTGCTTCCATCATTGGAACATGGTTTGTAAAGTTAGGCAAATCTAGAAATGTAATGGGTGCATTATACAAAGGTTTAATCGCTTCTGGTGTAATTGCAGCAATTGGATTTTACTTTGTAACAGTATACACAGAAAATCCACTTAACTTGTTTCTAGCAGCTCTAGTAGGACTTGTAATTACAATATTAATTAACGTTATTACAGAATACTATACTAGTACAAAATACAAACCAGTTAAGTCTATTGCAGAAGCATCTGTAACAGGTGCAGGTACTAACTTAATTACAGGTTTAGCTGTAGGAATGCAGTCTACAATAATTCCAGTTCTTGTAATTGTAGCAGGAATCATAGGAGCATTTTACTTTGCTGGAGTTTATGGTATTGCAATCGCAGCTGTGTCAATGTTATCCTTAACTGGTGTAATCATTGCATTAGACAGTTACGGTCCTATTACAGACAATGCTGGTGGTATTGCAGAGATGGCTGGTTTAGATAAAGAAGTTCGTAAAACAACTGACGAATTAGATGCAGTAGGTAACACAACTAAAGCAGTAACAAAAGGATATGCAATTGGATCAGCAGCTCTTGGAGCTCTTGCTTTATTCGCAGCATTCACGCAAGAAATTGGTCACTTAATGACAGACAAGTTAACATTTATGTTAACAGAACCTGCAGTAATGGTTGGTCTATTCATTGGAGCAATGTTACCATTTGCATTTTCAGCAGTGTGTATGACTGCAGTTGGGAATACCGCACATAAAGTTGTTCTTGAAGTTCGAAGACAGTTTAAAGAAATAAAAGGTCTTATGGAAGGAACTGGCGAACCAGAATACGGAAAATGTGTAGACCTTGTAACACAAGCAGCATTACGAAATATGATTGTACCAGCAGCAATTGCTGTCCTGGCACCGTTACTTGTTGGATTGTTCCTTGGTTTAAAGGCTCTTGGTGGATTACTGATTGGAGTTATCTTATCTGGATTACTAATGGCTTTATTCATGGCGAATGCAGGAGCAGCATGGGATAATGCAAAGAAGTACATCGAAGATGGGTTCCACGGTGGAAAAGGTAAAGACGCACACAAAGCAGCTGTCGTTGGAGATACCGTAGGAGATCCGTTTAAAGATACAGCAGGTCCGGCATTGAATGCATTAATTAAAGTAATGAATACGTTCGCGATAGTCTTCGCACCATTGTTTGTGGCGTATGGATTTACTCTGTTTTAATTTATTTTAATTTTATTTTATTTCTATTTAAGCACAGAAATTAATAAATAGAAGTGAATGTTTAAAGGAAACATGTCAGTAGATTCAATTGCGTCACGAGAACTTAGAGATATATCAACAACGTTATTGTCAATGATACCAAAAGAAACAGGACAGATCCCCTTAATTCTTCTTAGAAAATTAAATATAAGATATGGTAGACACGTGGGGGTGAATAACTTTCAAAGAGCATATGATTCATTATATTTACAAGGGAGGGTATTTCCTGAGACGGATTTCTCTAAAACAATCTTAGGTAGAGTGTATAGAAAGGAATTTTAAGAATCAAACCTTCTTCTTAACTTCTCTCATATGTGCACGTAAAATATCAATCTCTTTCTGTAACATCTGTATTTCACGTTCAGCTTTCCTATTAATTAAGTGATCATACTTTGCATCAATCCTATCTCTCTCAGTCTGACGGTTCTGAGCCATCAAAATAATTGGAGCTTGAAATCCAGCTAGGCAAGACAAGAATAGATTCAAGAGAATAAATGGAAATGGGTCCCATGCTCTTGTTTTAAGAAAATATACATTTACAGCCATCCACGTAATAAGAAACAACGTAAGAAATCCAAGGAAATACCAACTTCCTCCTATATCTGCTATTTTATCTGCAGCTCTCTGACCAAGATGTAACTCCTCTCGAAAAATAGGATGATGTTGATGTTTTGTAGGGTGATGACTAGATTTTTTCTTACCCTTCCTCTTTTTTGCCATGAGTTTAGTAAATATTTAATGTTTATAAGATTAACGTAAACCTAACTTCTTAATCTTCCTGTGAAATGTCTCAACAGCTATATCAATCTTCTTTGCTGCTTTAGTAACACTTCCTTCATCCTTTAACGCTTTTTCTAAGAATTCTTTTTCAAATACATGTTCAGCTTCCTTCCATCTAAGATGTTGGTGAGGTAATGTTTTTGCAATATTCCGAGATAAAGAAGCAACATCCTCATACATTGATTCCATCTTTTGTGGGTGTATTACCTCTTTATAGGTATCAAGTGTAGTTCTAATAGCTTCATCTATCTTATGTTCATAATATTTTTCTTTTGATTCTTCTCCTCTAACATGCTTAATATCAATATGTAAATCTTTAATTGTTCTATGAACACTTCGTCTGTCTAAACCAAGACTTTTTGCTAGATGTGAAATGTTTCCAAGATGTAATTTCAATTCTCTTTTTAGAAACTCTTTCTTGAACGCTTTTTTTGCTTCTTTAAAATTTAAATGAGGTGGAATGTAAATGTCCATAATTGGTTTCTTTAACTGATCTGTAATATCTTCTTCTAACTTTGGGATTGTTACCCCAAGATTCTTTTCAAGACTTTCTTCTACAAGAGGTTTTACTTTATCTTTTACAGTTGCTTCAAGATCTTTCTTAGTCATTTTAATTTATGTGATATATACAACAAACTTCCTACAGGTAAACCATACATGAAAACTAATGAAGGAATAAGTGAATTTGGTCTTACAATGAAAATAAGCAGTATGAATAATGGATAAACACCCAAATCTTTATACTCTGAATTTATGTAATAATAAAATGCAATAAAACCAATAAATAATATAGAAAAATAATAATTTTTCATAAAAAAGAATGCAGAGATAATTGTAGCATAGTATAAAACATCTTTAAGGAGCATAATATGTTTCTTTCCCTCTTTTAATTCCTCTTTAGCCATACTTGCAAGAATATATCCTACAGGCAAACCTAGAAATGCTATAATCCAATCAATCATTTCATACCCTCTTTAAATTGTTTCAAGAAAACATCCCAATCCTGTTCATCAACAACAGCACCACATGCATCAGGATGACCACCACCGTGGCCTGTAATACCTTGTAACGCATTTTCTAAAACCGTTGCAACATTTTTACCACGTAAACTACACTTGTATGAACCAGATTTGAGACGAGCAATAATAATAAATTTCTTTTGATGTCGTGCCATTAATTCATTTGCAAGATTTGCAGTAAAAGACCATTTCTGCTCATTATAATAAAATAAAATGAGTTTGCTTCTCGTTACAGATTTTTTTGCTTCTTTAAATAACTCTTCGTACTTCTTATTGACTTCAATAAATCGTCGATGAATAAACTTTCCTTGAGAAGTCTCTTCATTAAATATCTCTTCAGGAGAATTTATCCTTGTAAGAACTTTAACTGCTTTCGTAACTTCCTTACTAGGGCCTTTTTGGATGAAAAATAAAAGTTTAATAAGCATACCTACTTTAGATTTGAATACAGTATTTGGAAGGTCTTTCTTCTTCTTGAGAAATGTTTTGTGTTTCTTAATAAATTTGCCAATGAAAGAAGGCATATGCCAATCTGCTAAGCTTCCTGCTGTAGCAAGCCATAAATCTTTACCTGAAACTTGATAACACATCCTGCTTGTAGGAATATACGCATCTGGGTTCTTAATTCGAGGATTGAAATAATAAACTTTTTGTCTTTCTTGAGGTTGATGATGATCTATCCAGAAAACTGGCCTCTTTGCTTTATCTAAGAACTCTTGAGATACATTTGGGATATCTAAAATGAAAATTTTGTCTGGATTCCATTCTTCAACTCTTCTCATAAACGATTCATCTAAAGAAGAAGAAGTAGTAACTCGATATCCCTTCCCTTCTTTGTTAATTCTGTATAATAATAAGAAAGAAGCTAAACCATCACCGTCGCTATCATAGAAGAAAAGAGGGTTTCTTGCGGTTGCGAGTTCTTCTCGTAGGAATGCAATTTGTTTCTTTGTAAGCATGAAGTGAGACTTTTTTGAGGGTATTTAAATGTGTCTATTTGTTTCTATAATTAAATAATTTATTATACTTTTTATGATCCATTATGTTTAGAACTATTGCAAAAATCTCAACTTTAGTACCTTCAAGAGTATAAATCAATCTCCAAAAATTTGATAACTCACAACGATAAAGATTTTTAATGCCAAGCTTTTGATAATGTTTTGGTATTTTCCTCTTTTCAATGGGGTTTCCAAACTGTGGGTTTTCTTTTAAAATATCAATAATTCTTTGTACTGAATTTAGGAGACTTTGTGATTCTTTATCGTCTCTTTTTTTAAGTTCAATATAACTTTCCTTTGCTTGACCTTTCAAAAGAACTCTAATTTCCTTTCCAAACATTACCTATACCTCTAATGTATCTTCAAACATTTTCCGGAGATGTTTTGGCTCAGAATATATCCATTGTATCCCACGAGGACCAAACATGATTTTTCCTCCTTTCCAAAGATATTCTAGAACAACTTTAAGAGTTTGATGCATTATCTGTTTTGGTAGTTTTCTCTTTATTTCTGAAATTTTCATAGGTAAATCTCTATGTTCTTTAAGAAAATCTTCAACCATCAAAACAGTGCTTAAATTAGGATAACGCTTTGTTTTGTGAATTACTTCTGTTTTAGTTATTTGTATCATTTGATACCTAAAAAGTATCACTTATACTTAAATCTTTCTATTCCACTTCTAGTAGTAAACTTTAATAGCATGAAATTGCCTATAAGTTTGACAATAGATAAGGACGTATTAAAGAAGGTTGAAGAGATGTTAGGCTCTGGTTTATTTCGTTCTAAGTCCCATGTATTTGAATATGCAGTACGGAGGATGTTGGAGAAATGAGCGTAGGATTACTGAGACCAGATGGAACAAGAATTGATGTAGACTTAGAACGTTTAGATGAAGTAAAAAACGAACACGCTGATATGTATGCCAGTAGTGTCCCAATAATTCTCTTTCAAAGTTCATATGGAGTTCGTCATGATATCGATGAAAGACTTCAAGGAAAGATACATGGAGCAATACATCGTAGAAACCTAAAACCTTCATATATAGCACAAAACCTACACAAAGACCCTACAGAATGGTAAAATATCCGAAACATTTCCAAAAAACAAATTTTTGTCATGTCACGATAAATAGATTTTTACCGTAACATTTATAAACAACCCACTTTCACAACAGATACCTTAATTTAAAACGGAGGAATAGCATAAATGGCACGAGAAAAAGAACATATTAACCTTGTATTTATTGGTCACGTAGACCACGGTAAATCTACAACCGTTGGACGATTACTTTTCGATACAGGAAACGTAGATGAACAGGCAATGAGAAAGCTTAAAGAGAAAGCATCTCAGCTTGGAAAAAGCGGATTCGAATTCGCTTTTGTAATGGATAACTTAAAAGAAGAGCAAGAAAGAGGAGTAACAATTGACCTAGCTCACAAAAAGTTCCATACAGACAAATACTACTTTACAATTATTGACGCACCTGGACACAGAGATTTCATTAAGAACATGATTACTGGTGCTTCACAAGCAGATTGTGCAGTTCTTGTAGTAGCAGCAAACGACGGTGTTAACGCACAAACTATCGAGCACTTACGATTAAGTAAGATCTTCGGTGTTGGTCAGTTAGTTGTAGCTGTTAACAAGATGGACATTTCAGGAGTAGACTGGAGTGAAGAACGATACAATGCTGTTGTTGCAGAAGTTAAAACACATGCTACACAAGCAGGATGGAATGTTGAGCAAGTACGATTCGTACCTATCGCTTCATTACCTGGAGATAACATCGCAAAGAAATCTGAACAAATGTCATGGTGGACAGGCGATAACCTATTAGAAGCATTAAACAAATTCGAAGTTCCTCAAAAACCAACAGACTTACCTCTTCGATTACCTATTCAAGATGTATATAACATCACAGGTATCGGTGTAGTTCCTGTAGGAAGAGTTGAAACCGGAATTATGAAGATTGGTGACAAAGTAACCGTAGTACCAGGAAGAGAAGGTAAAGGTATTAGTGGTGAAGTAAAAACAATTGAAATGCACCATGAGCAACATCAAGAAGCTGGACCAGGAGATAACGTAGGATTCAACGTACGTGGTATTGGTAAGAAAGATATCGCACGTGGAGACGTTCTTGGAAAATCAGATAACGTACCAAGCGTTGCAACTGAATTCACAGCACAAATTGTAATTATGAACCATCCGAGCGTTGTAACCGTTGGATACACACCAGTATTCCACATCCACACAGCTCAGATTGCATGTCAATTTGTAGAAATTGTGAAGAAGATGAACCCAGCTACAGGAGAAGAAATTACTGAGAATAAGGATATCTTACGTAATGGAGATGCTGCAATCGTTAAATTACGACCAGTTCAACCTCTTGTAATTGAGAAAAACTCAGAAATTCCACAAATGTCTAGATTCGCAATCCGTGACTCCGGTACAACCGTAGCAGCAGGGATGTGTATGGATTTAGTAAAGAAGGAATTACAATAATTTTTTTTATTTTAATTTTTTCATGGTGAATTGATGTTTATCATGTAGGAAACACAAATGGCACAAAGAGCAAGAATAAAATTAGCAAGTACTGACATAGGAAAAGTCAACCAAGTTAGCACTGATATTACCGAAATTGCAGGTAAAACAGGTGTTGACATGAAAGGTCCTATTCCATTACCTACAAAGAAACTCAAAGTGACCACACGAAAATCCCCAGATGGTGAGGGAAAAGCTTCTTGGGAACGTTATGAAATGCGTATCCACAAACGATTAATTGATTTAGGTGCAGATGAACGAACTCTGCGATTAGTTATGAGAGTACCAATTCCAGAAGGTCTTAACATTGAGATCGAAATGGTTGATAAATAATTAGTTACTATAAAGTGATTATTCTAGAAAGGTTTATAAATTACACACATATATTCTTATTATGGGAGATGATATATTTACAGAAGGAACATTAGATTCACTAGTAGCACAAGCTGTAGCAGATGTTCCAGATATCGATTTATCTATTCTACAAGTTCAGAATTATACAATCCCAGAAGATTACACTGTAATTGAAACACAATTCTCAAAAGAAAATTATGCTGCACAAATACGTGATTTCATAAAGCCGGTAGAACTAGAAGCTGAAGAAAATGGATGTAATCCAAACTTACACTCTGCTCTTTATGAAGCGGTTCTCAATGCGCATCAACATGGAAACAGACTAAATCCTCATAAAAAAGTAAAAATTGCATATAAAATTACAGCAAATAAAGCAGAAATTGGAGTTATTGATGAAGGTGGAAAGTTTAAAGTTGCTTTTATACCATTTATCTTCAAACACAAAAGGAAAGGACATGAAAAAGAGTTCATAAATTTCTATAGATTTGCTGGATTACCTAAACCTCCAACGAACAATGGTACAGGAACATCATTTATGCATACATATGTAGATAATGTAACGTATTTTAGATCAAATGAAGGTGGATTAGTAGTACACCTAACAAAATCATTTTAAATAAAAATAAAAAAATAAAATTACTTCTTACCTTTCTTTGCAGGAGTGCTTGTTGCACAGGAATTACATGCTGAACATTTGTTAGGAACAAGAAGTTTTACTAAACCGCCTACAACCATTAATATAGCAATCCATTTGATCCAACCATCAATTCCAGCCCACATTGGCCATATGTACGCGTTCAAAAGTAGTAATGCTCCAATAACTATCTTATGCATTCCGTGACATCTTTTACACATCTTCATACTATCACCTCAATAGAAAAGAAATAATTAGAACTTATAAAACTTACTCTTCGTCATCTTCGCCTTCACGACGAATAACCTTAACAGCATCCATCTTAACTGTAATAGGAATTGGTACTGCTGATTCTAATAACTCAACAACAATTTCTTCCTTCTGACGGTTAATACGCATAACTTTTGCATTTTCACGTTTAAATGCACCAGAAATGATCTCAACGATATCATTCTTATGAACATTCATTTCAACTTTAACTTGTTCAAGCATATGTTCAATTTCAGGATAAGGAATTTCTGTAGGGAGTAAACCTCGTGCGTATGGTACTCCGTAAAGTGCTGCTTCAGCATCAGATTTAGAGGTAGCTTCAACGAAGATATATCCTCTCATACTGTGGGGTCTAATAACAGATAGAATTCCTTTAGGATCCTTTTGTAACTTAGATACTAAATAATCTACTACTTGATCTTCTCGATTTGCTGCGGTTCGTAACCCAAATATTTTAGTTTCCATTTTATAACAGTTGAGCAAACAGGAATATAATAAATCCAATTGCTCCAATTATTGCACAACCAAGGCCAGTAACCTTTAAAAGACTTTTAAATTCTTCCATTCCAGGCTTCTTAGTGATTCTAAGAACCCTCATTGTCTCTTTAATGTACCTTTTCAACTTACTATGCTGTCTTGGTTCCATAATGTGAAATATTCTAGTTTGTTTATAAAGGTTACTATCTGAATTCGTAATCTTTAAATAAGAATGGCTTTAATGTCAAGATATTGCCTCCGTGGCTTAGCGGTTAGGGGAGTCCCTCGCTAAATAGCGCTACCTTGGTATCTCTTTAGAGAACAAAGAGGTAGAGGTCCCGAGTTCAATAGCGGTCACTAACGTTCGGCTCTTTCAAACGTTACCGTATGAAAATCTCGGCGGAGGCTTTTTACTCTTCAAAAAGGCGAAGACGATTTGGAACGTAAGTGAGATTATCGGCGGAGGCTCTTTTTCAATTCTATGGCAAAAACACAACAAGAACCACTTGAACGTTCAATAGTCAATTGTATAGAAACTAATGCAGCAATGCAGATAAATATAAGATCGAATTATTGGTGTGGAAATTGGGGAGATAATCAGAATTGCCCTTATTACAATAAAGATAGAGAACATACTGGAGTGAGTACTTTCAAAGGATGTGATTATAAAAGGAAGAAATCTAAATGAAATTAGTTTTTATTAAATATAATATTGCCATAACAAAATATAAATTGTAAATAAATAATTCTAATGTGTCATACCCCTTAAGTAAACCATACATAAATAATACAACAGTTGCTACAGTCATTACTACCCGTAATCCTGCTTCTATAGAATCCATAACTATAACCCTTTAATAATCTTATACAATACAAGAACAATTACAATTAAACCTAAGATAATTGAAACCCATGATATAACTTTTCCAATAACTTTATTTTTCATAAATTCCAGTAATAGTTTTAACTTTATATGTCTTTTTCTTTATACAAATGCTTAATAATAGATATACAAAATAAAGATCATGATTACAGAAATTTCACAATACTTACAAAACCACATACAAACATTAGAGAATGATGCAATTATATTCAAAAATAAATTATACCAAATAGATAAAGATAATTTTACTAATATTTCATCAGAAACACAACCAATAACATTCATCGATGGAGGTCAAGCAGAAATAATCTCAAGTGCAAATTTCTGTGTAACATTCATTAGAGTTGTTGCAGTTGAATATCCTTCAAAGAAAATTTCTAAAAAAGAATTTTATCTCGTAACAACAGCACAAAGCAATAACAATGAAATTTATTACCAGAGTAAAATCTTTGGAGATTCTATTATTAACGAACAAGACCTATATCTCTCTTCAGAAGATTCTACCATTAAAACAGGAAGAGAACGAGCAGGGATATCAACAATAGCAAACATAGCAAGAAGATTTGCAGAACTTTCATTAGCGTCCAATTATCAACATGTACTTTTAGATGGTTCTCTTGACATGAAATACAAAAACGAAGAAACATATATGAAATCACATCTTGCTTCTGTAGCTAAGTCTTCTTCATTATTTACATCTTCAGGAAATAGTCCAGTTGTATTACTAAATTCAATAGGACCAGAAGGAACTTGGAAATATGAAATAAATAATGAAACATCTTTTGTCAAATTACATGAATCTGCGAAACATGTATTTCGATTTGATGGAAATAAATCTCTTTTATCTTCTTTAATTTCTAACAGTAAAGATGCATTATTCTTAGGATATCCTTATGGTTTGATATTAGCAGACCAATTAGCAAGAGTAAGTAATAGCGAAAAAGAATCATTACGAATGAAATTTTTACTAAATAAAGATAATGAAAAAATAGTGAAATATCTTCAAACTTCTAACGCTCATTCAATCCTAGATTCGTTAAGCTTTTAAAGAGACAATATTTCTTAAACACTGAGGTGATATGATGGGAGTAATCCGTTATGTCTGTGAAGGTTCATGTCATGGTAAAGTTACCGAAGAAGAACATACAGAAGGTAAAACAACTTGTGGTGCTAAAGACTGCGAGAATTATGGTCAACCACTAGTAAGAAGAGAATATTGTTCTCGATGTAATACTGTCTATGAGGAAGGAGATCATGTGTGCATGGGATAAGATGAGCAGCTCCAATATGTGAGTAGCTCGACTAATTAAACATCAGTTGCGTCGGAGGGAAGGCTCCTACGGAGGTGGCGCATTCTAAACTAACATAATGAGAACGAACCGGACCTGCTCATAGATAAGTTTATTAATCAAGATATATTCATAATATTATGAAAGATTTATTTCGCATTTGGAAAGATGTCATGTTTGATCCCATTGCATTCTATAAATCTCTTCCAAAAGATTCTTTTAGAAAATCAAATGAATTCTATTTGAAAGTAAATGCAGTAATGATTTTAGCGATGGTTATTTTTATGGCCATTATTATTGGTGTAATAATGTTTATTATATCTGCTACTAATCCAGCAGATTTACCTTTTAGTGATGATTATTTTGGATTGATTTGGTTAGGAATACTTCTTGGAATGTTTTTATTATCCCCAATACTATTACTTTTACAATGGGGATATTTGTATGTTGGAGCAGCAATAATGCATTTATTTGTAATGTTATTTGGTGGAAAGCAAGGTTTTAAGGAAACAGTAACAACCGTTGCATATTCAGCTGCGCCACTACCATTAAGTATTATTCCACTTGTTGGATATGCAGCAGGCGTATATTCAATAGTGTTAGTTATTATGGGATTACGTGAAAGACAGAAGATGAGTACAGGACAAAGTGTCGCAGCTGTATTGATACCAGTGTTTGTGTATATGTTCTTTGTAGGGTTAGTGTATTTCTTCTGGATATTGAGTACTTTTTATTGAGTTGAACTCTTCCAAAAACTTCTCAGCTATACCAACATCATCTATAATAACGATATTCTCGTCATTTCCTTTATCTCCATTGTTAGAAGGATTAAAAGAACCAGTAATAACCGTTCTATTGTCAATAATAAAGACTTTATGATGCATATTCTGTTTATTCTTATCCTTAACAACATCTATTCCTTGAAACTGTAACCTTTCAAACTGACTATATTTAGTAACTTGACGAGCTTCCATGACTCCTTTAACAGTAATTCCATCAGTATGTTTTAGCAACAATATATTACCAATCTCCTCATGTGTAAATGAAAATGTCATAAAATATATTTCTCTTTCAGCTTTCTTTAATTCTTCCTTCACTCTATCAGCACATCTATCCTCTGGACAGAAGTATACTTTAAGTAAGGTATTATCAAGACTAATCTCCGGATTCTTGACAGGATTTCCTTTCTTAAACGTTCCATTCCACATTTCATCAAACTCATCTTGAAATTGGTCTGCAACTAATTGAGAATGTATAATAATAAGATTATTATTATTTTTAGTTATCCCATTTACAGTAGGATTCATGCTTCCAGTTGTCACAGTTTTACCATCGATAATACAAAATTTGTTGTGTTGCAATCCCCAGGTATCGTATTTAACATATTCTTCCTGAAATTTCTTTTTATAATTATTATCAATAACTAATCTCTTTTCAACAGTACTTTTTCTAATTACATCCTTTGTACTTTCAAAGTTTAACTCAAACAACGCACAATCTAATGAAATATTTGCACTTCTAATAGCATTATTAAAAATATTTTCACAGTTACCGGGACAGAAGTGTGCTTCTAATGAGCCAGTATCAGAGATGTAAGAATCAGATATAACTGCACCTGTTAGTGAACCTATATTAACAAAATCAAACCCTACATAATAACCTGCAACAAGTAACAAAAAGAAAAATATATACTTCTTTTTCACTTTGTAATTCCCTTCACCTTCTCAACCAATTCCGGTTGAATATAATGATTTACAGTAACAGAATAATTATCTTCCCATGTATGTGTTTTCTTGACAAATTTCTTGTGACCTAACTTAGATGCAATTGAGTAATATAACTGCTGTACTTCTTCTTTAGAAGCCTTTCTACGGCCTTTCAAAAACGATTGTACTTTAGATGTAGCATAATGACTTCTAACAATGTGGGGAAAAAACTCCTTGCCACAATACTTGACAAATGCTTTCTTAAACTGCATTTCTTTTAATGGATGTCCTGTTTTACAAGATGCAAACACAAAATCATTACTTTTACAAGATTTCATCCTCTTAGACAACCTTTTAACATAAGATGAAGGAAACTTCTCTACAATCGTCCTAGGAACGCCGTCTTTAGCTAAATATCTAAACGTTACCGTATTACCTTTAATAGAAATATCTTTCTTCTTAAGCGTTGTAAGACCCTTATGATTATGTGCTTTGAAATAAATTTCATTTCCAATTCTCATATGTGTTTTTAACAACGTAAACATTGGAATAGCAAGGTGATCATCTTCATACTTTAACCCTTTACTGACATTGTGAAGAAGAGTTGTATACACTTTATCAAACTGATGTACTTTCTTATACTTTTTAGTTCGATGTAACTTCTTTTTTTCAACAGAATAACAATACGCCCATGTTCCTCCTTTATTCTGAAATAATACATCCCAATGATCGTGTGAATCTTGATCATGAAGACGAAGATGTGGAGCAAAGAGAGAAAATGCTTTATCAAGTTTCTGGCCGTCCGGCAAAACAGCAATTCTTGCACCTTGTGGTTGTCCTTTGTAGACTTGACCTTTCAAGAATTGAGGATTTTTTGTATCAACAAGTAAATCTAATTTTTTATGAGCTTTATAGAGTTTAATGGCTGCAGTTATTTCTGGAAATGTAACACTACTTTTTTTCCAAGAACGTGCAGTCTTCTGAACTACTTTACCATTACGTTTTATTCTAATAGTACCAACAGCTATCACCATGAATTTAGGAAACTATTACTGATATATAAATATAATACGAATAGCTTTATATACAACCTCAAATCCCCTCGGCTATGTATCTTAGAAACCAACTACACTCAGAAAATACGATTAACGTAACTGATGCACTTAAAAGAGTTTATCAAACTGAAATTAAAAAACTAACTACGGATGATCTATTAGATGAAGCAATGAGAATTCATAGTGACAAACGAACTTCTGAGATTTATGGAACATTAATAAGAAAAGAAATAGAAAAAAGATAAACGGCCACATCCGGAATAGAATGTTTTTGTATACTGGCGCCCTGGCTTGCCGAGGCGGGTACTCGTAAGAGTACGAATCCGCCGTGCTCCAATATACAAATTAGTGTTATTCTGGATGAAGCCTAGATAAACAAAAGATTAATATATTAGTTATACATTTTAGTTAACTATGGTAATAAATGTTAAAACAAAACAATGGGGACATTCTTTAGGACTTATAATTCCTCAAAAAGAAGTAAAGAATCTAGATTTAAAACCAGGTGAAGAAATTACTATTGAAATCACAAAAAAACATAATGTTTTAAAAGAATTATTTGGTGCGTTAAAATTTTCAAAACCAACAAAAGAGTTACTTAAAGAGGTTCGTGAAGACATGGAGAGTAAATATATATGATTAAATGTCTTGATACCTATGTTTTAATGGAAATTACTGAAGGCAGACAAAAGAAATATTTAGAAACAAATTTTGTGATTTTGGATTTAGTTTTAGCTGAGTTTTATAGTGTGTTATTAAGAGATCATGGAAAACAGACTGCTGAGTATTGGTTTAGAATATTATCGCCTTATTCAATTTCGGTAAATATGAAAATTCTAAAAAATGCTGTCATTTTTAAATATGAAAATCGAAAACAAAGAATTTCATTTTTCGATGCAGTAGGATATATTTTTTCTTTAGAAAATAATTATGTTTTTGTTACTGGCGATAAAGAATTTAAGAATAAAAAAAAAGTAGAATTAATTAATTAACGTATTCCTCTGCCTTTCTTACCAGCCGATGTTTGACCGTGGAAAACACGAGCTTTCTTGTTTAAAGCCCAATTATATTTTGCATCAGATCTGATAACAGGATGATGAGGATCAACTAAGATAACTTCATACCAATAATACTTACCATCTTCTGCAACCCAATATGAGTTTAGAACTACTAAATTTCTAAATTTCTTTTGAACTCTTTCCTCAGAAATTTGCTGGTAGTTCTTACTTAAGTTTAATTTTGTACCAGTTCTCTTAGGTCGTCTTCCTTTCTTAATCTGAGGACGTCTGTGACCTCCTCTAGGAACTCTTTGACGAATAACAATAATACCTTGTTTCGCTTTATAACCTAAAGAACGAGCTTTATCAATTCGAGTTGGCCTTTCTAATTTTACTGTTGTTGGTTCCTTACGCCAAGTAATTAACCTTTCTTTCCATAATTCACTATCCTTTGGTTTGTACCAAAGTTTTCGTACATGTTTGTATAATCCCATTTGTTAGCCTCCATTTATGCTACTTTGTCATCAGTTCAGGTAAGCTATTACCCACATTCCGATGATATAGCTGTATTCTTGGAGGTTGTTTATAAATCTTACCTCTGATAAAATTCAAAACCCTTATAAACCATATATTCTATTCTAACCATTATGGCGTATAAATGGGTAAAGCAGAAATCAGCAATAAAAAAGAAAATTAAAGCATTTCATAATACATTAAAGGAATGGCATCCAGATCCAAAGGGGTATTTCTTAATTCGAGTTACTAAAACAAGAATCGAAGCAGGATATGTCACAAACAAACATGTAATCTCAAAAATGGTCTATGGAAAGAATGCTATAGACATTTACAATACAATAGTAAGAGAGAGATTAATCACACGATTAGAACACGCAGCATATCTCGGAAAAGAATTGTATAAAGCAGAAATATGTCTCAGATATGGGTTAAAGTATGTCCAAGAAGCTCCACTTAAATTAAAAAGAACAGAGAAAGTTAAGTTTAAACATTCATAACTTTTAAAAAATATTGAATAGGTAAATTGTAAATGGCAGTTATAAAATTTGAAGATATGCAGATAGAAGTTGCTGATGGAGATCTAATCAAAGAAGCATGTGAAAAATTAGAAGTACCATTTGGATGCCGGCATGGTGTCTGTGGAACGTGTAAAATTGATATTCTTGAAGGAGAAGAGAATCTAAGTTCATTAACAAAAGAAGAAGAGGATATGAATAGAGATAGAACTCATAGACTAGCATGTCAAGCAAAAATAATACAAGGAACTGTTCTTATCAAACCAGAGAATATCTAAGGAGAAATAAAAATGGAAAATAAACTAGAAATAAATGCAAAAGCACCGGCGTTTGAAGCAGAAGCTTTTCAAAATGGTGAAATCAAAAAAGTCAAACTATCAGACTATAAAGGAAAATGGGTAGTATTGTTCTTCTATCCAGCAGACTTTACATTCATATGTCCAACAGAACTTGGAGATATGGCGGATCATTATGCAGAGTTACAACAACTAGGTGTAGAAGTCTTATCAGTAAGTACAGATACAGCATTTGTACACAAAGCATGGCATGATGCTTCTGAAACTATCGCTAAAATCAAATTTCCAATGGTAGCAGACCCAGCAGGACAAATATGTAACGCATATGGAACAATGATACCAATGGAAGGTCTTAGTCTACGAGGCACATTTATCATTGATCCAGACGGAATCTTGAAATCATTTGAGTTAAATGACAATTCGATTGGAAGAAGTTCAGACGAGCTAATCAGAAAGATAAATGCAGCACAATTTGTTCGTAAGAACGGTGGAGAAGTATGTCCAGCAAATTGGCAACCTGGTGCTAAAACATTAAAACCAGGATTAGATTTAGTTGGTAAAATTTAAATTATTTTTTTTTACTATTTTTATAAAGAAAAAAAAGAAAAAAAATTAAGCTAGAATTATATGAATATGATAATCTTATTCTTCACTTGCTAATTCAACGTTAACTGCTTTTGGTCCTCGATCCCCTTCTTCAACATCAAAAGATACTGAATCATTGTCTCTAAGACGAACTCCTTCTTTCAAACCGCTCAAATGTACAAAGTACTCTTTGCCATCATCTGACTGGATGAAACCGAAGCCTTTACTTTCGTTAAAAAACTTTACTTTTCCGTTCATTTTACTTTTCACTCCTATTATATTCAGAATTAGCGCACTAAATCTGTTATATCCTGGAATATATAGTTGCTTTATAAAGTTATTGGAATGATTTGTAATTCTCCAATTAATCATAAATTTTATATAATTCCTTGATTTACTCAAAATTATGAACATACTCACATTCAAGGACAATAGAACAGCTGAAATGATGAAAACAATACTTTATTCACTAGCTTTATTATTTGGTATAGCTGCTTTAATTTTAATGATTTCACAATGATTTCTTTTTCTAATAAGTTAAGATTTACTGTTGAGATTATAGAAAAGGGAATACACAATTTCATTACTTTTATTAATAATAGGTTTAATATTTGTAAAGATTTGGGCAGATTTAATTGACATTACTCAAAAACGGAGGCAATAAAATGAAAGAATTTACATTACCAGAATTACCATATGCATACGATGCATTGGAACCACACTATGACAAAGAAACAGTAACTATTCATCATGATAAGCATCATGCAGGATATGTAAAAGGGTTAAACAATGCAATGAAGAAGCTTGCAGAAGCTCGAGAAACAAGTGATTACAGCTTAATTAAACACTGGGAAAGAGAACAAGCATTTCATGGTGCTGGACATCATTTACATACACTCTTCTGGGAAAACATGCGACCAGGTAAAGAAGATAACAAAGCATCTGGTGAATTATTAGAAGCTATTGAAAAAAACTTTGGTTCATGGGAAGCTTTTGAAAAACAATTTAAAGCAGCAACAGCAGCAGTAGAAGGTTCTGGGTGGGGTGTATTAGCATCTTGTGATCATGGAAGTCTTCATATCTTTGCCGTTGAAAACCATCAGAAAGTTTTGGTTCCTGGATTACAACCAATTATGGTGTGTGATGTTTGGGAACATGCGTACTATCTAAAGTACCAAAACAAACGTGGAGAATGGATTGATAACTTTTGGAAGATATGTAATTGGGATAATGTAGCTGAGAAGTATGCTAAAGCAAAGAAATAGTTTTTTATATTCTTTTTATTTCTTCCTTTCATGAAACCATTTTTTTCAATAATACTTGCAACATACAATCGAGCTACAAAAATAGACAAAGCCATACAATCTGTTCTAGATCAAACATATACAAACTATGAATTAATAGTAGTAGATGACGGTTCTACAGATTCTACCAAGAAACATGTATCTAAATTTCCAATTACATATATCAAAAAGAAACATAGTAATGTAGCAGAAGCTCGTAATCTTGGTATAAAGAAAGCTAGAGGAAAATATATTACATTCATTGATTCAGATGACACATACAAAAAGAATCATCTAGAACATCATTATAATATAATTACAGAAGATAATAAAACAGATTTCTTTTATGGGGGTGTCAAAGTAAAAGGAAGTAAATTTATCCCAGATTTTGATCATAAAGGAAAGAAAATTAATGTAGATAAATGCAAAACCTGTGGAACATTCTTTATCAAATCTAAAATTCTTAAGAAAATAGGTGGATTTCCGGATATGGCATTTGCAGAGGATTACATGTTATTTAAGAAGTTTAAATCTAAAGGGTATAAAACAAAGAGATTGTACAAAAAAACATATGTATATGACAGAACTGGTGAAGATAGTATTACAAAAGGCCAGTAAGCAGGGCACGGTGGATTCGTATTCTTGTAGAATACCCACCTCGTCTACGACAGGGCGCTGCTTACCTTTAATATCAAACACTACTTTTAATCCGTTTCAACCTAAACACATTCTCACGTTCCATTTCCTCTAAACGTAAAGTAATAAATTTCTGTGCTTCTTCCATTGCAGGAATACGGCTAAACTCAAGAGCATTTACCCGTCTTTTAGTCTTTTCAATCTCAGAAAGCAATCTTTTCATAGCAGTTTCAGCTTCAGCAACTTTGATAACCTTTTCAACAACGTCCTCATAATGAGTTGTAACATCATCAATTAACTTAGTAGAACCTAATGCACCAATACCTCTGTCTTTCAAACCCTTTCTAACTTTCTGACCTCCTATCTTAGGAACTCGAACACCCATAATGTTCTTTGTTTCTAACACAATCGAAGGGGTATTCTTTATTGCCAACGACATTGAATGTAATTTTAAATCTGTATGAATTATACGGGCAATGTTAATTTTCTCATTTGCTTTACTAAAAGCAGAAGCTAATTCCGAACGAACAGATTTTGCTTCCTTCAACAACTCAAAAAATTCCATAATTAACCCATCACGCTTTTTCTTCAGTAAACTATGTCCAGATTTAGCTAACTTAATCTGCCTTTTAAGTTTTAATAGTTCCGAACGTGTTGGTTTTATGTCTAAAGCTATTTTATTCACCCTTGTAATACTTCTCTTTAATCTCTGGACTAATTCTTGTAAGCATCCGCGAAGGAACTCGATTCATCAGAGACCATCCTAAATCTAATGATTCACCAATCGTTCTATCATCGTTCTTAGCTTGTGTTACAATTTCCATTTCAAATTCTTCAGCAAACTTCAGTAACTTTTTATCTCTATCTGAAAGAGCTTCCTCACCAACAATAGCAACTAAACCACGAAGGTCTACACCTTCTGCATAGTTTGCATATAACTGATTTGAAACTTCCTTGTGGTCATCACGAGTTTTAGTTGGACCAATTCCCATATTCATTAACCTGCTAAGAGAAGGTAAAACGTTAATTGGTGGAAAGATATTCTTACGATGTAATTCTCTACTAAGAACAATTTGTCCTTCAGTAATATATCCGGTTAAATCCGGAATTGGATGTGTAATATCGTCACCAGTCATTGTTAAAATTGGAATTTGTGTAACTGAACCTTTCCTACCCTTAATCATACCTGCACGTTCATACAACATTGCAAGGTCTGTATACATGTAACCAGGATATCCTCGTCTTCCAGGAACTTCTTCACGAGCTGCTCCAATCTCACGTAATGATTCACAATAGTTTGTTAAATCTGTTAAGATAACTAATACGTGTGCATCATGTTCGTACGCAAAAAATTCTGCAGCTGTTAACGCCATACGTGGTGTAACTAATCGCTCTACAGCAGGATCGTCTGCCAAATTAAGGAAAACAACACTTCGTTCAAGAGCACCAGTTTCTTCAAAATCTTTCATGAAATACTGAGCTTCTTCATTTGTAATTCCCATAGCGGCGAAGATTACAATAAAATTTTCATCTTTTCCAATTACCTTAGCTTGACGAGCAATCTGTAACGCAATTTCGTTGTGAGGTAACCCAGAACCTGAGAAAATAGGTAACTTCTGACCTCTAACTAATGTATTAGTTACATCAATTGTACTAATTCCTGTTTGAATAAAATCAGCAGGACTTGAACGTGCATACGGATTGATTGCAGCACCAGTAATATCTAAATTCTTTTCAGGAATTAATTCTGCACCACCATCAATAGCCTTTCCAGAACCACTGAAAATTCTTCCAAGCATCTCCTTTGACACAGGTAATTTAATATTCTCTTTCAAGAACTTAACTTTTGTTTCTTTTCCAATACCAGAAGTACCTTCAAAAATCTGTACAACTACAATCTCATCACTCGTATCAAGAACTTGACCTGTTTTAGTTGTCCCATCTTCCAATGTTACTTTAACAAGTGTTCCATACCCAACCGGTTCTGTCTTTTCAACAAACACAAGAGGTCCAGCAATTTTTTTTACTGTTTTATATTCTTTCATTGCTTTCATTTGATTCACCTAAGTTTAGCAAATTCTTTTTCCATTTGCTCTTGTAATTCTTTTAGTAATTTTTCATGATCCTTTGTGAATTTAGCCTCACCAATACGATCTTTTGATTCAATCTTTAGTAATTGGGTTACCTTTGCACCCTGTTCAAGTGCCGTACCAGCTAAATCCTCATACAAAAGAATGATCTTCATAATGTCATAACTTTTCTGTGGTTCACAATAAGTATCAATATCATGAAATGCATTCTGTTGCAACAAAAACTCACGAATTAATCGTGCAACTTCTAATGTTAATTGTTGTTTCTCAGGAAGAGAATCTGAACCAACTAACTGTACAATCTCAAGAAGCTTATCTTCCTCTTGCAAGATTCCCATGATTTTAGTTGTAAGAGTTCTCCAATCAGATGCAACATTTTTCACAAACCATGGTTCTAATGTTTCAGCATACAATGAATAACTGGTTAACCAATTAACACTTGGAAAATGTCTTCGTTGTGCTAGCTTCGCATCAAGCGCCCAGAACGTCTTTGTAACTCGAAGGGTGTTCTGTGTCACCGGTTCTGAGAAGTCTCCTCCTGGAGGACTTACAGCACCAATCAGTGTAACTGAACCTTCTACTTCAGTTCCAGTACTTAATGGTTGAACCATACCAGCACGTTCATAGAACTCAGCTAACCTTGTTGCAAGATATGCAGGATATCCTTCTTCACCAGGCATTTCCTCAAGACGAGATGAAATTTCTCTCATAGCCTCAGCCCATCTACTAGTAGAATCAGCCATCATAGCCACATGATATCCCATGTCTCTAAAATATTCTGCAATTGTAACACCAGTGTAAATACTCGCTTCTCGTGCTGCAACTGGCATGTTTGATGTATTTGCGATAAGAACAGTACGTTCCATTAATGGATTTCCTGTCTTAGGATCTTTTAATTCTGGAAACTCTGTCAATACTTCAGTCATCTCATTTCCACGTTCACCGCATCCAACATAAACAATAATATCTGCATCAGACCACTTTGCTAATTGTTGCTGTGAAACTGTTTTACCAGCACCAAACGGGCCAGGAATAGCAGCTGCACCACCTTTAGCTAACGGAAACAAAACATCAAAGATTCTTTGTCCAGTTAAAAGAGGTTGCGAAGGTGCTTTCTTCTTTGCATAAGGACGTGGATCTCTTACAGGCCATTTTTGGACCATTTTAATCTCTTCTCCACCATCAAGAACACATACAACTTCATCTACAGTAAACTTACCAGATTTAATGTCTTTAATCTTACCAGTAACTCCAGGAGGGACTAAAATCTTGTGAATGAATTTTGTTGTTTCTTGAACTTCTCCAACAATTTCCCCACCAGAAACTTCATCTCCTTTCTTTTTCACAGCATTGAACTCCCATTTCTTGTCATGGTCTAAACCAGGAGCATCAACTCCACGTAAAATAAAATCTCCCATCTCATCACGAAGAACTGGAAGAGGTCGTTGAATTCCATCATAAATAGAAGTTAATAAACCTGGACCAAGTTCTACTGAAAGTCTTTTTCCAGTATTCTCAACAGGTTCTCCAGGAGTCATTCCAGTTGTATCTTCATATACTTGAATAATAATATCATCACCTTCAATTCTGATTACTTCACCCATTAACCGCTCGTTACCAACTCGAACAACGTCATACATATTCGCTTTTAAATTTCGTGCTACAACTACTGGCCCTGCAATTCTATACAAGACTCCACCAACTATCTTATTCTTTTTAACCGTAATACTTTTTGTTTTTTTTGCCATGATAATTCACCTTTATTCTTTGAGTAAATCTACTCCAATTGATTGTTTGATCATTTTTCGTAATGCTTCTTGATGTGCTTCTTCAGACACAACAACAAACACGGGATTTATTGAGTTTACAACTTCTTCTTTGTCATCTTCATCTAAAGCATCAATTGATTGAGAATCCAGAATAACAATTCCTACATTCTTCTTCTCAATAAATTCCTTAAGTGCAATTTGTGGATTACGTGTAGTAACTACATTTTTAATACCAGCTAACCGGTATCCCATTGTAAATTCACTTTTACCAACAACAGCTATTTCTTTCATTGCATCACTCATATTGCAACCACCAACATTTTTTCAATAACTTCTGGATCCATTTTGAACTTTTTTGCTTTAATTAACGCCTTTAAATTACTAATCTCTGACTTTTTAGAAATTAAATAACCAAGAATATAATTAACACTTAATACATTTTTATGTGATAACAGAGAAGATTTACGTAATAAAGTCTTTTTTAATTCAACTTCCTCATCATCAGTACCAATTATTTCTTTCTTGTTCTTACTATCACTTGAAAGAAGACGAAGTACTTTCTTACTAGGTTTTACAAGATATTTTCTAATTTCTTCCTGAGACATCTCTCCTTGTAATCTTAATATTGTTTTTATGTTAATCATCTCTAATTCTTCATAAATAAAATCAGCAACAGAACTTCCTTTAATTGACTCTGCAAAAGTACACATACGTTTCCAATAATACTTATCAAGACCACTTTCTAATTCAAATAAGGAATTAACATCCAATTTCATTTTACGAAGTGAGGAGAACGTATTAATTATATCAACAACTCGTTCTTTTTTACTTAACATTATAAAAAACTCTTTAGAATAATTAATTGATTCATACAGCAATTCTTTAATCTCTTCATGAGATACGCCAGCAAATTTACTACGAATAATTGTTTTCATATTAGCTATATCATATCGAAGAGCATGTAATTTTAACACCTCTTTCATACTTTCATTTGATATTCTATGTAATTTTTCAATGGTTCTGATTAAATTAGCATTCAATGCTGATTCAATGATGTTAATATCCTGAGATGATACATCAAATTCATCCATTTCTTTTTTGTATTCAGATTCTTCAATGTGTTTTAAAATTTCATTAAAACCCATCTTTAACATTCTATCGTAATTCTCTTTTCTAAGTAAACGAGACTTCATTACGGCTACACGAGCATACGTGTACGCAGAAAAACGAAGAGAGCTCATGGGAATAATACCTCACTCAATTCAACAAGATGTTCAGCTCTAATTTGCTCTAATAAAGTATCAACAGTTAAATCAACACTTATAGTATTATCTTTGTTTTCTGCAACTAAACCTGCATCAATTTCCATTGGTTTAGTAGTTACACCTGAAATCAATTTAGCATCCTTCTTGTTCACAAATACTTTAGCTACTGAAATTTCACCTTTTGCATCTGCTAATAACCTAAAAAGAAACTTCTTACGTGCAGGAGCTTTCATTGAAACAATAGATTCACGAACTAAACCTAACACTTCATCAATAGCATTCTGCTTAGCACGTAAAATCTTACGCTGTGCATCAAACTTAGCTGCTGCAATCATTTTCTTTTCAGTACGATCAAAAAGAATAGAATTATGAGACTCAGCTTCCTTCTTGTATGAAGTTACTTCCTCTCGTGCATTCTTTTTAATTTCTTCAGCCTCAGCTTCAGCAGCAGATTTAATCTTAGCTGCCTCTGCTTCTGCTTGTTGTACTATCTCATTCTTCACGTCTTCTAATGTCATTTTAGTGTTCCTATCCTGCTAATCCGATGATTAAAATCGCGATTACTAATCCAAAAATAACTAGTGTTTCTGGAATTACTGTTAGGATAAGTGCCTTACCAAAAAGATTTTCCTTTTCAGCCATTGCTCCTACTGCAGCTGTACCAATTGAACTTTCAGCCCATGCTGCCGCTAGTGCGGATAAACCAATTGCTAAACCTGCACCTATTGCTATTAAACCTGCTTCTGCCATTTTATTTTTCTCCTCCGTTGTTTGTGTTTTTTGTAAAAGGTTCATATGGCAATCCTCCGCCATGAAAGAACTTTGAAAATAATTCTACATAATGTAATCTCACACTATGTAAAAATGGTCCAATGACCCCCAATGCAATATTTATTGCATGTCCTACGATTCCAATTAATAGCCCAAATAATATGAAAATACCACCTTTATCTAGCATAGGTAAAACAAAATTTTCATTTACTACAACAGCTAAACCAACACTTGCTAATCCAACTGCACCAAGACGCATATAACTTAACATATTTGATACTAAAGCAGGAATCTCTACAAGACCCTGTATCCCCTCGCCAATACCTAAAAGGATTATACCAATTAAAGCAATTATAACCCCACCAATTGTTGGGATTTGAGACCAACCTAATATTAATGATGCCACACTAAGTATTATACCAATTTCAATAATGATCCAGCTTAGTTTTGCCATTAATGCATGTTTAAATCCATGTCCACGTAATTCGTTTATGAAACCTAATATGAAACCAAAATTTACATGAATAAAGCCCACTATGGCACCAATAACAAGAACTGTTAACATCTCAAATCCAAATACATTCATGTGCCCATGTGCTCTGTTAATTAGTCTTGGAAAGTCTGCTACGGTACTTTCGATACCATGTGAAATCATTGTATGTTCTGGAAAACAAATTCCTATACTATCACATAATGCCTTACCTGATTGAACACTAATATGTTCAAAACCAAAAAACTCTCCAAAAACAAATCCAAAAACAATAGACATTCCTGCAGCAAACATTAAAACTTCTGCAAATTGTGCTGCTTGTGGCATCTTCTTTTTTAAGAGATAAAAACCTCCAAGTAAAACTAACCCATATCCAATATCACCTAACATAAATCCAAAAAATAAAGGAAATGTGAAAAAGAAAATTGATGTAGGATCAATCTCTCTGTATAATGGTAAATCATATAATCTTTGTAATACTTCAAAAGGAGAAACAAGTCTTTTATTTTGTAATTTTACAGGTGGAGATTCATTATGGCCTGCTTCTGTAAATTCAATATGCACTTTGCCTTTAGTATTTGCATCTATTTCAGACTCTACAGATGCTTGATTATTTTTTGGAATCCAACCATTTGCTATAAAAGATGATTCAGTAACTGCAAAATTTAAAGGTAATTCATGCATTTTAATCTCTTCACTAAATGTCTCAGCAAGACCATTTAGAGTTGGAATCTCTTTTTGAATACGCTTTAATATTTTCTTTAATTTTAATTCATCAGAAACAATCTTTTCTTGAGTTTTGATAATATCCTGAATATTATCATCTTGGATATCAATACTGTTAAACCCAAATTCAGTGAGAACAGATTGCACAAATTCTTTTTTTTCTTCTAAAGAAATAATAAAGACATAGTTATTATGTTTGAAAATTGTAATATCCTTCTGCATAATTTTTTCTTCAATATTTTTTTTAATAATAGTTCCAGCAGAATAAAATAAATATTTTGAATTTTTTAAGTCTTTAATATCTATATTATTTTTTTGAACTAGTTTTAGTAATTCTAACTTCTTTTGAACCTTGCTTTTTTCACTTTTTAACTGATCAAAATTTTTTTCAGCAGAGATAAAATCATCATAAATTTTTGTTATAATCTTAATTGCGTTTTTCTTAGATTTTGAGTTTAAATTAATTTTTTTGATACTAGAAATGGGAAATGCTGAAGTTATACTTCTTATCTTAACAAGTAATTCCGATAATTCTTCTGCTTCTTCAAAAGGCGAACCAATATCTAAGTCTCCTTTTATGTGTGGAGTAACATGATATAAACCCAAATCATATAACGTAGAAATTACAGGCGATAAATAGCGTTTTGGCGCAAGTATCTTGCACCGTACCATCCTTTCTGGATAACTCATTTCTGTAGCACCTTTAAAACAAATTCTTCTGCGTTTTTCATGTTCTTAGAAGCATGTTTTTCTAATCTGTCCACTTCTTTTTGAGCATCACTTGAAACTTTACTTTGGCTTTCTTCAATTTCTTTAATTGAATCTTTTGTTTTTTCATTAAGTTTCTCATCAATTAATCGTTTTTCATCAGCAACATATTGAAGGGATTCCTTACGTGCTTCAGTAATTATACTTTCAGAATTCATTCGTGCATCTTCAATAACCTTTGCTGCTTCTTTTTCAGCTTCTAAGATTTGATTTATTTCTTTCAAGATAAACACCAATATTTGAATGTCATGGAAAATAGGTTCTATTTAAACCTTTTGTGTGAAAATTCGACTAAATATTGTAAAATATATGTTAGAGTGGTCAAATTAGAGGATAATTGATATCATTTTTAATCTTTTTCAAGATTATTGATTTTAGGAATTTATTGCAGTTTTATTTTATTGTGTTATTTGCAACACACCCGAAGAAATAAGAATATCTTAAAAGTAATGTTATTATAACTTTTAATTATTGAAAGAAGAATCTGTTTTTAGAAAATATTTTTCTAGTTTTAGTAAATATCGAAGATATAAATAACTTGCTCTTTTGAAATTAAACGTTTAGTAGATGATTACAAGTTTTAGAATTTAAGTAGGTGCATAAGATTTTTATAGGGGAAGAATGAATAAAAAAGATATGAAAAGATTTTATGGCACATTAGATGGTCTATTAAAAGAAAGAGGAACCAGCGCATATGAATTCTTTTTATTAGATCATAACTACATACATCTGGGCGAAGTAATGCTGGATTCGAAGAAAGAGACCATTGATGGAAGTTAAGAAAATTCTCAATAAAAAAGCCTACTAAATTCTACAAAATATACTCTTCGAGCCATTACGTAACACTTTATACAAAATGCAACATAAAATGTAACAAAAAGTGCTAAAAAAGTAACATTTAAATAATCTATTACGTTTTCTAACAAAATGAAAGGGGTGAAGGCAAAAAAAGTACATTCGCGTAGCCAGTTTAGTCTTTCGCCGGACCAAATCAAAATTCTAATCAAACATACTGAAAAATTGCGAGACAAGGTAATTATCAAATTGTTGGCATACTGCGGCCTTCGTCGTTTTGAATTGGCAAAAATTAAAATTGAGGATATTGATTTTGTTTCAAATAAAATTTATATCGAAGGCAAAAAAAATATCGATCGCCTTGCGACAATTTTTTCTGAACAATTGGTAGATGATTTAAAAATTTACATGAGGTATGTGTTGAAAGATGTTAAGTCTGGCTATTTGTTTCCTGCTGTAAGTACTTTGAATGAAAATGGACACATAACTAACACTCAAATCAATAGAATAGTTGCAAAAGCAGGGAATCGAGCACAATTAAAGAATCCAAATCCAGATTTGAAAAATATTAATCCCCACATATTAAGGCATTCTTGTGCCCGTATATTGAAAGATCAAGGCCTTAGTTTAGAGGTAGTTCAAGCAGTTTTGGGACATTTATCATATAAAACCACCATGGACTTGTATGGGACTAAAAGTATTACTGAGATGGACGACGAATTAAAAGACAAGGTTGGCGACATCTTTGGATAGAAGCTTAATTCAAAGTTTAATTTATTGAGTTATTTAAGTTTTAATAATAAACTAAAAGTTTTATTCTTCTTTTTGTTGTATTTTTAATTAGTGCGGTACAATTAGTTATAAAACCTTTAATCAAAGATTGAAAATAAAAAAAGAGAAATCATCCTAGATTTCTAATGAAATCTTCATTTCCACCTTTTCTGGATTCCATAGAGGGCACATTCATTTCAATAACAAATCCCTGGGGTGGATTAGATACAACTTCTTCAATAATTCTTTCATAAGCATCTGCCATTTTTCTTAGACCATAATTCCTTTTAACCCATCTTCTATTTGCTACCCCCATCTGTTTTACAGTGTCCGGGTTTTCTAATAATGTAGTCAATGCTTCTTTCACTTTATCATAATCTCTTGGAACAACGAAATAACCAGGACCAACAAACCAAGGTTGTATATTCCTTCCTGTTTTTGATCTACACAAGCTTGTTTGTAAAATAGCCATACCAGATGCAGCCGCCTCCATTGTTGCTAATCCTTGTGTTTCATGAGGAGAAAACGACAATAAAATTGATGGACCAGAGTATACTTCGGGCATTTTATGGTAATCAACCACTTCTAAATTTGTTGGAGTCATCAGTTTTATTCCTGGAAAATCTTCTGCAATTCGTTTCACTAAGTCTCCACCTTTATTCTGTTGATTATATTTGCCAATCCAAATTGTAACTGGATCCCCTCCCGTAGGTCTGAACATTTCAGTATCAATTCCTGTGGGCCATTGCATCACTCTTTCACAACTTAATCCCAACCTTTGAGTTAGAATTGAGTGTAATTCTGGATTTAATGTTAAGTATCTACTTAACCCATTAGACTTACGGACAAGCATTGATTCTAATTGATAAGTTTGTGGATCATATTCTGGTTCACCCATTACATTTGGTCCAGCAACCAAATTGTCTATTCCTTGTTCTAGTAATCTTAATGTATGCTCTTTTGAATTTAGAGAATGGACTGCATCAAATTTTTTCAGAAATTCTGGATTGTAATGTTTATTTTCATCAAATTTTTCATATGTAATGCCAAGTGAATCTAATTTCTCTTTAAATATACCATGTGGACCTTCATTAACAACAAAATGTATCCCTAAATTTGGATTTTTATGCACTGCTTTTGCTAGGTTATAAGCTACAATTCCTGGTCCACCAACTTGACCCCAATCATTTGACCCTACTGTATAAGTAAAAGCTACAACATTTAGCATTTTGTTATCACCAAAAATTTTTTAGTTTAGAGAGTTTATAAATGTTTCGAAATCGTGACTCCTTGTGAGTAATAACTTTTAGTGAGATAGACTTAATAAAAGAAAAAAGAGAAATCACCCTACATAACTAAGGTGTTTTTGTTGTTGTACTTCTTGAGCTTGCTGTCCCTTTTGCATAATGCCCTTCAATTTCTTTTCAAACACTTGTGCTTGTTTAAGTAAAGGTTTGGGGTCTATTTTCATGCCAGTATATGCATCTAATGCACTAATTATGTGCGCAGCTGCTTTGCTATCAGGCATTCCATTTCGTGCTTCTGCAAACAAAGCTATCAGAGGAGTTTTAAGATTTCTTGCTAATAGAGCACCCGTTACTCCAACAATTATACCTTCCATTAAAGGATTCGCTACAGAGCTTAATTTTTGGCTTACAGCACCGTTTTTTGTTGCATAATAGAATACACGTCCAGCTTCAGCGTTCGGTGAACCTACGCCCTCTAACGAGATAATTTCTTTAGCAGATAATTGTGTTGCAAGATCTCCAATTACTTCAGCTAATTTCCATCCAAGGTTTTGGCCAACATTAATTGCATGTACCAATACAACATTATGTCTCTTGTTGTAATGGAAAGAAATTGGCTCCACTACTTTATTTTGATGTATAGCTATCATTGCAGGAATCTCATCCATTTCTACAATACCTATTTTTTCTGTTTCAAGATGTTCCATAAGGAATTCTGTTGCAATAGTACCTATTAAACCGAATCCAGGAAAACCTTCAATGATTGTTACGTTTTTTGGTTTCTTTGTGAGAACTAATTTCATATTATCACCTGTTGTTGGGAAAGAAGTTTTGTATATAAGTGTTTTGATTTAGTAAACGTCGTTATACTTACTATTAATTATAAGGATCAGAAGGTCTTCTGCCTCCACCAGATCCTCGTGAATTTCTATTGAAGATGAACCATAAACCAACACCTAGAATTCCTAATCCAAGTACCCATGCAAGTAAATTATCTGGGATATAATCTAGGATATACCAATTATCTACACATTGAGAACTGGTTACAAAAATGTACATCACAAAACCCAATAAACCAAAACCTACAAAGTTAACAAAGCCACCGATTATATCCCAATTAAGTCCCATGAACCCAATAACTGCCATTCCTACTGCTAACGCTATTAGTATAAGACTTACTTTTGGCAATGCTATTTGCATCATCGAAACGATATCCCAACATTCTGGATAAAATCCCATAATATGTCCTGCAACCGTACTTAGAGAAATTGCACCTGCAATTATAGCTGCATGACGTCGTTCAAACATAGGTAATCTTTCGAGTGCTACAAGAAGAACTGTGAATATAATGAAGCCAGGAAGGATGAGTTCAGTCATCTCCCACGTTGTTAAGTATGATACTAAGTCTATGTACGCCATTGTAGGAAGTAATTATTTGGAGTTTTTAAGACTTTCTGGTTTTACAAAAATTTATATACTAAATATTTTATCTATCATTATATTGTGGCAATGAAAAAAAATAGTCCAAAAGTTAGTGTTGTTACTCCTACATTTAATGGAAAGAATAAAATAGACAAGACTATTACTTCTCTTTTAGATCAGGACTTTGCACACGACTATGAATTAATTGTTGTTGATGATGGGAGTACTGATGGAACATCAGAATTTCTTAAAGATAAATATAGAGATGAAATTAACTCTGGAAAATTAAAAGTTATTAGAAAGAAAAATGGTGGTGTTAGTTCTGCACGAAATAGAGGAATTGAGGCTGCCAGTGGTGAGTACATTACTTTTTTAGATGGTGATGACTATGCTCTTCGTGACAGATTATCAAAATTACATGACAAAATTACTAAAGATGATGCAGAGTTTGTACATGCTAAATCTTTGTTTGTTGATGAAAAAGGAAAGTTTCTAAATGATGAAAATTATGCTAATGGTAAGCCACGTGAAGGAACCCATTGGGCAAAGTATTGGAAAACATTTGGTGATGATAATTTTGCAACGGCAGGACACTTAAAAAAATCTAACTATTCACCGGTTCATACCCAAACAGTTATGGTGAAAAAAACACTATTAGATAAACTGAGGAAAAGAGATGGATTTCATTTTGATGAGCATTTAGATTTTGTAGAGGATTTTGATATTTGGAAGAGACTAGCAACATTAACTGAAGATGAGAAAATGACCTTTCTGGATGACTTTGTTTCAAAATATACAACGGGTACAGGAAACTCTTTTTCGAATCCAAAGCGTAATGAACTCGGCCATCAAGCTTTATTAAATAGGGAAAAAGCTGTTAATGAATATGGGAAGAATTTATCAGTTTTAGTTTTAGCCGGGTCAACAAGTGGTTCACAGAAGAAATTAATGAGAGAGTACAGTGAAGGTTTGCTCAAAAATGGGATTACTAATGTTAAGACTTTAATGCAAACAGGCTGGTTTTCACAAGCAAAAAAATATTCCTCAAAGAAGGTTACTAATTCAATGAACAATGACAAGTATCTTGAAAATGACACCTATTTTGAAGAGGGAAGACAACAACATACAAGTTTAGAGGCCATGCTTGCAAAAGCTAAAGCATCAGATGCAGATGTGATACACATCTTAGGTAATAGATGGGCAGATGATATCGATAAACTTAAAGAATTAGGTAAACCAATTGTCTATAAATTAAATTCTTTACTTGCTCATGAGATTGATAAAGATCCAGAAGGTCAACAACATCTTTCTCCTGCTGAGGGGGACACTTCAGGAGAATCAATATTATATAAGCAAGAGAAACTATTAAATGCAGTTGACAGTATCCACGTAGAGACTGAGGAATATGCACAAATTGTTAAAAGACATTACCCTCACTTGAGTGATAAAGTGGTGGTAGTAGGCAATAGTCCCGACTTTAACGAAAATGAAATTGAAAAAATTTACAAAGCAAGACAGAGTGATGGTGCCGTAGATCCAAATAGATTCTTATCTGTCGGAAGGTTAGACAATGTTAAAGGATATATCCAAACTCTGAAGGCTTTTGGAGAAGTCATTAAAACTAATCCAGAAGCTATGTTGGACATTTGCGGAGATTCAGATAATGAAGATTTCAAAGGGGAACTTCAAAGAATTGTAAGAGAGTATGGTCTTCAAAAGAATGTTAAGTTCCATGGAAATGTTGACAAGAATCGATTAAAAAGTTTTTATAAAAAAGCAGTAGGTTTTATTCAACCAAGTATTCATGAGCAGTGCTCAATAACAATGCTTAATGCTGCACAGTCTGGATTAGCAGTAATAACAGGTAATATTCATGAAGTATCTGGACTTTACAATGAAGATTTTAAAACTGGTTTGGTTGCAAAACAAAAAAAGCAAGGGGAGTATTCTGCTGCTGATGTTAATGATTTAGCAGGTAAAGTAAAATATGTTATGAGCCATCCAGCCCAGAGTAAGCAATTAGGGGAGAATGCTCGAAAAATGTCTTTAACAAAAGGATATACTAGAGCAGGAGTTATCAAGAACATTATGAAAGATTATAAGAGATTAACTAAGAAAACCAAATGAAATTATACTTTCATTTCTTTCGCTTCCGTGTTGTTTTTCCAGAGGGCATTTTACAAACATTCTTCCAACAAATAGGACGATTAAATGTATGTTTGTATTCCATTCTAATTAGTCTGCCACGAACACATTTATAGACGATAGGAACACCTGTTGGAAGGTTTAATTTTGGGATCTCTTCATCCGAAATACCTTCAATATATTTGATTATTGCACGTAAACTGTTTCCATGTGCAACTACGAGTACATCTTCTTTTCCTGCACAAGGCATGATATGTTTCTTAAAGTACGGAACTGCACGCTTATATGTGTCTTTTAAACTTTCTCCACCAGGTGGACGACCAGTAAAACTACGTCTCCACTTAAACACTTTTTCTTCCCCATACTTTTTCCTTGCTTTGTCTTTATCCATTCCTTGAAGTTTTCCATAATACCTTTCATTTAATTTGTCAGAAGAATAGATTGGAATTTCTTTCTTTGATAATTTATGCTTTCCCCACATGTGTCGTTTCTTACTCTCATGAAGAAATATCCCAGTATAATCTTGTTTTGCAAGAATTAATAATAATGTTTCTTGTGCTCTTTCTAATTCTGATGTAAATGCTTTATCTATCTTAAGATTCTTTAATTTCTTGCTTGCTCTAAGTGCTTCTTTGATACCTTTGTCAGATAAAGGAACATCTACCCACCCGGTAAATCTGTTTGATAAGTTCCATCTAGATTCACCGTGCCGTATTAGGATTAGATATGGCATGTGTGAAGGAATGTTTTAGTGTTTAAGAATGTTATTGTTGTATTAAAGTAGGTATTTTACTAATACCGGACCCGCAGGTAGATAATTTTTCCCTTTATTTTTGTTAAATTCGTCTGCACTTTTACGCAACACTTGAGTTACTTCAAGAAGAGTTCCTTTTGGAACCCATACATCTGGAATTCTAAACATTGTTGACTGTCCTTCTTTTGGAAAAAAATTTACCATTATACGATATGCTCCTTGTGCTTCATATCTATCATCTTCCTTTTGGTTTTTGAAAACTTCTATGAGACCATTACTTGGATTAAAATAAAAATTTGCACCAACGCAATTATATCCATTTACTCTCCCAGCATTTCCCCCCACACTTTCAAATCCTGCTAAAGCTATCATTCCACCTTCTTCTGGCGATAGCATTAGTTCAAGGTTCATTTCTATGATTCTGTTCATAGACTTAAAATTGGATACTTTCTTTATAATATTACGTATAATAAACACAAACTTTATAAACAAACCAAGAAAATGAAGAAATATGGAATTTAAGGTTATAACTGAA
>CAZEAB010000005.1:0-38533 GCA_964510085.1 uncultured Methanosarcinales archaeon | reverse complement strand
CTTTATAAACAAACCAAGAAAATGAAGAAATATGGAATTTAAGGTTATAACTGAAGAGAAAAATCGATTTGTATTTCAATTACCTGGTGAAACACACACTTTTTGTAATGCATTAAAAGAAGAATTACTTAATGTAAAGGGTGTTACTTTGGCTACATACAAAATTGATCACCCTCTTGTTGGAGTTCCAGAATTCTTAGTTGAAACAAAAGGAATTGACCCTCGTAAGGCTGTAAAAGAAGCTCTTAAAGCACTAAAGAAAAGCGCTCAAGACTTTAAGAAAGCTGTAAGTAAATTATAAACATTTATTTATTCTAATAACATTTCTCTTTACATGCAAGAAAGGTTATGTTGTTTCAAGGTCCAACGAACTCTCGATGAAGTTGTTGATTTTAATGATCGCATTGATGCTTTTGCAGAAAAGTTTGGTGGGATTCCATTAAGGGATGTTATTTATAGAGGGAATATTGCAGGTGGCTATAGACTTTGGACAGGATCTAGAGGGCTTGCTGTCCACATACGTGGTATTCCTATAGGTGAACATGATGGGTTTCCAATTATTAAAAAAACAACGTTGATAACACCAGTTCCACAATATATTAGTTCTAGATTATCGCCTGGGAATAGTATAATGATGCAAACTTCTAATAATAAAGGTAATGTGCATTATATGGTTGTTTCAGCTGAAAGAAGGGTTCATAGTACTGTTGACATGGAATCGTTCTTTGCTGTGATGTTTAATCGGTATTTGGGATGAGTTGTCTGGGGGAGTATTTTTAATGTTTTAGAATTGTGAAATTAGGGAGGTTTGTTCATGAAAAACTACTCTATCTTCTTTACAACAACGCCGTTAATTCCATTCAAATGATTGAAGCCATGCTCTTCCACTAAACGATTTACTACATTACCAACATCATTTGCTTCAGAAACCATCAATCTGCTAACTAAAGCATCAAATTTTTCTTTAGGAGGTGTTGGTCTATGAAGATAATGAACATTCATTTTTGCATCTGTACTAACAGCTACTGCTCTATTTCCTCCAGTATTTGCTACTTCTACTTTTGAAGAAGTAATATAAAGTCCATGTACAACATAAATATCTTGAGCATCCATAATTATTCAATAAGTAGTGGCTTTATAAATCTTCCGTCACTTTTGAGTGACATCTAAATTGTAAACAATACACCTCACTAAAATAATAAACAATTCTCCATACCAAAATACATTTAAACCAGCTACACTCCAAATACACATGCTAAGTAAATCTACTCTTCTTAAGTACTATAAACGTAGAGATGTCCAGGATGCTCTCGTTAATCATGCGCACTATAAAGAGATTGGTGTGAGATATGGAGATGGTTTTGGTAAGAGACCAGATATTCTTCCATACCCCAGAGATGTGTTAGAACTTGCTTTAAGAGGATGTACGTCGTTTCATTGTTCAGAAGAGAATTGGTTTAACCCACTTGATATTAGTAGCAATCTCAAACGAAAGGAATTAGATGAATTACGAAAGGGATGGGATTTAGTGTTAGATATTGATTGTGCGATTCTTGAATATAGTAAGATTTGTGGTCATTTAATTGTGGAATTTTTGAAGTATTGTGGTGTGAAAGATATCTCTGTGAAATTTAGTGTCACAGGTGATACGCCGATTCTTGTTAGAATAAATAATCAAACTCAATTGGTTCCAATTGAGAAAGTTGTTGAAAAACTAAAAAGTGGGAAGAGAGGTGAAGTTTTATCTCTTGACAAAAATTTACAAGTTTGTTTCTCAAAAATTACAGGTTATTTAGAACACAAAGAAGAAATTTATGAGATTTATCATAAGAATAGTAAACTACCATTACGAGCTACAAAATACCATTCTGTTTTTGTTTGGAATAAAGGAGAAATTTTAGAGAAAGAAGTTGAGAAGTTGCAGAAAGGAGATTTTCTTATTACTTTTACAGAAGGAAAAAAACTGCAGAAAAAATCAAGATTATTTCGATGGAATTATGAATTCAGAGGAAAAGTAATCCATGAAAAAATTAAGATTACAGAAGGAATAATATTACTCTTAGGATATTATCTTGCAGAGGGACACTTGACGAAAACAATCCATCAAATTGGATTTACTTTTAATGTAAATGAAATAGATTATATTAAAGAATGTATAACATTATTAGAAAATTTAACAGATAAAACTGTTTCCATAAGACATCCTAATCCAAATTCAACACAAATTCTTATTCATTCTAAAAAATGGTATGCTTTTTTTGAAAAGTTATGTGGAAAGGGAGCTAAAAATAAACATATTCCTGAAATAATCTGGTCTAGGCCAAAAAAACATTTCTTGCAACTTTTAACAGGATATTTACGTGGTGATGGGCACAAAAGAAATAGATATTCCATCACAACCAAATCCGTTTCACATCAACTTATACGAGAAATAGTGTGGTTATGTAAGTTATTTGGGATTTCATGCTCATTGAACCAAGAATTTACCAAAGAACACAGATTACCTCAAGGTACTATGTTTAAGGGAAGTCATGTATATACTTTCAATATTCCACGCTCAGAATTAACAGGAACTGAATTTTTTTCTGAGAGATCTAAATTTTCTCCTTTTCCAGCAGATAAAACATTTCCAATTGATGGACTTAAAGCTGTTTACAAACAAATAAAACCAAAAAGATTCAACCATTTCAGAGCAGAGCAAATGACTCTCTCTAAGAAGTCTGCGAACATCTTAAGAATTAAAAAAGTTTTAGATTGGTTTGAAAAAACTAAATCTGTTGAGTATAGTCAAGAATCTTATGAAATTGTAAAAAATTATCAAAGACTATTTAATAGTGAGATTACTGCTTTAGAGATTACAGATATAAGTTTACAAAATGAAGAAATGGTGTATGATATTTCTGTTAAAGGCACTGAAAGATTTTTTGGTGGTGAATACCCAATTTTATTACATAATTCAGGAAATAAAGGGTTCCATATTGCTCTTCCTTTTGAAGCATTTCCATCTATGATTGGTGATACTAAAACAAAGGATTTGTTTCCAGAAGCCCCCCGTAAAATCGCGTTTTATATCAAAGAGAATATTAAAGAAGAGTTGGGGAAGAGAATTATTGCATTTGAAAGAGGAGATTTTGGAAAAGTGAGAGAGAGAGTAGATTTACCTCAGTCAGATATTATTCGTTATGAAAAGAATGAGATGGGTGGTGAAGTTGCTAAGTTAAATGTAGATCCGTTTTTAGAGATAGATACAGTATTATTATCTTCACGTCATTTGTTCAGAATGCCATATAGTTTGCATGAAAAGTCTGGTTTAGCAAGTATTCCAATTGATCCAGAAAGTGTTTTATTGTTTGAAAAACCTATGGCTGAACCTGAAAAAGTTGTTCCTACGATGATTTTTATGAAGCGAGATGTGGAAGAAAGTGCACGTCGATTATTAATGAGGGCTCTTGATTTTGAGGTGAAATTAGAGGAAGAGAGGGTTGAAAAGACGTATGAGGAGATTGACATTAAAAGTCCTATTACGCAGGAATTCTTTCCACCATGTGTGCAGAAGATTCTTGGTGGTTTGGAGGATGGTAAGAAAAGAGCTGTCTTTATTATGATGAATTTTCTTGGTAAAATTGGGTGGAGTAAGGAAGAAATTGAGTTATATTTGAAAGAATGGAATAAAAAGAATCCAGAACCATTGAGAGAGGTGTATTTTAACGGTCAGTTGCATAGTTTTGAAGCTGGTGCTAAACTCCCTCCAAATTGCGATAATGAAGCGTACTGCAAAGGAATTGGTGTCTGTGAGCCTGATAATTTCTGTAAATACATTAAGAATCCTGTAAATTACACAATTTTAAAGTGGAGAAGGGTTATTAGACAGCAAGAACAAGATAAAATGAAGAAAGAAAGTAAAAATGATGATTCTTCAAACGAAGTACCAAATAAAGAATGACCTATAAAGGAAGTTGTTTAGGTAAGCTATCCCATAATCGTCTCATAGAACGACGTATCAATACTAAACGAAATTGTTCTAATTCTGTATAAACTCTGTTTGGAAGCCGTAACCTGTTTTGTACAACTGAATGAGGAGAATAATTCCGATTTGGTGCACTTCCACATATTAAAAAATTAAGATTTTTACCAACTTTTCCAGCAATTTCTAGTTTATCTGCATATGCATCAAATATTTTTGCTGTGATAAATGGATGTTTCTCTAATAATCTCATTATTTCTTCTGGATTTTGTCCATGATTTGACGGAATATGGCCCTCTTCAACGAGAAAATGTTCTCCTATTGATAAGAGTGGGACATGTTGAGGTTTACGTTTATGTTTTTCTCTCAATTCCTTTAATTTTTTAGTACCTCTTTCAACCTTTGTTTCTTCTAAATACTGAATCCAATCTTTGTAAAATACTTTAGTTATTTCTATATCACTCAAAGCAACTTTAGCATCTGAAATTAATTGATTAACTGGTACATCTTCTTCATATGGATGTAATAATTCTTGTAGTCCTTTCTTGTTGAATACATTAAATGCTTGCAATAAATGGTTCCTTTTAGGTTCTGTGAGTAATGCAAGATTTCTCCTAACATTATCAACATAGCCCATTATTGTGATATCTCTATGTGTTGGATCAGCTCCATCAAATATGTATCTTACTCTTACTTTTTCATCATCTACAAAACGACAAGCTGCTGTATACGCAATATTGTGGGTTTTGACTACTTCACTCTCAAGTTTTGCTAAAGTGACGTCTATTGATGCAAGGGGGTTATAGGTTCTTTGAAACATTTGTGCTCAAAATTTGGTATGTTTTAAGAAAGTTTCGACAATTACTAAATACTAATGGAAACCTTTATAAACAACCCTCTAACTCCAGCAGTATCAGTCCGAGTTCACGCGTATAGGACATAAAGACTGATTCTATAAAACATGGCAGAACAAAAATTCAGACACATTGTACGGGTAGCAAATGTTGATTTACCTGGTGGAAAAGCTATTGGTGTTTCATTACAGAAGATTAAGGGTGTAGGTACATCATTTGCATCTGCAGTATGTAATATTTCTCAGATTCCAAAAAGCACTGTTACGGGTAATTTAACTGATGAACAAGTTGCTTTATTAACAGATATTTTAACCAAACCAAGGGAACATGGTATGCCAACTTGGTTCTTTAATAGGCAAAAAGATTACGAAACTGCTACTAATCAACATTTATTAACAGGAACTCTTGTTTTTGTGAAGGATAATGATCTAAAACGTCTTAAGAAAACAAAGACATTACGTGGTATGAGACACCAGAAGAAATTACCAGTTAGAGGTCAGAGAACACGTTCAAATTTCAGACACAATAAAGGTAAGGTTGTTGGTGTTAAGAAGAAAGGAGCACCAGGTAAGAAATAGGTAAACAACTAAAATGGGAGACCCAAAAAAATTACGGAAAAGGTACCAAACACCAGTTCATCCTTGGAATAAGAAGAATATTGATGAAGAAAAAATTCTTATGAAGGAGTATGGGTTAGGAAAAAAGAAGGAAATTCTTATTTCAGATTCATTTCTTAAAAAATACATGAATATTGCTAAGAAATTAATTGCTAGTCAATCAGAGCAAGGTGAAAAAGTTAAATCTCAAATTCTTCAAAAATTAACTAATCTTGGTATTTTAACAGCAGGTGCAGATTTGGATCACATTCTTGGTTTAGAAATTAAAGATGTTTTAGAACGTCGATTACAAAGCGTCGTATTCCGTAAAGGTTTAGCGCGAAGTATGAAGCAAGCTCGACAGTTTATTACACATAGACATATTCTTGTTGGTGACAAAGAAATTACAGCACCATCATATCTCATTACTTTAGAAGAAGAAGCAAAGTTAGGTTTCAAAGAGAAATCTACATTATTTGATGAAAATCACCCAGAGAGAGCTATTCCTGAGCCTGTTGTGGAAGAAAAGAAGGAAGAAGTAAAGTCTGAGGAGAAATCTGAAGCTAAAGAGGAACCAGTAGCAGAAGAAGTAGTTACAGAAGAGCCTGTTAAAGATGATAAAGAAAAAGTAGAGGAACCTGTAACTGAAGAAAAAGTTGAAGAAGCTCCTAAAGAAGAATCTACTGAATCACCAGAAGAGAAGAAAGAGGAAAAAGCAGAATGAAACGAGAAGGAGGCAGTTCACGGCCAAAACGAGAAAACAGGGGTCCACGACCACAGTACGATAGTTCCATTAGATGGGGTATCGCACATATATTCTCTTCATACAACAATACAATTATTACAGTTACAGATGTTACCGGAACTGAAACCATTGCACGTGCAAGTGGTGGACAGATGGTGAAAGCAGACAGATTAGAAAGTTCACCTTCTGCAGCTATGGGTTGTGCGAAGAAGGTTGCTGAAATTTGTCGAGAAAAAGGCATTAAAGGTCTTTATGTTAAAGTTCGAGCAAAAGGTGGTCACAATGGTCCAAAGAATCCTGGTCCGGGAGCTCAAGCTGCTATTAGAACTTTATCACGAGTAGGTATGAAAATCGGAAAAATTGAAGAGGTTACCCCTGAACCACATAATGGTTGTAGAGCTAAAGGTGGTCGAAGAGGTAGGAGAGTATAATGAAAGTTAGCAAAATCACATCAAAGAAAGAGAAATTAGTATTTCTTCTAGAAGGTTGTACAGATACTTTTGCAAATACCATTCGAAGAATGATTCTTGAAGAAGTTCCAACTCTCGCAGTTGAAGATGTTGAGATTAAGGATAACAATACTGCTTTATATGATGAGATGTTAGCTTTACGTTTAGGTTTAATGCCAATTAAAACAGATTTAACTAGTTATAGATTACCAAAAAATGAAGATGAAGTTATTGAAAGAAGTGCTCAATGTACATTACAAATTAAATTAAAATCTTCTAAGAAAGGCGTAGTTACAGCAGGTGATGCAGAGAGTGCAGATCCAAAGTGTACATTCGTTCAATCAGATATGCCTGTTGTGAAATTATTGTCAAAACAGAAATTAGATGTTACAATGACAGCAGTTGTAGGACAAGGTAAAGAACATACCAAATGGAGTCCTGGAATGGCTTTCTATAAGAAAGAGGCTATTGTTAAAGTTGGAAAAGTTAAAGATCCAAAATTTATTGCAGATTCATCCAGCGATGGAGTATTTTCATTAAAAGGTGGTTCTTTATCAGTAAATGCTGACAAAGTTAATCAATCTCATTTACTAAATTACTATGCTGAACTTGATGAGGGTATTAATGTTACCTATACAGATAATAAAATTTTTACTGTGGAAAGTTGGGGACAAGTATCGTGTAAAGATATGTTAACAAAAAGTGCAGAAATTTTATTTGAAAAAGCTGAGGAAATGGAGAGTAAATTATGAAACGTAGTGGGCCAACAAACCATGATGTACGTCAACTTGTAGAAGAGTTGAAAGATAATTCTAGTCCATTCTGGAAGCGAATTAGTAAGGATTTACAGAAACCAACAAGACAGCGACGAATTGTTAACGTGTACAAAATTGATAAAAATACGAAAGAAGGTGACATGGTTATTGTTCCTGGAAAAGTATTAAGTGTTGGTGAATTATCTAAAAAAGTTGATGTTGTAGCAATGCATATTTCTGCAGGTGCTCGTGAGAAGATTACAAAAGCAAATGGTACAGTACTTACAATCAAAGAATTATTACAAAAAAATCCTGAAGGTAAGGGAGTGAGGATACTCGGATGAAGGTTTACAAAAATGAAACATTTTTGAACTTTAATTCCAGGGAGACACAGGAATGAAAGTTTACAACGGAGAAAACATGATTTTAGGACGTTTAGCTGCAAGAGTTGCTAAAGATGCACTACTTGGTGAAGAAGTTAAAGTAATTAATTGTGAAAAAGTTGTTGTAAGTGGTCAAAAACAAAAGATCTTTGCTGCAATGAAGCAGAAGTATGACAGACGTGGTTATCCTACAAAAAGTGCTAATTTAAGCAGATTACCAGAACGATTTGTTCGAAGATCTATCAGAGGTATGTTACCTTGGAAACAAGCTCGAGGTAGAGAAGCTTTTGATAAAATTATGTGTTATAGAGGTGTTCCAGATTCATTGAAAGATGCAGAAGTAATTAATCTCAAGGAAGCATCACTAACAAAATTACCAACATTAAAATATGTTCGTGTAGCTCAAATATGTGCACAACTTGGTGGAAATAAATGAAATCAGTTCAAGCTCAAGGAAAACGAAAACGAGCAGTTGCTCGAGCAGTACTTACTAAGGGTACTGGAAAGGTTACAATTAATGGTATTTCACTTCAAAATTGGAGTGATTCATTATCTCGATTACGTGTAATTGAACCATTTAGAATTGCTGGAAATGCAGCAGACAAGGTTAATGTTTCAGTTACTGTTAATGGTGGCGGTGTAAATGGTCAATCAGATGCAGTTAGATTAGCTGTAGCAAGAGCATTAGTTGCTCATGACGGAAAGTTAAAGCAATCATTTGATGATTATGACAGATTACTTTTAGTTGCAGACGTGCGTCGTAAAGAAGTATGTAAACCAAACGATTCGAAGGCAAGAGCTAAAAGACAGAAGAGTTACCGATAGGAGGCAAATGATACAATGATAATACCTATAAGATGTTTTTCATGTGCAAAGCCCGTTGGGCATTTGTGGGACAAGTTCAAAGAACAAGCTGAGAAAGGTAGTGATAAGAAGAAAATTCTAGATTCTATTGGTTTAGAACGGTACTGTTGCAGAGGATTGTTTATGGGTCATGTAGACTTAATTAACATAGCCGGCGAGTTCAGAAAGGGGTAATTCTTTTTTTATTAAATATCTTGCAGCACAGCAATATGCTGTAGCACATTTATTTACATCATCTTGAGCAACTAAATCTTTTTGAAAATCATCTGTTAAATAAATAAGATGTCCTTGTAAAGCATTAAAATCTATTTCTGTTAGTAATTTATACGCATCTAGTAATGGTTCAGGAGATTTGTATTTTTTTGTTTCATATAATTTACGCACATCTGAGATGTAATTTGATGAGATAGCATCTAATAACATTGATAACATTACATTCTTCTCAACATGTTCATCAAATAATCGATCAAAGCTCTCATAGAGATAGTCTTCTGTGTGTAAACATGCAAGAATATAGTCATCTATTGTGGGCATTTATGTTCATAATAATATGTGTATAAATAGATTGTTGTTATTTAGTTTTCTTGTTGTTACTTTTTAGTGGTGTAAATGGAAACATTTATAAAGGAATTAAGCTGAGATATAGTATGTCCGTGCAAAATATTAACAATAGAGTACTTGTATTTCCAGATGAAGGTAAGTTATTAGTAAGTTCTGATTTACATGGAAATAAAAATGATTATTTACGTATGTTAAGCAAGTGGGCAGATTCTCAAGATGCAGGAGATGATACATATTTATTGTTTTTAGGAGATTTAGTTCATGGACCAGCACATCCAGATCAAATGGGCTCTGGTTATATTCAATATAATCATGATGATTCTGAGTTTGTTGTTGACCATCTAATGGCGATGCAAAAGTTACATCCAGGTAAAATATTCTCCTTATTAGGTAATCATGAACATGGACATGTTGGTGGATTACACACAGCTAAATATCATCCTTCTGAAGTTGATGCTTTAGAGAGGAAAATAGGTCATAAAAAAGCTGTTAAATATAGAGATTTATTTAGTAAATTTCCTTTAGTTGGGCTAACTTCAACAGGACTTGTATTTACACATGGTGCTGGAAGTAAGACTACAAATTCTTTATCAGATGTAGTTAATGCTAATTATGATGTTGATGCTCAAACCATAGAAGAGGTTTACAAAGAAAAAGTGTTGGATATGTTATGGCGTAGAGGTGCTTCAGAGGAAGAAGCTTTACAATTTATGTCTGTTTTAGGAGGAGACAATAGAGTCTTAGTATATGGACATGACATTACGCTAGAAGGATTTGATAGAGAAAATGATAATACTTTATGTTTATCAACATCATTTGGTCTTAAAGATGAGAATAAAACATATATGGATGTAGATTTATCAAAACGGTTTAGTACTTCAGATGATGTTAAAGAAGGAGTAGAATTACAGAAATTATGGGATAAATCACCTGTTGTTGATCCAATGCATTATGAATTTGCAAGAAAAGCTGTTGAAAAGGGATTAGATGGTACGGCATTATATGCTTTAATGAAAGCACCTGGTTCTGCTGTAAAAGATTATCTTATGGGAAGAGTTATGACACGTTCAAGTGACCCAGATGAAATAAATAGGGCTATTGTTCATTTAAAACGGGCTGTTACTGAAGAACCAGGTATGGTTGATGCTCATTTATTTTTAGCTAAAGCATATCAGAAACAAGGTGATTTAATGCATGGAGCAAAGCAAATATGTGCGTATTCAAGAGCTTTATCACATTATAGAGAAGTTGCTACATTATCTCCTGAAAATGGTGTTATTGTAGGCCACATGGAAATAGAATTGACGTCTAAGTTATCAAGGATGATGTAGTTTTTATCTTATTAATAATGAAGAATATGAAACTCTTTCTTGATTTTTTAATTGTCTTCCACCTTCATGAGTTAATCTTCTTGCATCTCTCCCTCTTATTTTTTGCAGATGTAAAGGAATTGAATTTGATTTGTAATAAATAGCCTTAGTGTGTTGATAGAGAACATCTCCTTCTGTTGTTATTACATCAGGTTGCACCATTAAATCGTTTGGATGAACAACAATTACTTTATTATGTTGATAGAAAGCTTCTACCGAATTAGTCTTCCACCACATTCTTTTGTTTGAGTGAGGTAATATAACTTCTGGTTTATGGAAAGGAACTTGTCCCGGATTTAAAACATATCCCTCTGAAGTATGCCCTCGAATTTGTACCGGATGGTTCCCCTCAAACTTTCTTTCTAAACGTTGTAATACTCGCCTTACTGCAATATCTTGATAATGTGCCGCTGTTGTTTCTTGATTGGAATAATCTGTTCCACAATCAATATTTGTAAGTGAATTATCATACACTTCCGATGCTGTATTAACAAGCCATTCTAACACGTGAGGGTTGTCTTTAAGATATTTATAATATGAGTCTTCATAAAATTGAAGAACATCTGCTTTTCCAACAACTTTTCCGTTTACATCCCATCCAATATGCCAATTTCCTTTACTAAATCTTTCATCAAGATTCGCAAAAACGCCTTCAACACCTTTTCCAAATTGAGATAATTCATCATAAATTACGACATGGTCTCTTAGATTAGGAATTATTGTAAATGAGTTTATTCCTGTTCTTCCTGTGTGGTTTATTCTATATCCTTTTGGTAAATCTGAAATTGATAATGCAGATCTTGCTGAAACCAATTCTCTTTTTACGTTAAAATTTGTTGGAAGTTCTTTAAGATAATTACCAGCTGCTAAATTATTAAAAATATCAAATAATTCGTCAAGTGAAGAAGATTCCAACCCTTGATGAGTAAGAGATATTTCTGCGCCTGAAGACTGAACTAATGCTCTAGAATTAGAACCGCTATATACAACACTGTAGCCATCAAACCCAACCATACTAGATTGTTTGATAAAACCAAAGTTTTCTAAAATACTTGCTATAAAACAATGTACAATATCAGAATAATGAATACGAAGGTATTCTGAACCGGTCTTTGGTTCTAATAAAAATGGGTCTCTTTTTGTAATACTTTCAAGATTTAATGTATGATTTATTCCTTCCATTTCCTCTAAATCTATAAGTCTGTTTATAAACTTTTTGCTACTAATTGATAACAACAGAGGAGGGTGTGTTATGAACCATTGAATGTAAATCAATAGTTGCAAGAATTTGATCTTTAGGACTTGTGCTCCCTAAAAGTGGTTCTTGTACTGTATAACCATGTGAAACACCAAATTTAGCCATGTAATCAATGGGTTTAACTTCTCCTCTTTTTTTAAATTTATGAGGAACATAATTCTCAAATCCTTTAGTTACACCTGCAAGAAAAGTTTCTGCTTTTCGCTCTGGATGTTTTATACGGTGCATTGCAGCAAGAAATGTTGGGATTGTTCCTTTAAACCCAGAATCAACAAATATTACGTCTTCATCACCAACGCCAACTGATGCATAAAATCTCTCTGCTTGACGTGAAAATAAAGAGTCTGGTTCTGCTTCAAGTTTATTTTTTAATTCATTAGTAAATTCATTTAAAAAAATTTGTTGACTTGCTTCAATACTCTGTGGATTTTGTAGTCTTACTTTTTCAATAGCAACCCCATAAATACTATTTGGACTAGGTGTTCCATCATCTAATGCATGAAAGATTCCATAATATAATTCATATTGGTCTAATAATCCTTCAGTAAGTTCTGCTCCTGGCTCTCTTTCAAGTTGTCTGAGGTGACGTATTCTTTCACCTTCTGACATCATATCAATTCTTCCTGTTTTTGCCATGACAGCCCTAGGTTCAAGACCTTGTTGCTGTCGTGAAATACTATGTACTACGGCCATAGGTTCTCCATCTCCTAATGCAAACACAACTTTAGCATCTTTTGCACCAATAGCAGTAAGATGACTTTCAAGTGCTTCATTCACTGTCTGAAGCTTTTTAGTATTATCTCTAGACAAAGTAAGTGGAGTTTTGAAATTTATTCTTGGGTCATTAGGGATTTCATATTTTAAAGTTGATTTTAATATATCCAATAAATCTTTTTTAGTCATTTCATGTGAGTGGAGAATCCTTTCTATCTCAGATAAAGAACCAACCTTATTAAATGAAGATACTGCTTGACCTTTAGTAGGTGCAACTAATTTTTCAATATCGTTATGTATTATATTCCAAGCGGCAATTATTTGTTCTTGACGTTGCAAGGTAGTTTCACTATTTTGAATTGCTAATTTAACAATTCTTGGTTGAATGTATTTAGGATATTTCCTAACTTTACGGTCTCTGGCAACTAAGTCAAATAAACTCATTAAAACCTCATCTTCTCCAAATTCATTTACAACCTCATCAAAAACTTCGTCAACTACATCATCTAATGATTTTCCTTGAATTTCAGATGCGCGTTGTAAAACCCTTGCTTGATGTTCGGCGGCAGTTATTGAATCTGCTACATCTGGATAAAATGCATCGTTTAATGCTTTAACTCTTGCCTCTGGTTCCAATAAATGATCAACCAAATAGGAGTTTACATGATTAAATGCGTTCTTGGGATCTTTTTTGATAGATTCTGCAAATTGTTTTTTAACTCTCTCATCTATGGAACTTAATTGAGTATCTGTTAATCGTCTTCCAGTATCTGTTAAATCAATATTAACACCGGCTGCTTTACTTGCTTTTTGTTGCAATTCAACCATTTCATCAATTCCTGCTGAAGGATCATTCTCAATTCCAATAAATCGTAAAGAGTTATCTAATGGACTATCATCTATTTTCTCCCAACCATTATTATCAATTCTAAACTGAGAATCTCCAATCTTCCAGTTGGTTCCACAAGGTACACCAATAGCCCTCCCAGCGATATTACCAATCTTACAAGGGGGTATGACTTCAGAAGAGTCTATAGATTGATCTAATAATTTCCATGGTTCATCTGGATCTAAACCATGCTTCTTCATGACATTATCCCAGATATTAACTAAATCTTTTTCATCTAAAGCTCTTCCTTGTATAGTATGCCTAATTTCATCAAGAGCATTTGATTTCATTTGACCAACACTTATTCTGGAAGAATCTACAATTATGTTGGTTGGTGAATCTGCTCTGGATATTCCATTTGCAATTTTTTTTGTTAAGATTTGAACTTCCGGATCAACAAGACCTTCAAAACTGACACTACGTATTATTCTTTCAACTCTATCCCCCTCACCTAATGATACGTACAACACTGTGTTATCTACTCTATGACCATACCCGGATCTATCTGCAACAGTTTTTAGTTGATATACTATTCCTTCATGTTGCATTTGTTTAACCATATACTCCGCAATTCCTCCAGCGGACCCAGAGTCTTTTGAATTAAAATAAAACTTGCTTGTTTCAGTTGGAGGATTGTATGGGAAGTCAGGATGATTTACGCCAATAAATCCTTCTAATGGAGGAAATGCTTCAGCACCCGTTAATGCAGAAAATTCTGCTTGATCAAGAGGTCCATAAGTTACACTTGCTCCATTTTTTCTAATTAGTCTATTATAATAGGCACGATTGTTAAGTCCATATTCTTGAAACGAAACTATTGATTCTGGCCCATACACTATATTTTCAATACTTTGTCTACTTTTCTTGAAGTCACCTAATTTTAAAGGGTCTAAATTTTGGCTTCGTGCAAATTCAAAAGGTAAATCGTCACCAACACTTGCAATATCAACTTCTTTTCCAAAGATTGTTTTCCACCATGGTTTTTTATGATTCTCATACCATGCCTGACCGACTTCTGTATCTAAAAAGTCTTTACCCTCTTTAGAGCTTAGCCAATTACCCAATTTGTTCCCTAATAATCCTCCACGGTCAATATCTGTTGCCTTAGCACCACAAGGTATTCCTGCAGCTCCACCAGCAATATTACCAATCTTACAAGGTGGGATTACTTCATCTACTCTTCCAACATCTCCCTTCGTCAATGAAAAAGTTCCTCCTAAACCAAACTCATCAATATCAACTTTTGAAAATTCCCAACCTCGCTTTTCCAAATTTGGTAATATTTTTGAGCTTAGTGACCTAACAGCATCTTCATGAGGTACACCATTATTTAGCATAATTTGTAATTCTCTAAATTCATTTTGATTAAATGAAATCTCCATCTTTCGAACATTTGGAGTTAATCTTTCTGCAGTTTCAATTAATGAATCTACTGGACCATCATGTGAAAATATTGCTATTGAACCGTCTCCTGAAACAAATTGCATGGATGCAACATCCGTTTTAGAATACGGATCAACAACATTCATGATTCCAGATATTTCTGGATTAAATATATCACCTTGACCTACCGCATCAGGAACTAATTTATCTACTCGTGCAAACATATGCATTTGTGTTTCTTTTCCTTCTATGTTCAATCTAACTCGAGCTTTTACATGCACATCCTCTCCTTGCTTTAAACTTAGAACCGACTTCTCAAAATCTGGAAGAACTGCACTACCTTCAGGGACATCTTCTATAGGAATTCTATAACTTTCTGGAAGAATACCAAATTCTTTCAGTAAACTAACTTCCTCAGAATCGGGCCTTGAAAACCGTGCCGGCCATGTTGATTCATCTGCTCCAAATGTATATGCATGCATTCTTCGTGCAAAAACCTCATTTCCCCACATCTCTTCTTGACCAGATAAACGTTCATATAATTTTGATGATTGTACATTATCAAGGGTTTTCCAGATATTGTCATTATCACTTGAAAGAACCATTGCTGTCCATTTTTTCTTTTGTTCTGGAGTTAAAACTGAATGCCATACATGATGAAATGTTTCATGGCCTGCTGAAATTCGTGCAGTTCCTTCTTGCACAACTTTACGAGCTTCTTCAAGATCTTTTCCATAATAGTCATATCCTCTTGCTGCTTGAAATAATTCACCTTCAGATGAAAAAACGCGGTAATAAATAGTTCCAGTCTCATCAAACACATTACTAGAAGGTGAATATATCCCCCTTGCTGTTGTCACAATCTCATCATCTACTAACTGATTTTGTTTTGAATTAAAACGAGGTTTTTGTACTCCCTTTGTTTCCATTACTTCATTGATATGACGCAAAACATCATTCTCTTTAGTTATTTCTCGTACTCTCTCAACAGACTTTGCATGAGTTCCAAACGGATTAATAAAAGCGCCATCATATTTTCCTGATGCTACTAATAAACTGAACTGCGGATTATCTCGTAAGACTCCTTGAAAGAATATTGTAGATGCCTCATCAGGAGATACGTCTTCAGCAATTAATCTACCATCATGCACATCATTAAAAATTGCTTGCAACTTTCCTTTTAATTCTGGATTCTCTTCAACAAAAGGAATTGTCTTGTCTGCTTCCATATATGTTCTTGTTTGTTTACCAACATTATCTTCTGCTTTGTATACTACAGATTTTACACCGTTTTTATCAATTCTGTATAAGTTGTTATCACTTTTAACTAGAATGCCATCTGCATGTTTCATAACTCGTTGAATTTGAACTGTCCTTTCAGGAGTATATACTTCAATGATTCTTTCTGGCTTAATTGGAGCATTCGTATCTTGAAATCCAAGATCTCGCCATGGTTCTTCTGGATGAACATTTCGTTTTATGAGAACTTCTTTTGTAATCTGTTCAAGTTCTTCATCAGGGATATTCCCTCTTTTATTTGTAATTGAATGTAAATCTGCAATTGCTGCAGCTCGCTGCGTACGAAACTGTCTATTAAATCCATGTATCTCTTTTCCGATTCCAGAAGCAATAGGTTGTGAGAATGTTGGTATTTCAGTATCAAGTAGTTCTGGACGGTTTATACTTAAATCTTGAAGAATTCGTTCTGCTTTCTCAACATCATCGGGATGAACAATTAAGTTTGTATTATCTACTCTTGTTGAAAAGTGTGCTTTATTTCTGGAAATTTTTAATTCAAAAGAAACACCTTCCTTCTTTAGTTTTTTAACAAGTTCTTTCATAATCTCCATACCTGCATCACTATCTCTAGCATTAATTGAGAACCTTGCTGCTCCATCAAATTCACCTAATATATCATATAATGCAGAACGTACACCAATATTATTTGCATCTGATGAAAGTGCATCAACATAAATTCTTCTTCCAGGTAATAATCTATCAATGAAACCGGATTGAAGATTATCAAGGTCAGAAGAGTCAAATGAACCTGTTTCAACTACATCTTTCTTTTTTGCAACGTATGCAACAGCATAATCATCTATTGGACTATCTAATGTATATTCTCTTTCTATTGGTGCTCGTTCACCTAACGCTTTTCGTATTGAATCTGCTTCTCCAGGAATAAAACATGGAGCGGCTGCTTGACCAACTAAGTTAACTGGTTTAGGTATGTTACAAGGGGGTATTACTTCTCCCTGACGTTGCCCAGCCAACACATCTAATTCATCTTCAAGTATCTCAATCAAAGCATCTCTCGTATCTGATTTCTCTCTCTTACGAGCTTCAACCAACAATTCACGTAAGCTAATTTCTTTCTCAAGAATTTCATCAGGAGTAGACGCAGGTAAATTACTTACTCTTTTTTCTTCTGCTGCTAAAACTCGTAAGTCTGGTTTTGCTTCTTGTGGTACGACTGACAATGCTTTCTTGTCAACTACGTTACTTACTGAATTTCTATCTACTATTGGTCCATCAATTTTTGGTGCTCCACCTCTTTTTACAGTCTTTGGTACCACTAATTCTAATCTCGGTGGATCTGAAGCTACTGTGACATCTGTTGGCTTCACATTTGTCTCTTTTGGCAAGTATTTTTCTTTAAATGCTTCTTCAGAAATAAGCTTCCTTCCATCATCAACAACTGCTATTCCATCAGCTTGGATTATTGTTCCAATCTCATCTTCAAGGATTCCTAACCCTTGTGCTTGTGAAATTAAATTATTTGCTTCAAATTCTGAATATCCTGCATCCATCAAATAACCACGAAGTCTTGCTCGTCCTGCCTCCGTATGAACAACATCTTCAACATTATTTATGTGATTACCTAAACGAGAGTCAAAAGTATTCCAATCAAAGTCTCCATTCTGATAGAAATCGCTTCTCTTAAATGATGTAAATATTTCATCATTTCCTCCAAATTTAAAATCTTTAAGGTCATATTGTGGACTCCAACGCTGTACTTGATGTGGCATTATATATGGGTTGCCTTGTCCTGGTATAAGTCCAGAAAATGCAAATTCATCGTCGATTCTTGTTATGTGCCATTCACCATCAAACTTAGCAACACCAAGTTCTACATCAGTTGCTCTGAATTGTGTATTGATTACACTATGTAAATCCATCTCTCTCTGTAAACGAGCAGCATCTTCTGGGTCGATGTTATTTTTTTCAATGAAATCTGGAAGTCCTGAATCTATATCCTTGTAAATACTTGCTTCTTCAGGTTCTAAATTATGTTTTTTAACAAAGTCATCCCATTCAAGATGAGGGGAATCCTTCCTAAATCCATGATAATTATCTAATTTAGGAGAAATAATATATGTAAATCCATCTTGTCCTTTTACAATTTTAGTTTCAGGAACATGTAAACCAAATTCATGACGAAGAATGTTTTCAAGTGCTTTGTGACGACGTGCATTATCTCTTACAAGTAACTCAATTCCTTGTGCTTCAGTTGCGTCATCTAATCCTAGTTTTACAAACCATCTTTTTCCTTGTGCATCTACAAGTTCTTTTGTTTGACCAATTCCTAATTCGTCTGCTATAGAACCTTTCATAGCTAGTTCTATTTCATCAGTTAAATCCTTAGAATCTCCTTTCCTATCAACAACAGCAACAAAACCATGTTCTTCTAAAAAGTTCTTTGTAGAAGGGTTCAGTTTATCTGTTTGTATAGTAACTAATTTTTCTAAAGAAGGGGGTTTGGGTATGGTGTCAGGGTTTGTTACTGTTGGAATTTGAGGTCGTTGTTTTGCTTGTTGTAATACATTTTCTAAATCTTTTCTAATGGTTTTTTGACGTTGCTGTAATTCTATGACAATACGTTCTGTATTAATATCATCAAAACCTGCTTTACGAGCCATAGAACGAATGGTATTATAATCCTGGTCAGTCATTCCTTCAATTACCTTGAGAGCGTCTTCAAAGTCATCTATGTTATCTGTGTAGTGGGGATTTGAAAATTCTGCCATTCGAGCTAATACATGTCCATCTAGCCCGTCAGGATGTGGCTTCAATCCAAATAAGAGATCGTCCAGACCTCCACCAAACCCTTTTTCTAAATCAATTACAGTCATTACACCCGTATCTGGATCTACAAGCATATGTTGGGCTTTAAAGTCCCAGTTTCTAAACCATAGATTTTGTACTGTGGCAAATCTTCCTGCTTCTGGATCTGCTTTTGAAAGAACATTTGCATCAAATGCTCTTGCTTGACCAATTGGTGCATCTCTATTTACAAAACTCAGTTGATGAGAACCTTCAGCAAATTCTGACAGTAATACTCTCCCCTCTCCAAAGTCAGCTGTTCGCATTTCAGGATAACGTAATTTGTTTACACCAGCTCTTTGTGCTAGGAAGTTACCTAGTTCTGCTGCTAATTGCTGTTCATTAACTCCTTTTGATGTCACATAGAATTTTTGTCCAGTTTCAGCATCACGAACAACTCCATCAAGACTAAATAAATCATCTCCTAATGCTTCAAGTTGTTGTTGTGACAACGTTTGACCATCACGGACATTCCAAACAAATCCTTCCGGTTCGTATACTTTTCCGTTGCTTACCTTACCAAGAGAGGGTGGTAAAAGTGGAGGCAATTCATCTACTGCTACAGCAGGTAATTCTGGAATTGTATCTTGTGGTTTTGCTGGAGTAATCTCTATAGGTAGTTCCTTATTCTTAGAACCTACATTAAGATGTGGGTTATCATAATCAACATCATATTTCTCAAATATTTGTTTTGTAATCTGTTCTATTTCATCTGCTGATTTCCCTTCTGATGCTACTCTTGCTTCTGCTAAAGCACGTGAACGAATCTCTCCAAAACTTTTTCCTTTTGTAGGATGTTCTGCCCATGATAATCCTGGAGCAAGTTGTTTCGTTAGTAATGGTGATTCTGGATCAAAGTGTGTTGGTTTTTCTGCATGAACTTTTTCTAATATTTTCTGTACCTTTAATCGGTGTTCTGGGGGGACATATAACACAGTATTATCAACTCTTGTAGCAAACTTATCTTTACCAAGAGATGTTTTCATACTAAATGGTATTCCTTCTGCTTCTAATGCTTTAGCTGTATCAAGCATTATATCCTGGGCAGAATCTGCATCTTTTGCATTTACATAAAATCTTATCTTTCCTTGTCCTGACTTGTACCCTTTACTTTCAACAAAGAAGAATTTCGTTCCACCAAAAGGATTCTCTAAATTCTTACTAGAAGCAACGTAATCAAGAATATTTTGTGGTATTGCCATCTCAGCTGGTTGCCCGGTAACAGATGCTACTTTCTTCTGTCTGTATAGATCATAATATGCTGCATGTAATGGAGAGACAAAGTCATCTTCATTGTATGTTTGAGGGATTAAATCAGGTATTCTATCATCTTGTGCCAATAAAGCTGGTTGCTGAGCAGTACCAGACACTTTTGTATCTACTATCTTTGATGGTAATGGGGGAGGAAGTTCATATACGCCTGCTGGATCTACTGGCTCTGGAAACTCTAATTTAGGCACAGTATCTCCCCTTGGTATAACTTCAGCACTTGGTTGCATTTGTCCATTTGCAATGGCTTGTAACGGTTCTGTATCTGCTGTATGGTCAATCCTTCCTAATCGACGACCACCATCGAGTATCTCTTCCGTATTCTTTGCTGAAACTGGGACTGTATCAACTGTATGGAATGCAATACGTTTCATATTCTTTCCATCAGGGTTAACAACATAATGTACTCCGTTCTTTTCCATCACATCACCTGCTTGTAATTTTTCAGTAACTCTTTCAGCAAATTGTTTCCGAGATATTCCTGCTTGTTTAGCTCTTGCAACTTCATGAGTATAAGGAGATGCCAGTCTGTGACCTCCCTCTGCAATAACATTCGCTCTGTCTGCACTGTCTAATCTTGCTGCTTTTACTATTGCTTCTTCTTGTCTTGCCATACTTGCAGGTACAATTTCATATTTTCCCCCTACAGCCTTTCTTGCTGCAGCTACTTTATTGTCAGGAACAACGATAAATGCAATATCTGTTGGATCTGGTGCATCGACATTCATTCTTGTAAAACCGTCACCACGTACAAACGCACTTCCTGCTTTTTCAACACCAGAACCATATACTACTTGAATATCCCCAGAACCCCAATTAGATGAAACTGCTCCTTTATTTAAGTTAGCAACATCTCCTAATTGATCTTCTCTAATCTTTCTTCCCCACTTTGGTATGACTGGTTCAGTTCCTCGTAATTTATGTGATGCATACCTTTGTGCTATTTTTTCTTCTCCATTTGCTCTAGATATTGCAATAATATTTGATGAAACTTCTTGACGTACAGCAGGATTTTCTAATGCAGCCACACGTGGTGGAGCTGCAGGAGGGGCTGCCTGCAATAATACTGGAGGTGTTTCTGCTGGAATGTCTGCTATAGAAACAGATGGTGAATCTGCAAAGTCTAGTTCTGCCAGTAGATCTCTAAGAGTTGCCTCTTTTGGTGGAACTGGTTGTGTTGCTTCTGTTGCAAAATCACATCCACATGCACCAGCTCCTACGCTTGCAAAAGCACATGCAGCAAAACCACAAGCATTAGGTGATTCACTTGCTTGACTTCCACCTTTTGGTTCATATCTGTCTGCAACCGCTTTATCACCGGTTGTAAAAGAATCTGATGTAACACTTCCATCTCTTGTTACTTTACTTCCTTTATTGTCAACTGACTTTAACATAGCTGGTTCTGGAACTCTACTTGAAGGAACTACTTCCGCTAACTGAGTAGCTTCTAATTCTTGTCTTGAAATTCCAACACTTGCTAATTTACTATCAGAAATACGTCGAGAGTCTCTAGCAAGAGCTTTTGCTTCTGCTGTTGCTACAATGTCATCATTGACTGTATCAAACTGTTTCCATGCGTCTGTTGAAGTTTCTTCTGCTTTTGCTATCTGAGATCTAACTTGTTGTGGTGATGTTCCTGCAGCATGTAATGATGATTCAGGAAGTTGTGCTTGTTGTTTTAGTGAATCTAATTGATTTTGTCGTGCATCTGCTTGTTTTAATAACGCTGTTCTTCTTCCGGCTTGTGTTACATATCTATCTCTTGTAATAACATCTCCTGCCGTAGCTAAACCCCTTTGAACTGATTGAGGTGTTATTTTCTTTGCTCCTTTTGAAGCAAATGCTGAAGCAGCTTTGTATCCTGGTACTTCTCTTTTTTTAAATAAAGCTTCTGCTGCTTTATTTTTTGTCGAACCTACAACTTGTTGAAGTCGAGTACTATCTAAAGCACGTTTAGAAGCAGCAATATCCCCGGTAGTTGTTAAAATCCTTTCTGCCTCTTTGATATTATCCACTGCGTTTAATACTTTTCTTGCTTTGTTTAGAGCACTTACTGCAGTAATTGCTATAAATGGATCTGCTCCTGCAAATTCAACACCCGTTGAAACAACATCACCCACATAGTGCATTGCATTGTCTCTAGTCCATTGAGCTGCACGTGAACCTCCTTGCTTTTCAAGTTTAAGCATCTTTCCATATACAGCATACTTACCAACTACTCTGGATTCTGCTTCTAAATCTTCAAAACTTTTTCCTAATTGTAATACTTTTACTTTTTTTGCTAATATCTCTCGTTGAGCTATCAATTCAGCAGTAGGATTCTTTTCAATCTCTGCATCAAGTTTAGATAGTTCTCCTGACTTTACCGCATATTGAAATCTATCTGAATTTGTAAAAGAATTTTCTGGAAGAGATACTCTCGTTCCTCCCCCTACTTGAATCCCATCTATTTCAACAGAAACACCTGATGAAGAACGACTAGCCATAATTGCTGTCATAGCTTGCTGTGCTTCGAGACGTTCACCTTCAAAGTGCTTAATTGATGCTTCAGCTAATTGTGTTTCTGTCTGTCCTGTAGCAGCTTGATACCATATACTTGGTGATAATGCATCCGTTACTAATATTCCTGCATCAGTTAATGTGTTAGAAGATAGCCAATATGCACCACCATAATCCCTATCATCAAATTTTTCACCACTTAATATTTTTCTTCCGAGTGTAGCAAAATCTGGAAAAAAGCCTGCTTCAGGATCATAATATTCCTCCTTCAATTTTCCACGAGCTATCCTAAGTTGCCGTTCTGCTTCTAATTTAGCAAGCAAAGCAGCTTCCCCGCCTTCTAACTTATACTTAGCCATACCATCAATGTAAGCAGTATAGCCAGCTCCTGGTTCCAGTTCTGAAGCTATTTGTCGTGCTTTAGCATACTGACCAATTTGTGTCAAACTGTATGCTTCTTTTCCTTTTGCTTTGTCACTTGTTGATTTTGCAATCTGAATGCCTGCAGTTTCTGCATTCTCAAATTGAGCTCTATCACTTTGTATGGCTTGCTGATGTAATTTCCTTTGATATTCTGATTTATCATTGGCTGCTTCACTTCTTCCTGCAGCTTGTCGTAATAATTCACCATGTGTATATGTTGGAGAAGTTCGTTGTAATTCTGTTAACCTTACTATCGCCGTATTTTTTGTATCTTGATGATTTAACAGATTAATTTGAAATTCAGATAAGCGGGTTTTTAATTTATTGTAATCTGGATGATTGTTTAAAGCTTCTTGAATAGCAATTTCTCTTTTAACAGGATCTGATTCACGTATCTGAAAACGATTTCGAATTTTTGAATCAATTAACCGTAATCGTGCTTCAATTGGTCCAATTACGTCTTGAGCTGTTTGTATACCTCTCTCTGCTTTCTCTATATCTTGTCCAATTGCATCTGCATTAGATAGTACTCTTTTTTCTTCATCATTATACTCACCAGATACAACTCGCTCCCATCCACGTGCCCTATCTATTTCATTTTCTTCTTTTTTTGCAAGAGCTTCTTCTTCTGCAACAAATTGTTTTTCTTGTTTTAATGCAGCTGCTATGCTCTTTTCATCAAACTCGCCAATGTAAAGATCTGGGTCTATTTTCTTTTCTTTAGCAGCTATCAAATCTGCTCGTAGAATTGCAGCTTTCTGTTTTGATATCTCTTTTTGTAAATTATACCTCAATGAAACTAGCCCAGGAGGGAATCGTTCTTCACACCCTCTCGGTGCAAGACATTTGCCATTTTCATCAAATTCATAACCCTCTTTACGTAATGCTTCTTGAGCTTTACTAATTGCAGCAAATTGTTGTATTCCTTCTTGTATCTTTTGCCTATATTCTGGTGATTTAATTCTTGGGTCTATTCCCGTTGCTTGTTGGAATGCTTTTGCTTCTCTTCCTTGTAATTCTGGTACTGTTCCTTGCTCAGCAAACTGTGCTAGTGCTTGTAACGTTCTTTGAGTTTCTGGAGCATCTCGAAGTAATTGTTCATTACCAAGCTGTTTTGCTAGTCCTAAATTGATACTTGATTTCTTTTTACCTGATTGAAATACAATGTTTCCGTCAATAGCTCCAACAGAACCACCTGGGACTCCAATTACAAGATTTTTACTTTGACGAACTGCTGCAAATGATGCAAAGTCTTGTAGTCGACCAAGTTTCTTACTATCTACCTTTGGAGATATCTTTCCTTCTTTTACATTAAATGAGATTGGTAACTTTGGTTGATTTGCAATATTAGTAACTACAACTTTTCTAACTTCACCAGTCAGTGGATTTAGAACATCCCTTGTTTCTTGCGTTGTTCCAAATATTTTTAATTCAGCTGTTGCTGCAACTCCGTTCTTACATTCATAACATCGAACACGTAGGTAATCCGTATTTCCTTTTGCTGAGAATGATTGTTCTACTTGAGAATTTTGTTGTTGGGTTGTTAATCGTTTATCCCCATCTTCATATTGTCCTTTTCCATTTACTTTAAATTTGGTTAATGCTAAAGCTCCAACACCTTTCTGTTCTAAATTAAATTCAGAATCCTTTTCTCCAGTAAATGAAGGTTCTCTTTTGTCATTCCCAATTGGATTTCCTAACGAGTCTACTCTTACTTGAACATATTTTACTTTTCCAGTACTTGTTACTCGATATGATTCTGCATCTTGATTTAACCAGACTTCGTTTTTTCCAGATTTATCTGCAGGAGCATCTTGATTCGTGTGTACATCCACATCCTCACCATTAGTTGTTATTTGTGATGTACGTCTTGCACTTACATCTGTTAACGTTGTTGGAGGTTTTCCAGTAAGTAATAAATAATCATCACCAACCCTCCCAAAGTTCCCGTCAGCAATTCTATGTGTTGTTCCCCCTACAACTGGTTGTGGTTCTGTGAACGTTACTTTAGCATCTGTTGCAGTTGTATCTCCATTTGTTCTTATGTTAATCTTACCACTTCGAACTCTTGCATCAATTGTTTGACCGTCTTGTAATGTAGATGTAACTCTACCAACACCATTTCCTACATTCTCTGCTTCCAAATTACCAGAGTCATCTACAGTAACTCTCATTCTTGTTGGTTTCTTTGGATTTGTTTTATATGAATGAGTAATTGTGTCAAGACAAATATTCTTTACTGTTGCAGTACATGGAGTCCCTTGTACAATAAGTGAATATGAGGTCCCATCTTTAAGTTCAGTTCTATCTAATTCTCCAGAGCCTTTAATTGTAACCTTGTTTCCATCTTGTTCTTCAAATTCTGCTCCTTCATTTCCAAAACTGACACTTTTAACATTTTTTGCTTTTTTAGTATTAAACTTCTTCCTTGTTTTCTTTGGTTTCTTGTATTCTTTTCCTTTTTTACCACAAGTTACTTCACCTTTTGCAGATTTATAACAAGAATCTCCTTCTTTAACACCAGATTCTTCCCATTCTAAATTTTCACCATCCCATGAAAGAATTTTTGAACTTTTTAATTTGCTTAAATCGTATTTAGGCCCCTTTCCAACTTTTGTTAGAAATCTTCCAAATTCCTGCCTGTTTTTGTTAACTCCATTTGCATTTTGAGTTCCATCTCCAAATTTGTTAAAATGTTTTCCAACAATGTTAAGATTCTTTTCACCACCTTCTAGAATTAATTTACCGAGTATTACTTTACGCTCCCTTCCATTTAAATTTGAGAGATAATTTGGATTCTGTTCAAGATAGTTATGAGCTAACTGTGGATTTGATTCAAGAGCTGCATTCATATCTTGCCATCCAACTTCTTCACCAGAAGCAAATTTTTGTTCTAGAGTTTCATCAGGTGCTGCTACTAATATGATAAATGATAAGAGTACAACTATCCACACTATCTTTTTATTCATTCTCTGTTACAAAGAGGAAAAATGATGGGTTTGTTTCCTCACTATACATACTGTAAATGGTATTATCTGCGTCATATGGAAACGCATTTACCAACATGTTGAAACTTGTTAAATATCCAAGATCTATGCCATCCCTATGTTTATTTGTGATGTCTAAAGCGCTATCTATTTGTTTTTTGAAATCTGACGGTACTTGAATGGTAAATATATCTAAAATAAATTCATTATTTTCTTTTGAAATTCTAAGAGGATATGTTGTTTTGAGTGAAATAACTTCATCTCCTAGTGAAACTTCTGATTCTAATGAAAGTGTGTCAAATAAATCAAATTCAATCACTTCTGTATCTATTGGATATGTGCCAACTTCTGTTATAGCGAACTGTTCTGCTTTAAATAGATCAAAATAGTTAGTGCATTCATCGAAAGTAAGATCTACGTAGTAGCCTAAATCTCGTTCTACATCTTTAATACTTAATACTGTTTTTCCATCTTTGTAGGTATATCCGATAACTGCATTTTCTGTTATAAGTGAGGATTTATCTTGCATAAAGACTCTACCACCCTGAGCTCCTGCTATGGCTACTCCCTTTAGAAGCTGTTTTTCCATACAATTTTCTATAAATGAAGTAAACCTACCATCTGAACCAACAGATCTGTCAATTTCTTCTGAAGCTGTTTCAACATCCGCACTTTTTTGCGTGAGAAAAAATAGGGCAATGCCTGCTATGAGAAGGAGCGCTATACCTACCACTATCAAGACGGTAATCTGTCCTCTTTTTTGCATAGCATTTAGTATACATTTTTGCTTTATAAAGCTTGCTTTATGAGGTTATTTGTTTGACAATAGAAAGTATTATAAATCATAATCTTTTATTATCTTTTTATGACACAAGCAATTATTAATTTAGGAGAATACCAAGATAGAATTCTTACTATTGTAAAAGGGAAATATGGTTTTAAAAACAAATCTCAAGCAATCAATTTTGTTGTTAATAAATTTGGTGAAGAAATGCTTGAGCCAGAGCTAAGACCAGAATATGTTCAAAAAATAAGAACAATGAAAATTAAAGAAAAGCCAATCAAATACAAAAGTATTGATGATTTACGAAAAGAAATTGAAAATGCGTAGTTTTTTTATATTTCCTTCTCTTCAAAAGAAACTTAAAAAATTGTTTAAGAAAGATAAAGTAATGTATGAAATTATTATGAAAAAAATTGAAGAAATTTGTTCTTGTAAAAATATTAATCATTATAAAAACCTTAGAAATCCATTACAAGAGTTTAAAAGAGTCCATATAAAGAGCTCATTTGTACTAATATTCAAAGTTTCTCAGGATAATATTGAATTTTATAATTTAGACCATCATGATAACATTTACTCTTAAAGTGATTACTATAGAGTGACAAAAAAAGAAACATTTATAAAGGGTAGAAGTCTCTAAATAGTATGAGAGCTTCAATAAGAGTAGCAGCAACCCTAGCACTTCTTGGGAGTATGTTAATACCCACTATTGGTGCTGCTAAACCGTCTTTAGAAGCAAGAGTTAATAAAGCCCATATTGTTGCTCAGAAGGGTAATTCTACACCAAACACAAGAGCTAAATTCGCACATTCTGGAGAAAAAGTTATATTACATCCTGTTGTAGAAGGTCGAAATAATGGTAAAAAAGCTTACTTTAGTTCTGCTCCGTTTGTTCATATAAAAGGTAGAAAAATTAAGACCCAGAAGCCTTTAGAAGGAATGCATGTACAGTGGTATAAAGTAGAAAGTGATAGTAATGGTATTTTTTATGATAATAAAGCCGATTTCAATGCACCAAAAGTATTACGATTTACAAATACTCCTTGGAAGAAAGGATGGAAAGTTGATGCAGACGTTCATCCAACTACGTTAAAAGACCAGTTTAGTAGTTTAAAAGAAGGTTTAGGAGTTATGCGATATATGGCTGTAGTAACCTACAAGGGAAAGAGGATTGCTACTTTAGGGGCTCAAGAGATTATGGATGCCCAAAAGGTTAATCAAGTTAAAGGAAGACGAGTTATTGATCCAAAAGTTATGAAAGTAGCATATAGACCAAATACAGGTTCTTGGACAGACAAAGTCTTTGAATTATTTAATACCCCATATATTTGGGGAAGTTTTCCTAGTGATGTAAATAGGCAATGGGGTTCTGATTGTGCTGATTTAGTTGTATATGCAGCAAGACATTCAGGACGTGCAAAAACGCCGTATACATGGTCATATGGGTTACGAGATCATTTGGATTTAGTAAGTAAAGTTGATGGCAAGAAAGGAGGATTATTTACATTTAATGGCAAGCCAATTCCTTGGGGTAAAGATGGCGTTCAAAAAGGAGATGCTTTAGTTGGCGGAAGACATGCTATGCTTCTTTATGCGGATAATGGAGATGGCTATCTTGGAAAAAATGATTTAATGGTACACACATTATTTGCAGAACCAACAAGAGAAAAAATTGGTAATCATTCTGTAGAAGATGTACGGAGATTTAAGAATACAGCTAAAAAATATAAACCAGATTTACGTAAAGCAGCAAGGAGGAATAAACGATGATCCCACGTGCATTAACTGGACTAGCATTAGCTGTTACTATGGCATGTTCAAGTGCTCCAGTAAAAAAAGTTAACATCGAGGTTGAAGGAAATGGTTCACCATATCCAGAAGCAGCATTACGATATGATGCTATGACTAAAAGACCAGGAAGTAATTTTTATGAACATGTTCTTGTAGAAATAGCAGAAGGAAGTGGTGTTTACATGATCACACCACCGGATGGAGAATATGCCGTAGATTTCGCACGTAACCGACTTTGTTTATCTGATGAAGAGATTGAAAAAAATAGTTTAGTTTTACCTGGTGAAGAATTACGTCCATTCCAACCAGTATTTGGTTATGAATTAGCTCACAAAGTACATCAACTTTCTGGTAAACTAGATTTGAATAAAGATGGAGTTATTAACCCTGATGAATTAAGTCAAGCAGAGAGTAATTGTTATAATTAATTATTTTTGTTCTGAAAATCTGTATAAATCTTGAATGTTTTCTTCTGTTTTACCTACCCCTCTAAACTTCGGTCGATAAACACCTTTTACAGCTTTCTTTTGTAATTCGTCTATCCTAATTAAACCTGGGTAAATACGTGCATCTATAGCTGGTTGTGATCCTGCAAACCCTCTAACGTATTTTATTCCACTTCCTGGTGGGATTTCAAGAACTTCTTTTACTGCAATTGCATGACCCCCTGGAAGAAGTATATCTCCCGGTTGAATTTCGTTGTATCTTTCTGGAGGGATGACTTCAATATCTTTTTTCCAATGACCTTTAGCGACAGCTCTTTCATAGTGGATTGTTCCTTTTGAGAACATCCATCTATTTAAGAATGCTTCTTTGTTTCGTGATTTACTTAAACATTTACGACCACCGTCATAACATACATCGGTACCTGTTGCTAATGCATATTCCCATTGTAATCTAAATTGTGTATCAATACATTCCTGGTTTTCTATTACGTCTATGTCAAGAACATCTCTGTTTTTTGCAAATTCTTCAGGAATCTCGAGTTCTACATTTCTTTCTCGATTACCTGCACCTATTTCTGATCCATAATAGGATAATGCTTGTACGTTTTTCCTAATTGGAAGGCCTTCAATATATTCCTGATAACTTACTCTTGCATTACCGTCTCTTGCTGAAAGAACTTGTCCAAAGACTCCCGTTTCACGCTCTCCACGATTATCTTTAACTTTTCTATCTATGGCTTTAATTCTATCAATAGCTTTGTTAAATCTATCACGTTTTTCAATGCCTGTTGCTAATCTAACATCAAGTTCAAGTTTTTGAATCTCTTTGATTGTTGAGTCTATTTCTTTAGTGTTTTTACCAGAATAATCTTTAGCTAACATATTTTTAATCCTTGCAACTTCCTCCACATCACCTCGACGTTGTGCTTCTATCAAACTACGACGGTCTGATTGACGGGCAAGTCCTGGAATTCCTTCTAACTCACTTAATTTTTTTTGTAATTGGTCATATCTCTCAACAATGGGTCTTAGTTCAACAAGCTCTTGTTGTAATGTTTCATACTCTCTTCCCCATATCAACATCTCATCCAACAATTCTTTCTTCTTTGTTGGAGTTAATGTAGGATTATACACAGAATCAATGTCTAAATCATATGTTTGTGCAGTACCATGTGAATTGTACTCAATACGTAAATCAACACCAGTAAGTAATGCACCGTCTCTATAAGTTGGTAAAGTTTTACTTCTTACTTTGCCATCTTTAATTGTAATTCTATGTTTTCCATCTATAATTCTTCCACCTCCTTCCATATTAACTTGTAATGCGAGAGGTCTGTCATTATCAGATATCTTTTGAATATCTAAGTCCATTCCTTCTGCTTTAAATTCTAAATGACCTCTCCGGTTAATTGTTTTAGATGTTGAGAATTCACCTGGAAATTCTTTGAAAAATGGTTTTTTTCCCATGCTTGATATAAACCCATTTCCACCCATCCAAAATCTTTCTGTTCCGTAAATGAAATAGTTGCCAATTGGTTTTATTTTTGGGATGGTCTTATCATATTCGTCATTCCGTAAGTCTCTGTACTTTCGACGAATTGCTTCTTCTTCAACAAGTCTTCGTGGATCTTCTTTTTTATATTTTGAAGTCTGATCTAGTTTTGATAATTCATCTTTTTCAAATTCTGCAATATCTATAATTCGTTGATTATCTGCATATCTTATATCAACTGATTCACGAGTTTCATGCCTCATACCAAGTAATGACACATCTGTATTCTTCCCTAATTTTGTTACTTTACCATCTGTAAAATCAAGTTGCCCTTCAGATAAAGTCACATCATCAAATTTAATATCTTCACCTGAAATAGAATCTGTTCCAATGCTATTTAATTTTACATTTTGTAAGTGTATTGCTTCACCATTATAGTTAAATTTTGTACTTCTAGAGAATTTTACACTTCCAAATTGTTCTGCTTCTCCAAATACACCTCTTTTGTTTATGATAAATTTTCCTTTTCTAATATCCTTTCCATTAATTTTTCCGTTATCAATATGAAGTAAAGCAATGGTTTCTTGGTCAGCCGACAACTCCCCCTCAAATGTATGAACTGACTGGTCATGAGCGACTTCGATTTGAATGTCACCTTTTTCTGTTACTTTTATGAAATAAGAAGAATCTTTGAATGAATCTAACTTTACTCGCTGAACACTATTTCCAAACAATGCTGTTTTTCCACTATATACTTCAATTGGACCATTTATACTGATAATGACACCATTTGCTTTTGCAAATTGTTCAAACGCTTTTCTCGTATTGGTATCATGATTAATTCTTTGCGCATTTTCAGTTAGTGTGTTTGAACCAAAATAGTTTTGGGCTATGGCAAAGTCTTTTGGGTTTTGTTGAGGATTAAATTGTGGTGTACTAACATATTGAATGGTAAATGAACGTAACTGAGAATCTTTAGATAAACTTTTTTGACTTCCAACCTGCGAATACAAAAAATTTTGTTGTTCTGTTGGCTTTAAGAGAGTATATTTTTGTTCTAATTTGGCATCATTATTATCATATGAAGCATAAAAATCATTTAATGCTTGATTATCTTGAGTATTGTGTTCATGAGCCATAACTGAAGTGATTACAAGTAATGAGAGGAACAATGAAACAATTATTTTTGTATTCATTCTGTCACCTCTATGCTGAATATGTCTGTATCTACCATATCATCTTTAGTAGCAGTTATTGTTACTATATCAAAACCAGGAGTTGTTGTTGTGAATGATATTGTATCGTCTTTAATTTCAAATAAATCTGAATCATCTTCAAATATAACATCTTCCATATTTGTTTGTATATCAATAAGAATTGGTGTATTTACTGCCACAGATATATCATCTATTGGAGTGATTTCTAATTCTTTTTCAATTATTGATTTGTACTCAACAACAAATTCAAATGTGTAATCTTGATCCCAGATTGGTGGAGAATCTTGGTCGAGAATTCTGTATAAGATTATATCGTTCTTTAAACCAGAAGTGTCATGTATTGGAATAGCTTCTATGAGTACTTTATTCTTACTTCCCCATTCATTAAGACATGAAATACACATAGAATCTGGATTTTCTTTATGTTCTTCAACTATATTTGATGATACTGAAACCATTTTTGGTATGTTTATAGGAATAGTGCTAGATATCTGTTCCATTTGAACAACACTTAGGCCTTTGGTTATTGTGATTGGATAATCTAGTAAAACAGTTGTAGACTTTCCGAGAATAAAATGTGCTTTAACATCAGCATTTTCTATTGTATATTCTTCAAACGGAAGGAAGTCATCTATACAAACTTCTAAGTAATCTTCAGTATACTTTGCAAGTTCTTCTGCAATTGTTTGTGCTCCTATAAGGAGAGTATTTCCATCTTCGTAATAATAAGGTATTGAGTCGCCTACGAAAAGTATGGAATGGTCTATTGGAACGTCATACAACCCACCTCTTCTTGAGATTCTTATTATTCCTTCTTCAACCGTAGTTTGTAAGCAGGATTCAATATAACTTTGAACAGGTGATACAAATGGTAGTTCGATAAGTTCTTTGTTAATTATTTGGTCTTGGGATTCTGTTTTAATAAAGAATAAAGCTGCAACTGCGACTACAAGAAGTATACCTACGATTATAAAGATAGTTACCTGTCCTCTTTTGTACATGGGAGTTAGTAAGAATTAATGATTTATAAAAGTAGAGGTATTTAGGGCTCTGTAGAAAGTCTCTTTTTCTTTTGTATTAGCGCCCTGGCACCAGCGAATGAAATGAGTGGCGCTAACGGGAAGAATATCCCGTTAAGCATGCCGAGGCGACTGAGTTCAACAACGATTGAACTCAGGGTATTTGCCGTGCTCTAATACAAAGATTATTGAGACTTTCTACAGAGCCGGTATTTAGAGGTTTTCAACAAGATATACACGGAACCATGCTATGAAAAGTAGCTGTACTATAATTGGAAGATATGTATTTAGAGTGAATTGATAAGGAAATGTTGTTGAAAAGAAGTAAAGTAAAACGTTTAAAACTAATGAAACTACAAAAGCTATGCCAAATATTTTTCTAACAGATTTCTTTTTGAAATATGTAAACGCATTTCCAATAGAAGCCCACACTTCTTTCTTTTTTGTAAGTGAGTAATGAAGTAAAAATATTAGCATGAAAAAGAGTACAAGAATAAAACTTTGTAAGATGAATGAAATTATGGTTACTTTAAGTAATGAAGTTGAAAGAATGATGATTAATAATGAAATTACTATGTAAATAATACTTGCTATCAATACAACTGGAAAGAAGCCTAACCATTTTTTCCATGAGACGTTACTTGAAAGCTTTTTCCAAAGGTGTTGTCTACTGAATATATAGAATAATACTGCAAGAACTATGAAAATGATTGTACCAATTAACAAAACTGTGTACATATTTTTTAGTTGTTGAAATGCTGCTGTTCCTGCTTCAGGATTAGTTGCAATAAGTTGTTGGAAGTCAGATATAGAGTAAAGATCTAATGTGGCATTCTTGTTAATAAACCAGGTAAGAAGTAATTTTCCGAATATGACAAGTATTGCAAGCGGAATAAAATCTGCTAAAAAACTAATAACATAAGAATTCTTTAGATACTTAGTTGCACTTAGAGAAGCCACAGAATTTCACCTCACCTGTGTTACTTGGGCTACCACCGGTTGATTCAGCTAGAGTTCTTTTTCTTGCTGCATCATCTGCCTTAGTACATAAATCATTGACAGGTTCTCCATCAAGATCAGCAGGTCTATGACCGTCTGCAAATTCAATACAAAATTTTGTGATTTGGACTGTTGAGTAATCTACAATCATTGGTGCAAATTTCTCTTCACTACGTTGCCCTTTCTTTAAGTGAATTGTTTGTTTACTTGCAATACCTTCTGCATCTTGGAATAAGTAAAAATCTCCTTCAGTAGATTCTGCTTTAATGTTAAATTTAATCTCTGATCCTGCTTGACCAGAATACTGTAAGAATTTCTCATCAGCTGGTGCTGTAACACCCCACGATAATTTGTATAAGAATCCATCTGCAGGTTTGTCTTTTCCATCTTCGTAACAGAAACTATCCTTACCGCAAGTTAAATCTCCAGGACAAACTAACTCACCTTCTTCATCTGGTTGACAGATTAGTGGAGAAACATCCATTCGCTCTGCTTCGATATGACCTATGAATTGAACAGTATCTCCGGATGTTTTAATAACTGCAATGTTCTCTCCTGTATCAAGCTTGAATAAGTTTTGTTCACAGATTAATGATTCGTAGTATTCTGTACCAAGAACACTTGTTGAAAAGAAGTTATCTGCATTTTGTGTCCAGTTACGATAGAATTCCCAATGTTGTGAGAGTGGTAAAGCGTTAAATCTTTGATTTCCACCAAAGATAGCACCTTGAATAGCTTGACTACTTAATGAACCTTCGTTGAATGCTTTGTTATATACAGCGTCTTGGAGGCCTTTTAAATCATCACTATCTGGAGAAGGTGGAACACCTCCTGCAGTCTGTGTATAACAACTAACTTGGTCATACTGATCTGCAGTACATTTACTTGAATCAAATGTTACTGTTGGTTTGGCACCTATTTGGTTACAGTTATTACATGAACCAATTGGATTTCTATTGTTATCATAAAAAATTCTTGTATTAGTCTTTCCATCATTCGTATTTCGTGAAACTAAATTTCTTTTATTATCATACCAGTTAGTAGTTCCTTTCTTTCCTTCTATTACAGTAATACTTCTTCCACCATCAGCATATAATTGTGTTGTTGTAGTTACATCTCCTTGCTTAACCACTTCTTGAGCAACGCCATTCGCTGAAGATAGTTCTACGGATTTACCAGGCGTGTTTAATGTAACTTTCCCACCATCTGCTTTAACACCTTGGTATGTAGCACCATTATACTTCCACGTTCCATCAGTATCTTTAGTTATAGGTTTTCCAGCAAAAGCAAATTGTGTTACTTCTCCTCCTTCTTCTACAACCGACATAGCGCCTTCAGTAGATATTTTAACTGATTTTTTATTTGCACCTGTACCAAGATCATATGTTACAACTTGAGCATTTCCATCTTTAGATACTTTAACATTCTTAACACCCTTTGGAACTGTGATTCCTGGAGCAATGTTTACTATTTGTGATTCACCATTTCCATCTTTATACGATACAGTTGTTGGACCTTTTCCACCTTTTGGTGGTTTTACAGTTCCAGCTTTTGGAGAGTTAAATGAAGCTAATTTAGATTGAACAGACCTATCTTGTTTTCCTGGTTTAACTTTAAACGCTTTTGGTGGTTTATTTCTAGAACTCCATGCTATTGCATTACCATTAGAATCTAGATACGTTCTTCTTGTACCTCTTTTATATATTGCTTTAATAGGAACGACAGAACCATCTTTTTTTGTTACAGATGGCTGATAAATTCTATGAGGCTCACCTGTTTCAACTATTGGGCTAACTATCTTCTCTAGTTTATACTTACCCAATTTTTCAGGAAATTCTACTGCAGAAGCTAATGAAACTGTTAATAGGAGTACCAAAAATAATACAATTAATTTATTCTTCATCTGTAGCATCCTCCTCTTCTTCCTCTTCATCATCATTCTCACTATCAAACTTCTCTTGATCTTCTTCAATCTGCGCACAATAATCTTGGTCTACACGATCTAAGCTATCAACTGCAGCGAACCATCCAAAGATTACATTTGTATATTTAGCAACAACCGTAGCACCGCCGCAAATTCCGGCTATTGAAGAACTTGTTCCACAACTTAATGAACAAAGATTCAGTGCAATACTTACACTAGTTCCAATGAAATCAGTAGCAGCACCTTTAACAGCGCTCATTACAGTACTTAAACTTGAGAATACAGGGAGTATTTCCATTGCTTCTCCAAAGACATACTTACACCACATCTGTGATTTTAATTGATCACACACACTTACTGGGATACCATTAGGAACATCTTTCTCTAAACAAGTAATGTATCTACATTGAATTTGTCCCATCTTTTCAAGATTCTCAACAATACCAGGAAGACACAATCCAATTGTTGAAACAATAATGTTATCTTTAAGACCTTTTGCAGTTCGTGGTTTACCAAGTGCATACCCTGTTAGTTTTCTATCAAATTCTGTTGTTAATATTTCATTGTATCCACTTACCACACTTTTCTGTATGTCAAATAATGGTTTAAAGAAACTGTCTGAAGGGGCAGCATATGGATTACATGATAATAAAGCAACTGCTGTTGATAACCCCTCAATAATTTCAGTTGCAGCTCCTTCTGGAACTTTGCTAGTCTGACACATTATTGTAATTGGACTATATGCATAGGGGTTTTTTTGTGCGGGGCCTAACGCAACTTTAACCATGTTATAAATTTCCATAATTGCAATAATCGGCTGAATAATCGCACCATTTACAAAGTTTGCATACTCCACAACATCATTTATATCTTGTAATACTAATGCAAAGTCAGTAAATCCGCTGTCACGAGCTTCGAATATTGTATCTTCTAAACTTTCTTCTAAACCACCTAATGTAGTAAATCCAAATGGTACTTTAATTGTAGCAGTTTCAACTTCTGAATTTGCTAATACGTTTTCGCCAACTCGAGAGATAATACTAATATCACATTCATACTTTAACACAATATTATCTTCGTCTTCAATTTCTTGCTTAAAGAATTCTGTCCCATCAAATGGTTCAAATTCCAATACAACTGTTGCTGCTGCTGTTTTTGCTGCATCATTTGCACCAGCATATAATAATTGTCTTCGTAATGGTGGAGCGTCTTCAGGAGGAGTACATGAAGTAACTGTAATTTGTTGAGCAGTAGCTTCTTGAGATTTAAATTCAAGTTCTGCAATAACACGAGATGCTGTTAACTTAGATGAACTTAAATCAATAAAGTTATTTGCTTTTACTGGTTTTACTGACCAAAAGTCTGGGTTTGGTTCATCTATAACTGATAAGATTTCTAATTTGTAAACTCCTTGAGAAACATCTGCACTATACTTGTCCATGTTTTCTGCTTCAGGATATTTAACTGCTTCATTCCCAGCAGTATCATATACTTCTAATTGTAAAATTGCGTTCTTAAGGAAACTACTTCGTACTTGTGGTATTGTAAACGTACAATCCCACGTTCCTTGAGTTCGTGTACAACTGGATTCGTCAAAGACAGCCCAATGTTCATTAAATAACTTATCACCAAAGACAGCTACTGGGTCGTTAACAATATCTTCTACATCAACTAGTACATTAAGTCCAGCAGTCTCATTAATTACAACATTTAATTCGATAGTACTTCCGCCTTTTACATAGTCTAATCCACCAGATTCAAGAATTACTGATTCAACAGTTGGAGCAATTGCATCAACCTTTACATCTACTGCTTGTAATTTTGCTTCATTTCCCACATTGTCTGTTGCTTCTTTTAATGTAATACGAACAGTATCTGCTTTTGTTGGTGATCCAACTTTCCAGGTACAATATAATTTTCCATCTTCTGGAAGACACTCATCAGGATTATGGTTTGAATCTCCACCAAGATCAACAAGGTTTGCTCTAATGTTAGTAGTTTCAATACCAGCTCCTTGTTCTGTAAGAATAAGAATCACATTATTAGTTCCAGGCGAAGCATAACTTATACTATTATACGTTTGTTCTGTTCCAAAATATTCAATAATTGGTGGGCTTGTATCTTTAACTAAGTTGAAATTATGTGTTAAAGTACCTTCATTTTTCTTACTGTCAGTTGCTGTAACTATAACTGCAAAACTTGCTTCAGGTTTAATTTGTACAAATTTCCATACACAAATATATTTTTTTCCTGTTTTTGTACAGGAACTTGCTGGTGTATCTTGTAAGTCAGTTGCAGTTGATGTTGCTACAATATCATCTGCTGTAAGTACACCTGAATCTTCAATTACTGCTGTTAAATCAAGAGTTAATCCTGTTGAACCAATGAACTTTCCAATTTGGGTGAAGTTCATGTCAGTAACTTTTGGTCCCACAAAATCTACAAATAAAGATTTTGGAGTAGATGTAGTAGAATGACCTAGTTTATCTTCTGCTCGGATTTTAAAGAATTGATTTCCGTCTCCCGTTACTTTAAATAATGCTTTTGTGCCAGTTCCACTACTTGCTTTGTAATTATATGTCTGCTGTTTATCAGTAAATGTAGAGATGGTATCAAGAACTTTTCCGTTTCCATCCATTATTTCAATTTTTGCAATTCCAACGAACGGTGCGTTTGTTGCTTTTTCATCTACAGTAAAATCAAGATGAATATCTTGGTCAATTTGTTCAATTGCTGTAAAAGAAACTTTTGGACCAGATGCATCAACATTAATTACATGTGATTTTAGTGCTTG
>CAZEAB010000004.1:0-82066 GCA_964510085.1 uncultured Methanosarcinales archaeon | reverse complement strand
CTTCGTTCGTGACAAAATCTCGCTCCACTCGATTTTGAACCGACGATCCCATAAGGGACTGAATGTTTGGTACAGACGGAAATCGTAAAGACTAAACGCCCTTAGCAATCCAGCGCTCTACCAGACTAAGCGACCGTGGCAATAAGTGAGAATTGAACTAACCTCTATTTAAAACTTACTAAAAAAAAGAAAAATTATTCATTAATCATGCTATTTCTATGAATACGAGCAAAGTATGGAGCCGCTACTACATAATCTTCACCAAATCCTGCAATGTCGCCTTCAATAGCTTCACATGTTTTCCGTAATTTAGAAATTGCGCGTTTTAATTCAACAAGATCTTTATCTTTTAATGGCTTAATGTTAATTAGCGCTATTGTTGAACCTTGTCTAAGAACGTCTAAGATATCTTTGATATCTTCAAACTCTTCCATGACAAACGGACGAACCAAAACTTTTGATTTGCCTTCTTCTTTTGGTAGCTCTGAAGCTACTTCAACGTAGTCGTCACCAGTCGCCTCTTGATAGACTTCTTCTTCGTCTTCAATTGGCGTTGTGAACTTCTCTTTCATTTGTAAAAAAAAATCCCTCATTTGTTACACCCTCGCTTTGATTCTGATATAATATGATTAGTCAAATCATATATAAATGTTTTTATTATCCGTTGCTACCATTTCAGACGTGGTTATAATCTGGAGCACCGCTCTGGCCAGCCGAGGTGGGTACAATCGCAGATTGTACGAATCCACCGTGCGTGCTCAGATCATCATAATTTAAACACGTTTGAATATGCTTTCTGTTTTCTCTTTCTTTCACCAACATTAAATTCTACCGTTGCTCGTGGTAGAACAAACGTTCCAAGTATGTTTAATTTTGCTTTTACTTTATAGGTAATGATACGATGTTCATGAGCATCTAATTCTGCTAAATTCCAATGAACTTTTGTTCCTTTCTTTGTATGCCTTACTTCATTTGGTTTTAGAGTGCCTAGTTCAATACTTTTTTCAACATTTCCTATTGCGGGAACGAAATCAATAACAGATATATGTTTCATTTGTTTTGATGATTTATTTCGTACTTCTAAGGTGATTTTTAATTCTGATAGAGATCCTCCTTCTGCCGATTTTGTTGCGTTTGCTTTCTTACGGACAAGGATTGGTGAGCGAACAATATAATAGAATACAAGTAATATCAATACAAAAATACCAACATATAATAATGAACGATAATTAGTGGTATACTTTATTTCCATAGTTTCCTGTGAACTTAATGAAATGTCCCATGTAATAAATCTGCCATTCTCTGTTTTTTCTATAACCCCCTCAGAAAATGTAAATAATGATTGCAATAAGGTAATTGGATGAATTACTTTTTGTGAATTTTTAATGTTTCCATCATTTGTAATTTTTAATGTTTTATGATATCGTAAAAAATCTTGTGACCCCATTACTTCTTTAGTAAATGATGGCGATAATGCCTGTACTTCAAATTTTCGTGGAACTACTTTTACTTGTTCTCCATTTAATTCATACACAAAGAATAGTGTATATTCTTTTGGCTGAAGATATTTGTTTGGTTCTAATGTGAACTCTATTGTTTTTCGTTCTAGAGGTTTTAAGTCAAATACAACTTCTTTTTGAAATTCTTTGATGTCACTTTCTAAACGAATTTTAAGATCTTTCATGTCAAGAGGATTTCTGTTTTGTAAAAAGATTCTTACAGATAATGCTTCTCCAGGTCTTATGTTCTCGTCCATATCAATTGAATCTTGGATTGTTGGGAGATAATCCTTATGACCTTTATATGCCATAAATACTTCTAAGTTCTGTTGATGCTTTTCACCAAAATCTGAATCAATGTTTAGTGATATCCCATACACTCCTGGTGAGAAATCTTTTAATGGACGAACTTTGATTAATGTTGTTCTTGATTTATGTGGCTGAACTTCCATTATTTTGTTTCGTAATGGTTCTGGATCAACATTCCATCCTTGGCCGGATTGTAATGAAAAAATACTATATCGTTGTGCTTGCCCTAAATCATTGTATATTTCAAGTTCAAATGTTGCTTCTTCTCCTGGAAGAATTTGATTGTTAATGGTTTTATGTGTGACTAATGATTCCGCTAAAGCTACAGAAGTACATAAAAGCATTACTAGTATTATTAAAATTCCACGCCTCATCCTCACGTTATCAAAATTATGAGTAGTATTTAAAATCTTCGATTCAAGACATCATATGTTATTATTTTAGTATTAAGTTATTTCCTATGAGCTAGGCACGGCGGGTTCCTACAATCTGTGATTGTAGCCGCCTCGACTAGTCTGGGCCTTGCTCATATACGTAACTTAACACTTACTGTCTCCGATAACTTTATATATCCTTATTCTTTCATTTGAAGATAAAAGATGGTAGCAGAAAGTGGTTTTAGAGGTGTTCTTTCCTTTATGGGGAAGTTAGGAGTGTATGATGTTATACTTCCATTCTTACTTGTATTTACTATTGTATTTGCAATTCTTGAGAAAACAAAAATCCTGGGTATAGAGAAAGTTGGAGATCAAGAAACAACTAAAAAGAACCTTAATTCAATGGTTGCTGTTATTGTTGCGTTTCTTGTAATTGCTTCTACAAAATTAGTATCTATTATCAATGAGGTTATGGCAAATATTGTTTTATTATTATTGTTAGGGATATCATTCTTATTATTAGTTGGTGTGTTTTTTGGTGACAAACAATTTACATTAAAGGATTATCCAATTTGGGCAACATTATTAATGGTTATTATGTTCACGGGGATTGTCGTTATTTTCCTAAATGCATTAGATTGGTTAAACATATTATTAATTCCATTTCAAAACTGGGATGCAGATTGGGCAGTATCAATAATATTTATGGTAATTATCTTGGCATTTATGTGGTATATTACTAAAGACCCATCTAAACCAAAGAAGAAAGATTAATAAGGCATACAAATTTACTATACACAAAAAGAGGAGGCAATACAAATGGTTCAATTTCAAAATATCGGTTCATTACTGCAAACGTACGCAATTACAGATTTCTTCTTACCGTTCATATTAGTATTCACGGTGGTATTTGCAATATTACAAAAAACAAAGATTTTAGGTGATAAGAAAAATTTTAATGTTGTAGTTTCATTAGTATTAGGTTTAGTATTTGTTGTACCTCACTTAACTGGTGGATATCCTCTTAATTATGATCCTGTTGTTATTATGAATCAGGTTCTTCCAAGTATTGCTTTGGTTGCAATTGCGTCAATTATGTTACTTGTGTTAATGGGTGTCTTTGGTACAGAGTTTAGTTCTGCAGCTGCACCATTTATTGCAATTCTTGCAATCGCATTTGTTGTATACACTTTCGGTTCATCATTAGGATTCTGGGTTGGACCATATGATATCTTTAATTGGTGGACGCCAGAGATAACGGAATTGATTATTATGATACTCATATTTGGGGTAGTAGTGTATGCTATAGTACACGAACCAAAAGAGAAATCTTCCGGTGGAGAGATGATGAAGTCTTTCGGAAAACTCTTTACAAAGAAATAAAATGGCTACGATACTTGATGTTAGTTTATTGCAATCGTTCGATATTATATTTGCACCGTTGTTAGTCTTTGCATTATTCTTTGCAATATTACAAAAAACGAAAGGTATTTCATCAGCACCTGGTATTAATGCATTAGTTGCTGCAATTGCAGCGTTTTTCATCTTATTATCAGAAACTGCTATTCAAATTGTTAATTTTATGGTTCCATGGTTTGCTGTAGCAATAGTGTTTATTGTATTGTTATTGTTAATATTTCAAATGTTTGGAGCTACAGATAAGAATTTGTATAGTGCTTTAACTGGGGATACAACAATCATTTGGACAATCTTAGGTCTTGGTATTGTTATTATCTTAGCAGCATTTGGAACTGTTCTTGGTCAGAACGTTGGACCGTATTTGAATGATGGTGGGGTTATTGCTGCTAATGGTTCAACTAATGTTGCTACAGCAGATTTTCAAACGAATGTAACTGCAACATTATTCCATCCTAAAATTCTTGGTATGTTAGTTATCTTTGGAATAATCATTATGGCCGTGTTCTTGTTGACACAGGGGTAATTCTTTATTTTGTGCCGAAAGTTATTTATAGTGTATAATTATTTAGTAAATGAATACAAAATGGGTCGAAAATTCACAGTTATTGTAGAGCAAGGAGAAGATGGTTACTTAATATCCGATGTAGTAGAATTATCCGGATGCCACACTCAAGCTAAAACATATGACGAACTAATAAAAAGAACAAAAGAAGCTATTTCTTTATACTTAGAAGTTCAAGGGATGCCTAAAGAACCAAGCAAATTCTTAAGTTTACAACAGGTCGAAATAGAAGCTGTTTAAAATGGGCCAAAAATTACCTTTAATGAAAGCAAAGGAAATCTGTAAAATTATTGAGAAGCTAGGTTTTTCTTTTAAAAGACAAAAAGGAAGTCATATGTTTTTTGCTCATTCAGATGGAAGAACAACAGTTATCCCAAATCACCCTAATGAAGATGTTGATCGTGGGTTATTGAATAAAATTATTAAACATGATTTGCAAATTAGTAGGGAAGAATTTCTAAATAACATTTAATATAATATTAAGCTAATACTAAAATTACTATTAGAAATAGAAATAACCCTAACAACATTAAGACGAACATACCTAAGTTAATCCAGCCAAATACCATTGGTACTTTGAATGTATGTGGATTAAAGAATTCTTTATACTTTTTTCCATCATCTTTCTTAATAACATAGACTATTAAGAATATTAGCCAGAATAATAATGACATACCTGAAAGCCAACCTAGTACAAAGATTACTTTTTCAAATCCTGTTAATTTCTTCCAGTATATATCTTTCATTTTCTTTCAATGAGGAAACTGCAACGTGGGGGCCCTGGCACCGTGCGAGCGAAGTGAGTAGGCGCAAACGGGAAAACTATCCCGTTAAGCGTGCCGAGGTGGGTACTTTGAAAAAGTACGAATCCACCGTGCCCCACAATGCAGTTTTCTTAGCACATAATCCTCATTTCTTCATTCCTTTTGTAATACTCGATAACTCTTTAACATTCTCAACAAACTGCGGTACAACGTCTTTAAACACGCCTCCTACAGCTTTGAGTTCAGCACCTACTTCCCCCATTCGTTGATCATAATTGTCTAATTTTCCAAGAACTCCCTGGTGAAGGGTTTTGAAATCTTCTTTTAATTTAAGAAGATCTTGTTCCACTTTATGTTGTTGCTGTTCTACTTTTTGTTTCCAATCTATTACTTTTCGAACTTCTGCGACTAAATCATCCCATTTCTCATCTATCATTCCTTCAACAATCTCTTCAACTCGTTCGTAGATATTTCCTTGAGCTGATGATGGCATAGGTGAATGATGAGCAGGAGCTTGATGCATTGGTGCTTCCATTGATGGCATTCTTACTTCTCCTCCAAGAGCTTTATGTATTTCTCCTTCACTCATACCTTTACTTTTGAGTTCTTCTGAGATTAAATTATCTGTTAAACCTTGACTTCGCATATTCATAATTTCTGTTGCAGCATCCATTTTTTTACCTCTTAATTTTTAATTCAATCATCCTTTCTACATCTCGTTCTGTTGCAAAATGCATTGGATTCCATAAATCTACATATTTTTTAAGTGCAAGAACTTCTTCTTTTCCTGCTGTTCGTTTTAATTCTTTGATTATGATGTCCATTTTTTGTAATGTTTGTTCTTGTTCACGTTTTAGTTCAAGTAACTCGCTTGTAAGCATTTTCACGTCATCTTGAGCTGTTTTTGTCTTTCTACTCATGTCTGTTTTAATAACTCCAAGTTCTCGTATGACGTTGTTTACTTTTGTTTCAAGACTTTTCACCCACACATATAGATGTTGAGAATCAAATCCTGAAGGTTGTGGTTTCTCTTCCATTATTCTTAAAGGGAGAAATGACTATAATAAAATTGTGTGAGTATTATTGAGTGGTATTCCTTTTTTTAAAAGAAAGCAAGAGGTAAAGTATGACAATTACAACGACACTGATAAGAGCAATGACAACCACTAGTTTTAACATTGATTTTTTAGTAACGGGTTCTGTAGATTTTTGTATTACTTCTTTCTTTTCAACTTTTTTCACTGTTTTATCTTTAGCAAAATTACCTAAGTTAATTGTAAGTTTTTCATCAAATATTTCGTTGTAAATAATTATCTCTTTAGCATTATCGTAGTAAGGAACATAAATAATGTCATCAAATGTATTTTCAATAATTGTTCCTCCATCTATAATGTTTCCCTCATAATCCCATGTGTCCCAATATATTTCTCCAGAAAATGGGAATGTAACAACATCTAAGACTTCATTATCATAGGATATAACTTCAGCGATGAAATTTCCTGGGTCTAAGTGAATATTTGCAGAATAGGGAACAACTTGTAAAGTAGTGTAACTAACTGTGTCATTAATACTATAAAGATGGAGCTCATAGTAATGGTTACTTGTAGCAAATGCTAGAGGAATTAAAAGTAAAAACAAAATTATGTATCTCAATATAACACCTCCATTTGTGTACATGTACTTCTCTTTATATATCCTTCTCTACAAAGGAATGTAAATTTCTTTCTATGAAGACGATTATATTTATAATTTGATTTTAGCAATGGTCTCCAACAGGATTCTTGGATAGAACATTCTGTATGAGTTGCAATATCTTCCTGAGCATTAACACATCCATACGCCCTAGTACAACCAAAATTAGGACCAACAGTCCCATCTGGCCACGCTGTTCGCTCAGATTTAGGGGGTGGGTTCTCAACTTCATACCGATAAACACCCGGATCATCTTGCGTTGCCATAATACGAAATTGCCTTTCATGTGAAATTCCTCTCTTAAAGAGTTCAATTAGCTTCTGTTTCTGTTGTTGATGTAAATCATTTGCTGGATAAGCAACACCATTACTTTTTAAAAAAACCCGATACTCTTGAGTAGAAGAGTCATATCCTACTGCATAATTACTTCCTAAAGACCTTCTATATTCTAAGTACGCCTTTGATTCATAGCCCCTATTTGGGTCTGATGGAAATGATAACTGATGGGCCAGTTCATGAGTAACAATCCTTGGAGTAATAGTAGAAGATTTAAAATATGTTCTTCCCATTCTAGATGCACAAGCATTTGCATTTTTACTACATCTCTTTGCCAGTTCTTCTGGAGAAAGAATGCGGATATCTTTTGCTTGTTTCCTTAATTTTGGAGGGAGTTCATCAATGATTCTTTCGATATTTTGTAAATCTCGTACTGTTCCGCCTCTAATGTTGTATCCCTTTTTACGTAATCTACCTTGAACTTGGTTATAAACTAGCCCTCCTTCAGCTAAAGATTCTTCAAGATAAGAAAGATATTCATCTGGATAAAGAGAATTATCAAATATTGCATAATTATTATTACTATCAAAAAACACTTTCTTGTCTTTTCCTAAAAAGTTTTTGCCATTTATATCATGCCAATGTAATACTAATACAGATGACTTATCATCTCCAACTGAAGTGAAGTGAATTCTATTATTACTTAAAAAGAACAGATGTTTCCCATTTCTAAATTCAAAATTTTTTTCATTAATAATCTTAACTTTTGGTGGCAAGTTATCTCTGTTCTCCACAGTTACTTTTCCACTCTTAAATCTAAAATGAACTCCTGATTTCTCTTTTACATCAATATAAGGATTGCCTTGTAAAAAAACGTATCTATTCGAAGTTAAATCATTCTGATTGATAATAACATTTTTCTTACCAAATGACACATAATTCCCTGTATGTTCTTTACCATCAAAAAATATTTCTACTGGTTTTTCATTAAAACTGGATATTTTCACCCCATTGATTGTTGTAGTTGTTGAAGTAACACCAACAAGGGTTTTACCTCCATCCATGGATACAATGCCCTTTAAAGTATTCGTTCCTATATCTACTGTTTTCTGGTTAGTATCAATTTCAAACTTTCCTTCTTTTGGAAACGATTTCATATTTCCATCAGGATGAAATGTAATTGTTCCATCTTCGTTTACATCTACTCTTCCCTTATGTAAATTAGCATCTGCAGAATCAATAAAATGCCCCAATCCTTCAGTAGCAGTTAAAAATTTACCATCAAACCTTGCTGCACCATCTAAGCTACCAACAGTTAAACCGTATGCTAATTTAATTGCTTCCTTAGCCCTACTAACATCAACATCTCTTAAATTGTCAATCTGATCGAGATTCCCTTGAATTTGTTCAGTAGTCATTTTTTTTCGCTGCTCAGGGTTTAGCTTACTATACACAATCTCATTAATAGGAACTTCATGTATACGTTCAGGAGGAATTTTTGTCCAATCTACTTTAGACCAATCATTAATTTTTGACAGATCTGATGTTTCATAATTAAAATCAGGACATATAGGATCATAAGGACAAATTGCTAATACGGTTGATGACAACAGAATTAATATTATTATCCACTTCATGAGAATCCCTCATACTGATTAATAAAACTAAACATAAAATCATTGTGTTTTATTTCAAAAATTATTTTATCATCAATTGGTATCATACTAACTTTATATCCCATTTCAACAATACAAGTAATACATATACTATCTGGAGTTTGTTCTTGATCTTTTATAAATTGTTTTATATTATTAAATATTGTTCCGTATTTATGTGAAACAATTGTACTAAATGTAACTATTTCTTTCTTAGTTCCACCAACCTCAAAACTTACTGGAAATGTGATGTCAAACATAACACTATCTGGTTTTAATAGGGTAGTGGTGCTAACTTCTTGAGATGTGATTTTTATTCCTTGGTCTTTAAATACTTGAAAATTTTGTAAACAAAAGAATAGTTCGTTATTAATATATGAGGATAATTCTTTTTCTATCTCTTCTTTAGTTATTATAGTACTTTTTTTATCATAGAAATAATATGGAGTGTTATACTCTTCAAGTAATGGAAGTTTATAATACCCCCCTTGCTTTCCTGTATGAGTTATAGCGGCTTTGGCAGTACTTTCTATACAAGATTGAACATAACTTTGGATTGAATTTCCGCTATACACCTCTTGAGGTTGTTTTACTTCTTTATTTGTAGAGACTAAAAAGAATATGAGGAGAAAAAGACCTACTAAAAGCACTCCCACTATCATAAAGATGGCTAATTGTCCTCTTTTGTTCATAGTTTAAGGAAAGAGTTCTGTTATATAAATCATTCCAATTACAGAAAATATAATAAATACTTTTTATTGAGTGGTATTGCCTTGAGGAGTGTATAAGAAACTATTAACAGGCATTATTTTACCATCTTGCATCACACCAACTTGGTGATAATGTTGTCCTGGAGGTTTTGGTCCGACAAGTTCTGCTCCAGTAGAAGTTACCACCATGGTACGTGTATCACCAACTAATTCTGGTAATGGTCCCATATCATAAAATTCTCCTTGGTATCCTGGTAAATTAATTCTTTTGTACTGTTGTTTTGGCATGTCTTTTAGTAAATAAAGTAAGTATATATATATTATTAAACGTAAAAGACAGAAAATATAATAAACCCAGAGATACAACCATAGTAAGTTAATGGCAGATAAAGAGGTTAGTAAAAAGAAGTGTTTTGTTTCAGAAACAGTTCATGAAGGTGAGAATAAGATTCTCAGAATAGATGCTAGTAATTGTAATTTCCCTCCTTCTGTTGAGTATAGTGCTACATGTATGGGGAAAGTTATTGAACTTCTTGTACAAAATAGCGGTGTTACTATTGTTACTATTACGCAACTTAGAGAGTATGAGTATGATTACACTCAAACGCATATTCTGAATGAACTTGCGTTTATTTACAAGAAACTTAATGTTGATGAGAGGTTTGCGTATTCTCATATTGTTGCAGATCCTCAACATGAGAGGTATGTTAGGGGTAGTTATGCAAGGTTTCAACAGTTAATTCATAAGGTGTTGAAGGAAGACCCTCTTGCTGCGTTTGTTAAGTTAAAGCGGTTAGAGAGAGATGAGAAAAAGAAATTAGAGTTAGTTACGGATGCAAGGCATAAGGAAAGTCAACATAAATTTGTACAGATTCTTGTAGATGCAGTGCAGAAGATTGGTTCTACTAAACTTATTCAGTTATTGATGCCTCATACGCATGATTATGAGTTACATAACAGACAAATTTATGGTATTGCATTTAATCCAACAACTCGACCGGATTTTATGTATACTAAGTTAGTTTCACAGTTTCCCGAAGGAAATTTTGCTGAGAGTTATCGTTTTAAGGCGAGTGGTGATGAGTCTGAGGTTAATATTTTTACGTTTGATGATAATATTAAGATTATGTATCATCTTTCTCCTCCTGAATTTCAGTTTGATGAAGAATCATATCAGTTGTTAGATGACGCAAAGCGTATTATGTCCGAGCATAAGCCAACGAGGGAAGAGTTTATTGACCCTCAACGTATGAGGGAAGTGTTTTTTAATATTGGCAAGGATTTAATTACGGATTTAACACAACATCAGAAAAAGCATATGTCTGTTGAGAAAGTTGAGCAATTGGCAAGAGCGTTGTTACGGTATACTGTTGGATTTGGGTTGATTGAGCTGTTACTAGCAGATCCAAAAGTGCAGGATGTTAATATTAACGCACCAAATGGAACTCTTCCAATTTTTATAGTTCATCAAGATTATGGTGATTGTTATACTAATATTTATCCAACTCATGCTGAAGTAGATAGTTGGGCTACGAAGTTACGGTTAATTTCTGGCAGACCTTTGGATGAAGCGAATCCTATTCTTGATACAGAGTTAGTTGTTGCTGATTTTGGTGCAAGGGTTTCTGCTATAGGTGCTCCGTTAAGTCCTAAGGGGCTAGCGTTTTCTTTTAGACGTCACAGAGATCATCCTTGGACGTTTCCGTTATACTTGCAGAAGAAGATTAATTATTTGAATTCAATGGGGGCTGGTTTGTTAAGTTTTCTTATTGATAATAATGCAACGATGTTAATTGCAGGAACAAGGTCTAGTGGGAAATCTTCTTTGTTAGGAAGTTTTCTTGTTGAGATCCCACGGAAATCACGAATTATTACTATTGAAGATACTTTTGAACTTCCTCAGGGATCATTACGGCAGTTAGGATATAATTTAGAACCGTTAAAAGTTGCTTCTGCTCTTGCTTCTGAAGGTGGTTCGGAAGTTGATCCTTCTATTGGCATTCGTTCCACTCTTCGATTAGGAGATTCTGCGATTTTTGTTGGTGAAGTTAGAAGTAAGGAAGCTGTTGCATTATTTGAAGCAATGCGTGTTGGTGCTGCTGCGAATGTTGTTGCGGGAACGATTCACGCTGATTCTCCATATGGGGTCTATGATAGGGTTGTAAATGATATTGGCGTTCCTAAGACGTCGTTTAAAGCGATTGACATTATTGTTGTGACGAATCCTGTATTATCTGGTTTGAAGAAATATAAACGAGTGTTGCGTGTTACAGAAGTTCGTAAGCAGTGGGAGAACGATCCTCTTGCTGAGAAGGCGTTTGTTGATTTGATGGTGTATAATGCAGAAACGGATCAGTTAGAGATTACTGATGATTTACGTAATGGTAATTCTATGATTATAAAGAGAATGGCTGGCCGTATTAAAGAATTTGCTGGTGATTGGGATGCAGTATGGCAGAATATTGAGTTACGTGCAAGGTGTAAGCAAGCTGTTACGGATTTAGCTGAAGAGTTAGAGAAGCCAGAATTGTTGGAAGCAGAGTTTATAGTAAAAGCAAATGATAAATTTCATTTAATATCTGATAAGGTTAAGGATAAAACTGGGACGTTAGATTCTGAGCAAATTTTCTTTGAGTATAAGGATTGGTTGGAAAGAGAAGTGAGGAAACAATAAGAACGTATTTAGTTGCCCTTCGCCGACAATCTATTTTCATTGTGCGATATGTATATCAAAAAGCAGAGCTTTTTGGAAAGTTATTCAACAAGTTCATAACTAGCCGAAAATGAGCAAAGCCCATGATGATTGAGGCGCAAAAGACAAATCGGCCTGTGTAACTAAATATGTATAACAATAAGAAAGAGTTATAAAACACAAACTAAAAAGAGTTCTAATGTTAAAACCAAACAAGTGTCACTCCTACAATCTTAAGAAATTGCCGAACGGCTGTTTATCCTGTATCCTTGGACAGAAGGTAGTTATCTTTATTACGGGCATATGTCCTCGAAAATGTTATTTTTGTCCTGTTTCTGACCACAAGTTTGGAAAAGATGATTCGTATGCTAATGAGAGAAAGATTAACTCTACTGAAGATTTGTTTAAAGAATGTGAGTTAATGCAAGCGAGAGGCGCTGGTATTACTGGTGGTGATCCGTTAAGTAGGTTGGATAGAACTGTAGAGTATATCAAATTATTAAAAGAGAGGTATGGGAAAGAGTTCCATGTTCATCTTTATACTTCATTGAATCTTGTTACAAAAGAAACGCTTACAAAATTGTATGATGCAGGTTTAGATGAAATTAGGTTTCATTTGGATTTAGATAATGATACATTTTGGGAAAGAGTTCTGTTAGCTAAAGAATTTGAGTGGGATGTCGGTGTTGAATTGCCTTTAGTTCCTACAAAAGAAAAGGAAATTCAAAAGATTATTGATTATATCCAGGATAAAGTCAGTTTTCTTAATTTAAATGAGTTAGAGATTGCTGATAATTCTTTATCAAAGTTGGGAGAGATGGATTTTAAAGTTAAAAATCAATTAAGTTATGCTATTGAAGGTTCTTTAGAATCCGGAATAAGATTATTAGAATACATTCAGGAGAAAGAATATCCCTTACAGGCACATCTTTGTACTGCTAAGTTAAAAGATGCTGTACAATTAACTAATAGGATAAAAAGAGAGTCTAAGAATGTTAAGAGAGATTTTGATATTGTTGATGATGAAGGTTTGCTGATTCGTGGTGCGTTGTATTTATATCATCTTAAGCCAGGAGTAGAGTATAGAAAAAAGTTGTCTGAAGTTGATAAGAGTAAGTTTATTGATAAATTAAAACCGTTATTTGATAGAATTAAGAAGAAGTTTAAACTTGATGATGGTGAGATTTATTTGGATGAAGAAAAACCTAGAATTTTGATTTCAAGAAAGTTGGTGAAGAAAAAGAAAACGTATTTCCTTGGTTTAGATTTATTCCCTGCTATTGTTACTGAATATCCTACAGCTGATCAATTAGAGATTGAGGTAGAGTTTTTGGCATAGTTTTTTATAGCCACTTAATTAATTAACATTATGACATACAGAATTATTACACATGCGAAATGTACAGACGGTTTTTGTAGTGCGTTTATCTTTAAGAAATATGTGACGTATCTCTCTAATTTAACTGAAGAAGATCTTGCTGATGTGGAAGTTATTCCTTTATTACCTAGAGATGTACAAACTCATGGGGAGTTTGAGTTTACTGATAAGGATATTTTATTAGATCTTCCAAAGCCAGATACCAACGTGTTTTTATGGTTTGATCATCATAGTTCAAATAAACAAGATACATTAACAGATTCAGATCATTGGAAGGTTACTCCAAGTTGTACTGGATTTTTATTAGATTTGGCTGAGGAGAATGGACTGAGATTAACAAAAGAACTTAAAGATTTTAAAGTAGCGATGGATAAGATTGATTCTGCGTCATATACTCCTGAGGAGATTAAAGCGTGTTATTATCGGCAAAAAGAATATTCTACACCATTACAGAAAATGCATCAGATTGGTTCATTATTTCATACTCGGGATAATGCATTAAATCATGAGGTTTTTACAACAGTTTTGCATGAAGAATTAGGTGAAACTCCATTATCTACTAAATCTATTTGGAATTTTAGGCCAGAGGTATTTCATAAAGCACAAATTAGTAATTATAAACAATGGCGAGATTTTGTTGATGAGCATATTGAATTTATTGATAAGACGGTTGTGCAAGATGACAGAAATGCTGGTTTTTCTAAAGGTGTACCAGATAGATTTTATGCATACATTAAATTTCCAAAGGCAAGTTATAACCTTGTTATACGTCAAGTAGATGAGGATATGGTTCGAATTGGTATTGGTTCTAACATTTTTAATAAGAAGTTATGTAAAGTTGATATTGGAAAGTTATGTAAAGAAGTTGGGACTAAGTTTGGTGAAGGAAGTGGAGGCGGTCATTTCTATGTTGGTGGCGCAACTATTTTTGTTGAGAATGGTAATGAAGCAAGAAAGTTTATTCTGGAGAAGCTAAGTTCATAGAGTTGCTACTTTCCAAAGAGTGTTAAATTGTTCCTTAAAGTTATTTGCAACTTCTTTACTTTCAATGGTAATGCTAATCATTTGTTCTGAAATAATCCCTATAATTGTTAAATTTCCTACAATACTAATTGGAACTAATGAACCGTAAGGTAGATACTTAACATCTGCATTTTTTTCATGAAGCTGTCTCTCCTTCTTTGCTTTAATGTTTAACAATTTTTTAACTTTGTATCCTCTATTATCTCTTATCTTACGGTGAATATTAGTAAAGTAATCCCACACTTCTTTAGGATACTTTGCAGAAGCACTTACTCCTAACACATATATTTTTTCTGATTTAGGATAATTGAATTCTTTTCTCCATGCAGTTTTCATTCCTTTTAATCCTGAAAAAACTTCTATCTTTGCTTCTGATTTGATTGCTGAAATTTTCTGTAATAAATCTGGAAGAATTTTGTTATAATCTTCTTCTTGTTTTTCTATTGCTTTTTTCTTTTCATCAAGGTAATCTCTAACTCTTTTAGGATCAGCTGGGCTAAAGAGCTTTACTCCTGATTTCACAATAAAAGAAACAAGACCTTTCTTTTGTAGTGAATCAAGTATTTCATAAATCCTCCCAGAATTTAATCCCGATGTTTTTAGAATATCACCTGTTTTTGATTCTCCTAAATCTAAAAGGGCAAGGTATACTTTAATTTCGTTCTGTGTAAGTCCAATTTCTTGCAAGACTTGTTCTATCATGTATGCTTAGAATTGTTGAGTTTATTTAAATCTTTCTTTTTACTCCCCACAACGAGGGGGGAAGATTATTTATGATAAAAAGAGGATAGTTCAAAGTGAATAAATAATGAAAGAAAGAAGCTTAAAAAACAAACCAACAAGTGCTGAAATAGAAACGTGGTTACTTGGAACAATCAGACATGTTCAACATATTGAGTACTTTCTTGAAAGATTACAGATTGGAAAAGAAGACCCACAACGACCTCATGATATAATAGGCTATGGAAACAAGTTTGAATGGGAAGTTATTAGAGGGTTTGCTCTCCAATACAGAAATAGAAGCCCAGAATTCTTTAATCGCTATGTCACGCCTTCACTTGAAAGACATAGATGTCAATATCACCATCAAAAATGGAATAACCCTAATCCAAATGCTACTGATGATGATATGAAACTTGGAGCTGTAGATGCAGTATGTTCTCTTTTAGAATCTGATAGAGAATATCAGGGTGGAAAACACACTCCTGCTCAGATTGAGGAAATTATTGGAAAGAATCTGGAACATAAACGCCCTTGGCTGAGACTGATTCATGCAGAAATTCCAAGAATAGAGCAACCAAAGCTTCACTTAATCGAAAATTTATGGGATTTTCCGAATATAGGAATAAACACAGATAGTTATGATACCCTGCGTGCAAGAGTAAGCGACACTATCAAAATGTTAGAAGAACATGGCTACAAAATCTAGATTTCACGACATTGTATGGTCCGAATTAGAAGAAAAACTTTTGCCTAGAGAAATACGTAGATTTGTTCAACTAGCTAGTGTTCTTGAACCAATATCCGAAAAAGAGGGGTGTACTACCAGAAGAAGTAATCTCAATGAATTTCAAAAACTAGAATACTTCTTGTCAGCTGGTGTAAATATTGGAGATGCCTTTGAAGATCTCACAACCAGAATCTATTCGGTTGGGTTTCCTTGTGGAACATACGACCTTTGTTATCGTGCACAAGCAGATTCAAAAAAGAATCGGCGAGGAGGAAGAGTTAATCAAGGTATAATAGAATTTCTCTTTCCAATCGTTATTTCACAAGTATCAAACCAAGACAAAGATGAAATAAGTATTTTAGATAATGTTCCAAAAATTTTAGAAAATACAACGCCAGAAGACACGATATGGTTACAGCGTATGCAAAATTTGGCTTTTGAAATGAGTGGTTATTATCACAGAACATTTCCAATTAGAAAAAATGAAAATGTTTTAAAATATTACCAAAACAGATTAAAGAATTCAGTAAAACCCTCTGATAAATATCATAACATAGAAATTACTACTAATTATCCTACACTACGTGCCATGTTTAGTGATTTGTCAAGATGTAACAATATGCCATTATCTGAATCTATGGAATTAGTGTATAATGAAGTTCGTCTAAATAAACCAGATATGCCTACAGGGATTATAGCAGATTTGACAGCATGTTTAATTTATCTTAAGTTAAGTTGTGAAAGAAATTCAAAAATTGTTCAATAAATATCAAACATAGCAAACATCACAGTCATCCAATTCATCTTCAAATAACAAATGTATTTTACATAGTGCTTTTGTTTCTTTAATATAACCCACAATATTCTGTATCTCTCTATAAGCTGTTTTAGAGTTAGTTATCTTTTCAGAACATTCCAATATATATCCCCTTACTTCTTGAGGCAATTCTGCTCCACCACGTTTGTCTTTTCCATATTGTGATACTGCTGCAGGTGTTAATCCTAAGAGTCCAGCTATTTCTTTTCCATTCTTTCCTTTCGTTTTAAAGACTCGAACTAGTTCTTTTCTAATAGCAGGAAGAATATACCATACTTCAATTTCCTGTGGATGTTTTTGTGGTATCATACTCCTAACATCTCCCGTAATTCGTCTGATGGCTTCCATGGTGGGTCAAATGTAATATCTATTTCTACTTCTTCTGCTCCTTCCTTTTTTATCATGTCCTTTAATTCTGAAACCATTTGTGGTCCGAATGGACAAAAGGGGGATGTAAATGTAAGTAAGATATCTACTTTGGTTCCATCTATTTTAATGTCATATACTAACCCAATAGTCCAGACATCTAAATGGATCTCTGGGTCTTCATACTTTTTGAATACGTTTTCAATTAGCTGTTCTTTCGTAATCATCTATGATACCTCCAAATCCTTCTTCTTCAATCCGTCCTGCAAGTTCTTTCCCACCTTGTAATACTATCTTTCCGTCATATATAACACTTACTATGTCTGGTTTAATGTATTCAAGGAAACGGTTATAGTGTGTAATTAAGATAATGCCCATGTTAGTTTTATCTTTTACTGTGTGTATAGATGATGCAACGGCCCGGATAGCATCTACATCTAGTCCTGAATCTGTTTCATCTAAGAATGCATATTGTGGTTCTAAGAGAGATAGTTGTAACATTTCCATTCTCTTTTTCTCTCCTCCTGAAAATCCGTGGTTAAGATATCTTCCAGCTAATTCTGGATTGATTCCTAATTCTTTCATTTTGATATCTAGTATTTGTTTAAAACCTAGTACTGATATCTTTTCTTCTCTTCTCGCATTAACAATTGTTCGTAAGAATTTTCTGATTCGTACTCCTTCTATTTCTTCTGGATGTTGGAATGATAAGAATATCCTTAACTTGGAACGTTCTGCGGGGTTTAATGTGAGAATACTTTTGCCATCTAGTAAGATATCTCCTGACGTAATGACATATTTAGGATGCCCCATTATTACGTTAGCAAGGGTACTTTTTCCTGAACCGTTTGGTCCCATTAAAGCATGTACTTTACCTTGTTCAAATTGTAGACTAATTCCATTTAGAATTTTCTTTCCATCTACTTCAACATGTAGGTCTTTGGTTTCTAACATTGTGGTACCTCCAATGATTTATGAAGTACTTTTTTTGAGAGTAATGCGCATTTTTCTCGTGTATAACTTACTGGTATTCCTAACATTCCGTAGATGTCTTCTTTTCCTATTTTTTTCATGTCAACAACATTCATACCAACTAATTTCTCTGTTAACATGGAGATAGCCGCTTGACTTATTGCACATCCAGTTCCTTGAAACCCTACTTCCTGTACAATCCCTTCTTTCACATTAAGATATATTGTAAGTTCATCTCCACATAATGGGTTTAGTTCACGAGCTGTGTGTGTATACTCTTCAATTTCACATTTGTTTCTAGGATTCTTGTAATAGTCGAGTACATTCTCTTGATATAACTCTAAATCACTCATTTGAAGACCTCTGTAACTTTTTGTAGTCCTTCAAATAATTTATCAATATCTTCTGTGGTGTTATACATTCCAAAAGATGCTCGCGTTGTTCCTGTTAATCCTAGTTCTTTCATTAACGGCATAGCACAGTGATGTCCTCCTCTGACTGCTACATTAGATGCATTAAGAATTTCACTGACGTCATGTGGGTGTATTCCTTCCATTATGAAGGAGAATACCGCTCCTCTATTATTTTCTGGACCAATTATAGTAATTTCTTCTATTTTTTTCATGAAATAATTTATTAATTCACTCTCATGTTTTTCAATATTTTCCATTCCAACAGATTGCACATATTCAATAGCTTTTCCCAGACCAACCACTCCAGAGATGTTTGGTGTTCCTGCTTCAAATTTCCACGGTAAGTCATTCCAACTAGCTTCATTTAAAGAAACTTCTCGAATCATATCTCCTCCGTATTGGTATGGTTTCATCCCTTCAAGTAATTCTTTCCTTCCATAGAGAACTCCTATTCCTGTTGGCCCATAGACTTTATGACCGGAGAATACAAAGAAGTCGCAATCTAGTTCATGTACATTAATTGGCATGTGTGCTATTGATTGTGCTCCATCTACAATTAGTAATCCATTTTTCTTGTGGATCATATCTGCTATTTTTTTAACATCATTAATGGTTCCAAGAACGTTTGACATGTGAACTACGGAAACAATTTTTGTTTTTTCTGTAATTAATTCTTCTGCTTTCTTCATGTCAAGATTGTAATCAGAAGTTAATGGAATGAATTTCAATATTACCCCTCTCTCTTTAGCAAGTTGTTGCCACGGTACAATATTAGCATGATGTTCCATTACGGTTAAAACTATTTCATCTCCTTGTTGTAATGTTTCTCCAAGAGATCTTGCTAATAAATTCAATCCTTCTGTTGTTCCTTTTGTAAATACTATTTCTTTTTCTTTTGCTCCTATAAATCCTGCAATAATTTCTCGTACTTTTTCGTATTCCATTGTTGCAATCTGTGAAAGAGTATAAATACCTCTGTGAACGTTTGCATTTTCTTCTTGATAATATTTAGTAAGTCTATCAATAACAACTTGTGGTTTCTGCGTTGTTGCTGCACTATCTAGGTACACTACGTTGTTCAATATTGGGAAATCTTGTTTTCTCATACTTGGCCCTCTATTTCTAATTCTATTAACCTATTCAATTCTAATGCGTATTCTAATGGTAATTGTCGTATAATTGGTTCTACGAATCCAGACACTATCATTTGCATTGCGTGTTCTTCATCTAATCCTCTAGATTGTAAGTAGAATAATGCGTCTTCACTAATTCGTCCAACTTTTGCTTCGTGTGCTGCATCTACTTGGTTGTTTCCTACTTCTAATGCAGGAATGGTGTTTGATACAGATGTTTCATCTAAAATTAATCCATCGCATACGACGCTTGTCTTACTATCTTTTGCAATAGGTAAGATTTTTACTAGTCCTCTGTACGCTCCGATTCCTCCATCCTTGCTGATGCTTTTTGAAACTATTTTGGAAGTAGTTCTTGGGGCACAATGTATTGCTTTCGCACCTACATCTTGATGTTGGTCTTTTCCTGCAAATGCGATTCCTAAACTGTCTGTTGAAGCTCCTTCTCCTCGTAATATTGAACAGGGGTATAACATGGTAATAGAACTCCCCATGTTTCCAGAAACCCATTCCATAACCGCATTTTCATCAACAAGTGCTCGTTTTGTGTTTAAGTTATAGGTATTTCTGCTCCAGTTTTCTATTGAAGAATATCGCATTTTTGCATTGTCTTTGACAAAAATTTCAACACATCCTGCATGTAAACTGTTTTTACTATATCTTGGAGAACTACATCCTTCTATGTAATGTAATTCTGCTCCTTCGTCAACTATGATTAAAGTATGTTCAAATTGTCCTCCAGAAAGTTGATTCATTCGGAAGTATGCTTGCAATGGCAATTCTACTTTTACTCCCTTTGGTATGTAAATGAATGTTCCACCACTCCATACAGCTGCATGAAGCATGACAAATTTGTGATCTGTTATTGGAACACAGGAGGTCATGAAATGTTTTTTTACCATCTCTGGATATTTTTGTAAAGCTACATCCATATTTTCAAAGATAACTCCTTTGTCTGCAAGTTCTTTCTTGATGTTATGGTATACTACATTTGAGTCATATTGTGCTCCTACCCCTGCAAGTGCTTGTTTTTCTGCTTCAGGAATTCCAAGTTTGTCAAATGTATCTTTTATTTCTTGTGGGACGTCTTCCCAACTTGTTGATTCTTCTGCGTTTGGATCTGAGAAAAAGACAATTTCATCAAAGTTGAGGTGTTTTAAGTTCGGACCCCATTTTGGTAATTCTGTTTTCTGAAAGAGTTCTAATCCTTTTAGTCTCTTTTGTAACATCCATTCTGGTTCATTCTTGCTTTCTGATATTTTTTTGATGAGTTCTACACTTAATCCTGGTGTAGCGATGAATTTAGATTGATGTTGGTCTGGTTGGTCGTACAGGTCTCTATTTATGTTGATTTCCATTGTAGGATTAACAATTGTTAATGTTGGTTTATAAAGCTTATGGTTGAAATCTTAAAAATCAAAAACTATTCAACACTCGCCATTGCACCGTACAAACTGATATTATAATCTTTAATCACATATACAGGTACTTTCTTTAAGAAATCTTTCATTTTATGTGCATTCAAAAATTCTTTTGCAAATCCAAGTTTTCGAAAGATTGGGTAATGATTTGCTGCTATCCCACCACCAATATATACTCCACCAGATGCTAATACATCTAATGCAAAGTTTCTTGCACATCTTGCATAAAATCGTGTGAAATATTTGAATACCTCCATTGATTGTGGGTCTGTATTTCTACCTGCACAGATAGCAAGAGAATGGAATCCTGAAGTGATTATTTTCTGAGTATGTGTTGTCTTCTTAAATCTCTTTGAATTAAGATAGAGGTAGATATTTGTTAGACCTCTTCCTGATAGGACGTCTTCCCATTCTATTACTTCTCTTTTCAATCTTTTTTGTAAAAATTTCAGTAATTTATATTCGTCTTCATTCATCGGTGCAAAATTTCCATGACCTCCCTCAGAAGGAAGGGGTTCATACTTCTTTCCATTATGAAGCAATATTGATTTTCCTAAACCCGTTCCTGCACCTAATAAAATTCGTGGACCTTTGTCTGCTGTTCCTGTTTTTACTGGTAGAATCTTATTTTTTGATAACACATCAATGCCATATGCAAGTGCTTGAAAGTCGTTCATCAATCGAACTTTTATGAACGGAAGATCTTTCTTTTTTACATTCCATTTCTGATTAGTTAGTTCAATATTATTCTGATGTAATCTTCCTGCGGCAGCAACTCCTGCTTTAATGCAGGTAATGTTGTATTTCTCTTTGATGTGTTTAAGAACTCTCTTTATTATATGGCTAAATTTAGTGATTTCTGAACTTTTAAAATGGAGAGAAAGAAGTAACTTTTTTTTGTGAAATATTCCAAAATTAGTATTTGTGCCACCAATGTCAACAGCTAAAGTCCCATTCTTGATTGAGGGAATCCTGTTAACATAAGTAATTTCTTTCATTTAAAAATGCCGTCGAATTGCACGAATAATACTTGGTTTTTTCTTTAGTCCACGTAATGTTCCTGCAAGTTTGTCGTCTCCAAATACATGTTCTGTCCAACTTGCAAAATCGTTTTTATCACCATTAACATGATGTGCAAATGTTTGTGCATCCATATTTTGTAACGCTTTTGGTAATTCACTTATATTCTTTAGAATCTGTCCATCATTTGCAAAGAATTGATGATGTTCATGTTGAACGTCTAAATATGATTTTTTTGCTACGCGTACTCCCTTAGCTGTTTCTGATTTTTTTCTTTTTGCTGCCATGTTTCTACCACTCCTTTTTCTTCTAATTTATCTTGTAAGTCCTTAAAAACATTCATGTAATATATGAACGCATCATAAGGGCTGTCATACGGATTAAAGTACTTATGAACATCACCATCATTAAACCATTTCGTACACATGTAGTAAAAATGGTCAGATGTTTGCATCTTTCTCCATAAGTGCAATAGTTCTGGATTATTTTTCTCCTTAATATATGTTTCGAGTGCATATAATTTTTGTATTGCAGATCTCTGCATGTCATTTCCAAGCCACGCACTTACATCTCTTTCCATATCCGCCCAGGATAAAGGTTCGTGAATATCTAAAACATCTCGTGCAGGGTATTCTGCTATTTCACTTGGAAATTTGAAGTTATTATCTGGATGTTGTAATAAAGCTCCAGGAAGATGCCGTAGGAATTCAAAGATTCCTGTTGACTCCCATTGATGTTCTCCAAATGTTTCGTAATCCATAAATAAGTTAACTGTATCTCCAGTTCCATTTACTTCGTTAATCCAGGAGGCATATTTTTCTACGCTTAGTGGATGTTCTTTCCATTCTTTGTTTGAAAATCTGAATGCGACATCATCTGAGAGACGATAATTTTTACATAATAAAGGAAGATTTCCAAGTAAAGATTTATACACAAAGTTAGGCGATCTCCATTCAAGGATGTTATCCCATCCTTCTAAGAGAATTGCTTTGAATCCCATATCTTCTACTTTTCTTGCAAGAGCATTTTGATAAATTAATTCAGTATTTCTAAATACGGTGGGAGTAACGTTAAAAAGTCGTTTAATTGTTGCCATATGCATGTTAACTTGTTCTTCAAATTCTGTTTCTGAGTAGAGAAATGCAAGGGAATGATAATATGTTTCTGCAAGGATTTCTACGTTTCCTGTTTTTACCAATTCCTTAAAACTTTCTAGAACTTCTGGCATATATTTTTCGCATTGTTCTAAGAATACGCCAGAAAAACTGAAACTTATTTTAAATTCTGGATGTAATCGAATTAGTGCTAGTAAAAGTTTATTTGTTGGTAAGTAACATTTTTTTGCAACTTTCTGGAGTACTGCAGAATTTTTTTCTTCGTCAAAATAATCTCTTGTTGAACCAATATCAAATACTTTATATCTACTTAGTCGAAAAGGTTGATGTACTTGGAAGTAAAAGCAGATACTTACCATTTTTCTTGCTGCATGAAGTATAATGTCATGAAGAGAAGTGTAATTACTCCTGTTGCAGCGATTATTCCAGAGATTGAAAACGCTCCTGCCGAACCAATTACTGCTCCAGTTATATTTGGTCCGGTTGAGTTACTTGCAAGTATTATCAATGAGAATGCAATTGCAGTAGTTATTGCAATAGTTTCAATTTTATTGTTGATTGTAAATTTTGTGAGAAAATCGAATGTAAATAATCTATCTGGTTCTTGTAGTGCTTTATTAATTTCTTTAATCTCCTTGTCTTCCTTACTTAGTTTTTTTACAGAACTTTTTTTCTTTCTTTTTATTGATTTTTTAGTTGAAGTTGCTTTTTTTACTTTTGTAACGGTTGCTTTTTTGAGATTTTTGTTTTTAGATTCTTTTTTCAATGATTTCTTTTTTGCATACTCTATCTTTGAATTTCCAATATAACCTTCTACTTCCTTAATTCTACGAGCAACTTCATAAAGAACACCTTTCCTATGTTTTTGTTGCAACATTGCTTCTGCTAGTTTTTCATCTTGATGAACATCTTTTACCCAGTTATGAAAGTCATGTCTTTCTTCATTAACATGATGGCCGAAGACTGTATCATCCATTTGTTGGAGGGCATTTCGTAATTCATGTAGATTCTTAAGAGTCTTTCCATCAGCTAGCCAGAACTGACTATCTGGATGTACTTCGTTTAAAATTTGCTTGCTCATTCTACCCTCTTAGGTGTAAAGTAATGAGTTATAGTATAAAAAGGTATTCCTACATTAGTCTGTTCAGAATGAATGTAATTTGTATACTGGCGCCCTGACGTAGCATTAAATGAAACAAGGATTTCATTTAAGCTCTGAAAATCAATATGTTTTGATTTTCATGAGTCGAGGCAGGTTTAGTTATAAACTAAACGAATCTGCCGTGCCCCAGTATACATTTTTATTTCATTCTGGATAGACTTCCTACCCTTCAACTTTAACCATCAAATTATCATATACGTTAACACATTTAGAAGCAGGTTCATTCCAACTAAACTTTGAAACTTCTTTAGCACCATTCTTTCGTAAACTTTTCCACAAAATATCATTATCTAATACTGAAATAATCTTACTTGCCATTTCATCTATATCCCAGAAATCGACTTTCAAGCAATGATGTAGTACTTCAGATACGCCTGATTGTTTTGATATTAGGACAGGTACGTTGTTGTTAAGTGATTCTAATGGCGTGATGCCAAATGGTTCTGAGACAGATGGCATTACGTAAAGATCCGCCATTTGATATGCTTTGTCTACGTCTTTTCCTCGTAAAAATCCCGTGAAAAGAATTTTATCGCCTATTCCAAGTTCTGCTGCTTTTTCTATTTGAGACCGTTGCATGTCACCAGATCCCGCCATAATGAATGTAACATCTTTTCGTAATTCTAAAACTCTTTTCGCAGCTGAGATGAAGTAATCTGGACCTTTTTGTAACGTAACTCTTCCTAAAAACAATACGTTTTTTGTTCGTTCTTTACGAACGGGTTGTGGGGTTAATTCAACTGCGTTATGTACTACTTCTATTTTATCTGGATTTACATTATACTTTTCAACTAATTTCCGTTTTGTAAACCTACTTACTGCAATTATTTTATCTGCGTTTTCGAAACCTTCTCTTTCTATCTGATGTACGAATGGATGTAATCCATTTCCTCCAGTTCTATCAAATTCTGTTGCATGTATATGTAGCACAAGAGGTTTTCCAGATATTTTTTTTGCTGCATAACCTGCTTGGTATGTCATCCAATCGTGTGCATGTATTATGTCATGTTCCTGTTCTTCTGCAATTTGTTGTGCTTTCTGTGCATATCTTTTTACTTCAGAAAATAAATTCCCACCATACATTGATTTTGTTTTTGTTGGAGAGTATTCTTCGTTCATCATGATTGTGTATTCTTCTTCTGTCATATATGCTTGTAATGGAGAATTTATGGGGATTACTGTTGCTGTTTCGTTTGCTGCTACAAGTTTTACGAATTCTGAGTCTGCTACTTCTGGTAATCTTGGTACGACAAATGTTACATCAACTCCGTGGTTATAAAGTCCTTTTGTGAGACCGTAACATGCTGTTCCTAGTCCTCCACTGTGAAAGGGAGGGAATTCCCATCCAAACATTAATACTTTCAAAGTGAAGGCACCTCACTTTGGATGTTCAAAAATGTATACATTTTTTGTACTTTTGTCATTTACATTATTTTTGGAATATTCTTTGTGGGTGGCCTGTACGATTCGGGCGTGCCCCACAATAATTATTTCAAAATCTTCTCCTTATTCATTTTTCTTTATATTTTGGTGGATTACACATCGTGCATATCCCTAAATTATCTAGTTTCTCTAAGTATTTATTAATTGCGATGACGAAGCCTGCATGACTCCAGGTTAATGGTGCTACTGATACTGGTTCCGAAGTGTGGGGGTTAAGTTGTTCTGAAAGAACTCCTGTTTCTAATGTATGTGATGCTACCCAGTTAAAGATATCTATTGCCGGTTGTAACATTTTTTTATTATACGCTTTATGTATATAATATTCTGCTACCCATAATGAGGTTATGAACCAAGGATTTCCTGGTGTGCCTTCTTTATCAACACGGTAATAATAATCATTTACATATCTAGCATGTCCTCCTGAGTTTGTATTAAGAGAAAGCCTTTCCAAACAAGCATTCATAGAAGATTCTATTCTTTCATCATCGCTGTCAAGGACACCAAATTGGAATACTCCATACGCGCTACTCATATCTAGAGTTGTATCTTTTTTGAGTTCATTACCATCATAGTACGCCATTTTTACAAAATATCCTAATTCTGGATCATAAAGATGTTTTAATATTGCTTCTTTAACTCGTTCAGCAGCAACTAGATACTTTTTACCCTTTTCTTTTTTACCAAATACTCTTTCAAAATTAGCTGCTGCTTTAAATCCTGCATAGACTGTTGCAGAGGTAAATGTATGGATTCCTAGTTTTTCTTCCCAGAGATCATAACTTTCTTTTGGTAATCCTGTTTTTTCATCAATATATGAAAGCATAAATTCTGCTGCTGGTCTTACAAAGGTGTCTAAATAACTTTTCATTATTTTTTTATTTCCATGTTGTTGAAAATGTTTCCATAATGCATCTAGTACGAGAGCTGTTTCATCTTCTTGGATTGGAAGTTGTATATGTCCATGATATAACCAGGAATGCCATGAACTTCCTAGAGAACCGTCTGGCCTATATTTATGAAGAAGATATCCCTCTCTTGAGATAGCAGTAGTACAGAATTCAAAAAATTTGCTTGTTAAATTAGAATATCCTGCTCTATCTAAAGAACGAGAAATTAAAGCTCCGTCCCTTGGCCACATATACGCATATGTATCTCTTCGTAAATGAAGCATCTCTGAATCCGATGATGCAATTATTGATCCACCATTATCCATTTGTGTGTTTATTATCAAAAGAGAGCGTTTGAATAAATCTATTACATTCTTTGACAAATCCATAAATTTGAAATCTGTCCTGTTAACCCATTTTTTCCAATGTTGTTCTGTTTCTTGTAAAAGATTCTGTGGACCTGGATTTAAAATGGTTGCATTCAATGTTTCAACATCATGGAAACAATCTCCAACACAAATCCAGTAATAACAATCTTTTGATTTTTGAGGAGGTAATTGAAGATGTAGTGCTAATGTAGAATCGACAGAGCCATGTTCTACTGGGTTATTACTTAATACTCCATCTTCTGCATCTTTATACGTTCCTTCTTTTCCATATTCTCCTACGAGACCTGTTGCATATTCAGAAATCCCTTGTTTTCCAACGCAACCGTTCATTAAGAAGTATCGTTTTCCTTTATAGTGTATAAGAGATTTTAGTAATGGGTGATAATATACTGTGTCTCCTATGTTTCCTTCTGAAATGTCAAATTGTTGGTGGAAGAATAAACGTACTTCTTTCGTGTCATCATGTACATTTTTTACTTTGATTTTTCGTATTAATATGTTTTTATCATGAGATACTCCATCATTAAATGTGATTTGTATTCCAAGTCGTTCATTAATTGCAACAATATTTGTAATAAGTGTTTCTTTTTTGTATGATATTGTTTTTTTCCATTCATCAGATTCAAACCAAGTAAACATTCCGTTTACCCATATTCCTATTTTGTGTATTTTTCCGTTTACGTGATTCTCTTGCCCAACATAAGGGAAATAGAAGTCTCTAATTCTACCTAAACTATCTAAACCTACTAAAATGTTCCCGTTTCCAAGAACAAAGTGTCGTACCATCTTTTTTTAGTTTTATAGTAATAATTCATTGTTTATAATAGTTTCTTCAAAGAGAAGATTATATGTAATAACATCATTTTGTATTTGGGGGCCCTGACTTGTCGAGCCCGGTACCTAAAAGGTACGATTCGGGCGTGCCCCGATATACAAATGTGTTTAATTTTAGATAAAGTTTTTTAGGAGAACTTTTTTAAACATATTCTTCTTCTTAGAAGAAGATAGATGGAAAAAGACAAATACCAGGATTTATTAGAAAAGTACAAACAACGTGTTGAAGAAGAGTTTGGTACGAAAGGTAGTGTAACACAAAAACCAATCTCATCTCAAGAATATACAACTTTTAAGAAGGAATTATACCCAGGACATTATTCGTTGTTTGAGAAGGCATGTAATTTTTCTGAAAAAATTTTGAAATTAAAGGAAGACCCCAAAAGAGCAGAAGTTGTTAAGAAGAATATTGAAGTTTCTCATTTGAATGTTACGCCTTCTGGGGTTTTATCATTTGCACTTCTTGCTGGTTTACTTACTATATTACTCGGAGTTCTTGGTGGTTTTGCAATTCCGTTCCTCATTTTTGGTGAACCTCTTTATTTTCTTGCAGTTGGTGGTGCAGTTACTGGTCTTATTCTTATCATGGTTATTAGAAAAGTTCCAGATTTCATGGCAAATACCTGGCGTATGAAAGCATCTAATCAAATGATTCAAAGTATTTTTTACATGGTTACGTATATGAGACATACTTCAAACTTAGAGAGAGCTATTGAATTTGCTGCTAATCACGTTGAACCCCCTTTGTCATTAGATTTTAGAAAAATTTTGTGGGATGTTGAAACGGAAAAGTTTAGTACTATTCGAGATGCGGCTGATAATTATTTAGATAAGTGGAAGGATTGGGATAAGGAATTTGTGGAAGCATTTCATTTGGTAGAGGCATCTTTATTTGAATCTACTGAAGATCGCCGTCTTTCGTTATTAGATAAGGCGTTAGATGTTGTGTTAAATGGGACGTATGAGAATATGTTGCATTACGCTCACGATTTGAAAGCTCCTATGACTATGTTACATATGTTAGGTATTATTCTTCCAATATTGGGTTTAGTAATTTTACCTTTAGTTGTAAGTTTTATGGCTGGTGATATGAATCCATTTGTTCTTCTGCTGATTATTAGTTTCTTATACAATATTACACTTCCAACGGGTGTGTTTTATCTTGGTAAGACGATTTTATCAAAACGTCCTGCCGGGTATGGTGCAACGGACATTAGTAAGAAAAAGGGAATTAAAAAATTACGAAATGTTAATATTCCTCTTGGTGGTAAGATAAATATTAGTATCAATCCTTTGTTCTTTAGTTTGACTGTATTAATTTTAGCATTAATTATTGGTGGTAGTCCAATTATATTACATACTCTTGATTCTGGTTTTGAAATGGCAAATCCTGATGGTACTATTAAGTTATTGGATTATGTTTGCCCTCCAAATGTTGGACCTAATTGTGCTGAGAATGAAAAAGTGGGTCCGTTTGGGTTAGGTGCTTCTTTACTTAGTTTGGTTTTAGTTGCTGGTTTAGGGTTATCTATTGGGATGTATTTTAAGTTACGGTCAAAGAATGTTATTAAGATTAGAAATAGAACAAAATTATTAGAGGATGAATTTTCTTCTGCTTTATTTCAGTTAGGTAATCGGTTAGGGGATGGTTTACCTGCTGAAATTGCATTTTCCAAAATTGCAACGACAATGCATGGTACTACGTCTGGAGATTTCTTTAATCTTGCTTCTCGAAATATTACTAAGTTAGGTATGGGGTTAGAGGAATCTTTGTTTGATCCAAAAGTTGGTGCGTTAGTTCAGTTTCCGTCAAAGGTTATTGAGTCATCTATGAAAGTTTTGGCTGAGAGTATTAAGAAAGGACCTCGAATTGCTGCTCAGGCTTTGTTAAGTATGTCTAGGTATATTAAGGAAATACATCGAGTAGAAGCACGGCTAAAAGATTTAATGGCGGATGTAATCTCTTCCATGAAAGCTCAGGTGAAGTTTTTAACACCAGCAATTGCAGGTATTGTTATTGGTATTACGTCAATGATTTCGTTGATTTTAACACAGTTATCAGGTAAATTACGTGAGATTACAAGTGGAGGAGATACTGGTGGTTTTGGTAATTTGTTAGATTTGTTTGGTGTTGGTGTTCCTACATTTTATTTTCAGATAATTGTGGGTATTTACATTATTCAAATTGCGTATATTCTGACTACATTGGCTAATGGTATTGAGAATGGTGCTGATAAGTTAGGTGAGAGATATGCGTTAGGGAAGAATTTAGTGAGTAGTATTCTGTTGTATACTACCCTTGCAGGCATAGTTATGTTATTGTTTAACTTCTTTGCGATTAAGATAATGGGCCAGACATTTGCTGGGTAGAGAAGTTGTTTAGGGTGGTCTGTTTATTGATGAAGAAAGGGAGGGTTATTTAACCAATATCGGGAAGCGGATCTTTTCCATAATTATTAATTCTCATTGCAACTGAACGAGTAGTCCATGGAGCTTGTTCAAGTAAATCAAAATAAGAATCAAATATGGTACTTCCATATCCAGAAACATGACCTTCTCCAATAGTAATCCAGCAATTACCACCAAAAGCATCAAGTCGTTCTTGATTATGATCTCGGGGAGGCTCATATCTTGAAAGTTTTTTTCTATTAACATACCCCTCCCAAAATGGTTTTGTTAGATTTACAATCAATTCAAGCATGTTATTATTGAGTTAAATTATTATATAAATTTTCCTAAACAACTCTCACTTTTTCTTACACCTAAGTGTAGGGGGGTCATTTTTCATACTAAACGTAATCCCAACACCAAAACTATTATAAATAGGCTATAGATATAAGACTTTGATGGGGTCGTAGCTCAGTTGGGAGAGCGCAAGTGGAGCATACGCTTCTGCGATACTGAAGATGAGGATCTTCCTCAATTGAAATCTTGAGGTCCTGGGAGACTAGTTTCAATGGAATTAGTCCAGGAATTCAAGTCCCAGCGACCCCATTTTTATATTCAAAAGATTTAAATATCAAAATAATATCCTTAGAAAGATGATTAAAAAACTATTTTCAAAGAAAAAGGACCAAAAGTGGGCTAGGCTTATGGCAGAGATAAAGGAAGCAAAAAAAGATCCACAATTTAGAAAAGAATTAAAGCAATTTATTAAAGTAACAACTTCTTAAAATTTATATCTTGTTCTTAAATCCGAATATTTCCAGAATGTTGGTTGTCGTAATGCTTCTTTGATTGAAATGTGTCTAAAAGCTTTCAAAGCTTGTTTACTTAACATTGTTTTTGAGTCATCCGAAACAACAATATCTAATTTGTAGAACATAGCACATGCGACTATAGTAAAATCAACATTTATGTTTGTTTTTTCCCAATTTCTTATGCCACCAAGTTCTCTATAAGTATTGTAAAACTTCATAGCAAGTCTATGAATAACTAAAGAATCTCTAAGATATTTCCCATTAGTAATACCATCATAAACATTAAGTAATAAGTTACGTCTATTTAATTTACCTAACCTTGATGATTTTGGAGTGTCACGTAGCTCTTTTCTAATAGGACTATAACCATATACTTTAAAATTTACGTCGGATTTAATTTTAGTAGCAATTTGTTCAAAGTTTTCTTCTTCAATAATTTTACCATATATATTCGTATCAAAAATTATTCTAAGCATTCAAATGAAAAGTTACTTTTAGTATTTAATATTTCTCGTTAAATTTAAATACTCTAAAATATTCTCTGAACTATGGCAAGAAAAAAGAAAAGGGCACCAACACCAGTTCATAAGGCGTTTTGGTCAGGTATTGCTGCTGTTTTTGTTATTTCATTTCTTACTGTTGTCATTGCTTCACAAACAGGTTTTCCTTTAACAGGAAAGGCTGTTCAACAAATTGCGTTTGAGAAAGCTAGTTCACAGATTATTGCAGGTGTTAATGGTGTAGAAGGTGTTAAAGAAGTTACATTTGCAACTACAAAAGATATTAAAGGTGGAAAATTAGATATTAATACTGATGAAACAATTAGTTTTCCCGGTAAAGCGTTCTATAAGTTTAATGCGAAGTTCACTCACGAAGATTCTATTGGTGATGTTACATTTACATTAAAGTTAGAAAAGGAAGTTATTGAGGGGTATAGACAAAATGAAATTATGTTACATCAAGATGGTGTTCCGGTATTAACTTCGTTAGTTATGGAAGAAGATAGACATTTAACATTAACTGCAACTACAACTGGATTTGGTAACTTTGTTATTGGTATCCTTCCTAAAGAAGTGAAAGAACCAGAGTATGTGAAAGAGAAAGCGCCTACACCGATTGTTGAAGAGAACATTGCTCCTGTAGGTAAAGCTGTTGAAATGCCTGAAGAAGAAGTTAAAGAAGGATTCTTTAGTAGTATTGGTAATTTTTTTAGAAACTTATTTAATTAATTCTTTATTTTATATAGTATGAATGTGATTATAATACATGGTGTTGGGGGACATCCTCAAGAAAATTGGTTTCCTTGGCTCAAAGAGAATCTAGAAAGAGAAGGACACAAAGTAGAAATCCCTCAATTTCCAAGTCCAGAAAGATTATCAGACTGGTTAGAGATTATTGATAATTATAATATTGATAAAGATACAATCTTTGTAGGCCATAGTTTAGGAGTTCCTTTCATTCTTAATATTCTTGAAAAGAGTATGTGCCACAGTGCATTTTTAGTTGCTGGTTTTGTTGGTAAGCTTAATAATCAATTTGATCATGTAACCAAAACATTTGCTCAAAGAGAATTTAACTGGGATAAAGTGAGAAAGAATTGTTCGCATTTTGAAATTTTTCATTCTGATAATGACCCATATGTTAAGATTGAAAAAGCATATGAATTAAAAGATAAATTAAACTGTGAATTAAGTGTTATTAAAAATGGTGGTCATTTGAATCAATCTTCTGGGTTTACAACATTTCCACAATTACTAGAAAAAATAAAAAAAATAAAAATAAAAACTTAATACCCTCGGCAACTACTGCAGTAATACCTATTCGCATTTTCTACAACAATTCGATTTCCACATCCTTTGCAGCACCGTTGTATTTTGAACTTTTTGACTTCCTGAAATACGTGTTGTTTCAGTTTTATCACCTTCTTTTTTTTAAGAGAAACACCGTCTTACGTTGTTAAATGTAATACTCCTATATAAATGTTTATACAATTTTAGAGGTAGAGGAGTGCATTTAACAAAAATAACATTTTTGAAAATAAAAAGAAATTTAACAAATTCTTCTCATTTAACATTATACAAAGAATGTAAAGTAAACTCCAAACACTACCATTGCACTCCATGCAACTCGACTCCAATTAAGAATTTTCTTTCCGTCAAAGTTTCCAAATGGTAGCATGTTAAATAATCCAAGCCACATGTTTATCATGAATCCTACACTAATTACTAAATCTATTAGTTGACCTTTTACAAACATACCCGCAACTAAAAACATTATTCCTAGTACATAGTTTACAATTGGACCAGCTGCACTTATAATTCCGTTTTCTCTTCTTGTTATATGGCCAGAAATCATTACAGCCCCTGGTGCTGCAAAAATAAATCCAATTACTGCTGCTAATCCTACTGCAAGATATAACATTTGATCAAATGCTCTAAATTCTGCTACACAGCCATAATGTTGCGCTACAAATTTATGTCCTAGTTCATGTAGTAAGAATCCAATTCCTGCTGTAATTAATGACACTACAAAGAATAGAACAAATTTAAATGTAAAAATTCCTCCTGAGAAGATGGTTGTATTAGATAACACAAACGCAAATGCTATTGAGATTGCAATCCATGCTTTAGAGATGTCAACCAGTTCTATTTTAGAAGTTCTTATTTTTCCTAATTTAATCGCCATTATCTTCGAGTTCCTGTGGAGCTAGGTTGTCTACAACATTTTTTAGTGCTTGTGCTTCTTCCTCAAGTGTTACAAGCATCTCTACGTCACCAAAATGTTCTAATGCACATTCTTTACAATAATATTCAGAAGTATCTTTTATTTTATATTGAGCTTCCTCATTACAATCAATACATTTTTTTCCCATCTTTATTGTAAAATTGAAGTTTATTTAAAAACATTATCATGTTAGAAGTGTTTTCTTTAGTTCTTCTATCTCATGACTTGTTAAAGCACACCCGTTATATTTTGTTGCCCACAATACTGAATCTACTAGTTTTTCTTTTCCTTTTCGTAATTTGGGGATATACCCATTTAGTAATCCAAGTTTATATGCTACACCAACAAGTTCAACAGATCTTATTATTGAAACTCCTTTAGTCCGTAATTGGAAATCTTTTATTTTTTGCATATCTGAGGTTACTTCTTTATGAAATCTACGTGATAATAAGCTTGTTAAGTCTTTTCCACTTTCAATAAGTAAACGAAGTGTTCGTTCGTCCATTACAATCGATGAACCCGGATTTTGTAATACGGAGGCAACAGATTCCATTTCACCAGATTGAATAATATCCATCGATTTTCTTCCAATCTTAAATGTGCTGTTAGCAAGAGTTTGTAATGATTTTACTTGTTGTTGAGGTACTTTATCATATATTTCAAAAACGCCGTCACGGATTAATTTCATTACTTGAAGTGCTTCAAATTCAAATCGTTTTATTGATAAAGGTCTGTCTACAAGTTCATATTTTACTGCTGGTGTTAAATAGAATGGAGCGCCATATTTTTGTTTTAGATGTGGAAGGATCCATGATAAACGAGACATTACTAATGTGATAACAGGTCCCGCGTCAAAGAAGAGAGCTTTCATGATCGTACTCCAAACATTTGTAATGCTTTTTTAAGTCGAGTGTTTGCAGAGATTACTTCATGCCCTTGTTCTACGTAGGTTGTTTTACTTGCATATTCTTGTAAATCCCAATTTGAAAGACCCATCAATCCTGATGCTTGTCCAAGTGAAAGACCTTTTTGTAATAGAACTGTTCCTTTTTTTATCCTTGCTGCTTGTAACACACTTTGTAAATGTTGTTTTACTTTTGGTGTTGATTTTTTTATTATTGTAAATGATTTTCGTATGTTTTGGTTATATATTCGATATTTATGGTCTTTAAGTGCTTTTCTTGCAAGTTTTATTTTTGAAAGAAGTTCTTTATAATCTTCTTCATTCATTGTTGATACAATTTTAAATAATGAGTAAATAAGAACAGTTATAGAAATTGTATCTAAATCTTTGTATAGTGCTACATCTTCAATTGCATGGTTACTAAGGTCTTTTAGTTTCTGATATTCTTGTCTGTTTGGTGATTGGAGAATGTTAATAATGTTATCTAAGTCTTTTAGTAGTTCTTTACGTATCACTTCTTTCATGTTTTTGAGATAATGTAGATGTTTAATAAGTTTTGCATAATTATATAAAATAGAGAATGATTTAGTGGGGTATTACAATGAATAAAGAAATTGAAATAAAGTTAAAAGTTAAAGATCTTAACGTAATAAAAAATATTCTTCAATCTATTGGTAAATTCGTGAAAGAAGTTCATCAAAAAGATACTTATTTTACTCCCCATCATAGAGATTTCTTTGCTGAAAAACCTGCATTTGAATTTCTAAGAATTCGAGAACAGGAAGGAAAGAATCAAGTTGCATATCATCGAGTAATTGACCAAAATCTAGCAACAGAACATTCTGAGGAATATGAAACAAAAATTGATTCTCCAAAAGTTGTTGATTCAATTCTTAGACATTTAGATATGAAAGAACGGTTTATTATTGAAAAACATAGAGAGTATTGGGAATGCGGTAATTTTGAGATTGTTCTTGATAATGTAACAAATTTAGGTTTATTTATTGAAGTTGAGGTTATTAATTCTAATAATACTGTTAATTTTACAAAACAGGATTGTTTTAATTTTCTAAAACAAAACAATATTGAATTTGAAGAAAATATTACTAAATCGTATCCTGAATTATTCTTAAAACAATAACTTTATATTCCTCATACTATTATTCAACACATGGGTTTAGCAGTTGCACATGTTCTGGGTACAATTATCTTACTTGATTTAGTTAGACATTATATTACAGGTAAACAAGGTTTCCCTCGTTATTTGCTTGTTGTGGGAGGTGTTGCTGCTCTTGCTCCGGATTTAGATATTCCTTTAAGTTGGTTGCTAAGTTTCTTTGCACAAGATTATGTTAACCTTCACAGGATATTCACACATAGTTTTTCGTTTGCCGTTCTCTTCGGGATTGTAGCATTAGTATTATACTTAAAGAAGGATATGAAATGGAGTAAGATTTTTGTTGCTATTGCAGTTGGTTGGAGCATGCATATTCTGATGGATTGTTTTTATGGTGGTTTTTTACCAATGACGTGGCCTTTTAACTTTATTACTTCATGTCCTTCATGGGGGTTAACAAATCATAGTCATAGTATTGATGCCATATTATTAGTAGCTTGGATTGTGCATGAAGAGATTCATAATAAGATTAAGGATTATATTTAGAACTGATTCTTCCAAACACATAATCTGCAAGTAATCCAAGAACAACCCAGTATATTATATGTAATGCGTCTGTATGTCCTAATATGTTTGCAAAATTAGAAGAGTAATCCCACAACTTTGTTCCTAAAACTAATTCTGTAATTATTCCTCCAAAGAATTCTAATGCAGCTAAACTAATTCCAAAAAGTAGTGCTTTATGTGCTATGTTTTTTACAAACCGATGTATTACATAAATAATAACTAAACCAAATCCATATATTGGAAGAAATGGAAACGTAAAACCCAATAGATGTTCAATAAATCCGTTATGAGTAAATGTTAATTCTGTTACACTTCTATACGCAGTGTCAATAATAAATCCTACAATTCCTCCAATTATAAATAATATTAATAATCGTAATTTCATGTTTTCCACTTTATGCTACATCCTTGGGATGGGCTTTCTTCTAACACGATTTGTCCTGAGTTTAGATACTTTTCAATTACTTCATACATTTCATGACGATTAGCTTGTTCTTGGCCATGTGAATCATCTATTCGAGAATGAAATAATAATTTTAATTCTGAATCAAACAAAAACGGGTCTGGTGTACATACTGCTCCATAGTCTTTTGCCGTTTCTTGACTTTCATCATGAAGATAATGGAAATCTATTCCCCATTCGTCAAAGTATTCTTGCATTTTTTCATATGAATCTTCAGGATAATTTTCTGATTCGTTTGAATTTATTCCAATTACAGATAATCCTTGTAATGTTGAGATTCGTTTTATTTCATTCATCTTAGGAATAACGTAAGGGCAATGATTGCACATGAAGATAATTAATGTGGCTTTTTCTCCTTTAATATCTTGCAGAGAATGAAATGCGCCATCCGTTCCTATAAGAGAGAAATCTGGGGCTGTATCTCCTTTTTTCATATGTTTATAATCTGATCCGAGTAATACCATGGTTTAAAGAATATGTAAAGGTTTAAATTAGTTATGATTATCTTGTTAACTGTTCTAGAAAAAATAGTGTTACTGCAATTAGATAAAGCATTTGGTCCAATGAATCTGCGTTTAATAAAATTAGTTTATATCCAGTAACAAGAAAGAGAAACGCTGTGAAGAATAATAGAAGTGCTCTTTTTGTAAAACGCCTCATTTTATAATATTAAAGAAAGAATTGCGATAACTGCCCCTATAGCCCCTAATATTAAGGCTATGTTTTCTAAAAAGTTTCTTAGTGCACGATCTTTAATAAAATGAAATTCTGACATATTGTTTATAGAATGTTGAAATATTTAAATTTTACCTAAATAAAATAGTAATTTTTCTTGTTAACATTCCACAAACCTCTTAAATAGCCTCCTATAAAATTACTTATGGCAGTAATAGATGACGTTATTGATAAGCTTCAAACTCCGGAAGGAAAGAAACACGCTAGACTAAGAGCAACTGGAGGACAGAGCGATATTAGTCAAGTACAATCTTTTGTATTTAGAGCAGATCATTATAGACAAATGGCAACAAGACATGAAAAAAATGGTGATAAACATGAAGCAAGAATCAATTACAGACAAGCAATGCTTTCATATGAAAGAGCTGGCGTTTTTAGTATGGCCAAAAATGTTGCTGAGATTCTCGGTGATAAAGAAATGCAAGAAACATATAGAAATGTGCTCATTCATGTATTATAATATTATTCAACAACTTCTCCAACAACACTTCGTAACATGTGGCTTACTACTTTAATTTTAATTTTTTTCTTCAATGGTAATCTTCCTTTTATGCCTATAGTAATGGGGTATGTTCCATACTGTCGACAGAATGTTGTTTTACCGTCATACATCTCTGTGTAGACCTCAGATAGAACTGTTCCTTTTGGCAATATGTTTTCTAACATCTTATTATCAATCTTTTGTCGAATTTCGTTACGCCATTTCCAATATAGTGATTTATTTTTTCGTAAATACTTGTTTCCACCGTGCTTCTCTAGGAATGTATCTGGAAGGACTGCTACTTGTCTAAGATTTATTCGCCGTAATAACAACCCTTCATCAAGTATCTGCTGTAGGTATTTCATGTTTTCTTTATGTGTTTGTTTACTTTCTTTTAGTAACCCAAATATGATGTTAATTCCTGGAAGAAATTTATGCATCCCATTCTCTCCACGAACAGCACCATACTCATTAATAATTTTAATTGCTTTCATGGCGATTGTTGGTGCTGTGTTAAGTAAATTTGCTTTAACCACTTCTTTGTCAAAGGATTCAACTCCAAATGCCGCTATATTTCCTGATGTACAGTGTTTGACAATGGCTTTTGTTATTTCTTCTCCATCTTTACTAACAACAGAATTTGGATTTACGTTGTCTATGTGAAGAACTTCTATCTTTGGACATTTTTTATGAATTGTTTCTAATAATTTTATTGGTCTATCTGATGCATAGAAATCTGCTTGCTTTCCTAATCTAAACATTCTTGCCCCTTTCTTATAGTATGCTACAACTTCTTGTACCACATCCTCCATTTTTCTATTTACAAATCTATTTTTGAGTGGTTCTGTACAAAAGCTACATTTCCCTACCTTGCAACCTCTTCCTGTTTCAATTTCAATCATTCGTTTGTCAGGAATTTGAGTAAGAATCTCTGCACTTTTTGTTGCATACGTTTCTAATTCTTCAAATGAAGCATTATATTCTTTTATTTCATCAAATAAATCTACATTAACTTTTTCTGAGAATTTTCCGCCTTCTAATTGTGTTCCAAAAACTACCGGGCCGGTAAGTTCCATTGGTACATTAATATCTTTTAATAGGTGTGTAACTTCTTTTAACGTTCCTGGTAAAGCTGTGAGGTATTTTCCTGGTACGTGAACTCCTACGATGACAATGATCTTATCTGTTTTTTCTATTACTTCTTCTGCATTATTTGTTGTTGTGTTATATACCAAAATGTTTGTTTTCTGTTTGACAGATGGTTCTTTTTTTATTCCATCATACTTTTTCCATAAACGAATGTCATCTATTGTAAGATATGATACATTGTGACCTTCTTTTCGTAGTTTTCCAAATAGATATCGAGGATACGTTCCTAGATATGGTGGAACTCCTAGTCCGGATGCTTCATCAGTGTAGCAGTCTATTATTGTATAATGCATAGTATGTATTTGGCTGTTTTCTTTTATAAATCTATTTAAGAGGAAGTAATATCTTGTGAGCAGGGGCCTAGCCAGCTGAGGCGATGAGTAAACAAAGTGAGCTCATGATAAACGCCGTGCCTAGCTCACATGAGATCACATATTACTTACGAAGAACAATAAACCTTTTAACTGATTTACATATTCCTATACGTTAGGTGAATAGAAATTAAATATGATATCCATAATGGTGGTAGAGCGTATAAAATCGCGTTGATGGGTACCCACTTTACTGGTAAGACAAGGCTTGCTGTGGCTGTTGAGAGTGAATTACGAAAACGAGGGGTAGAGACTAAATCTATTAAAGAAGTTTCAACAGATGCTAAGGAAAGGGGGTTACCAATTAATGAAGGTACTACAAAAGAAGCACAGTTATGGATTCTTCATACCCAAATTGCTGAAGAGCTTAGGTATGCAAGAAGAAGGCCCAATGGACCAAATTATCAAGCGTTAGTATGTGATAGAGGTATTGATAATTATTGTTATTTGGAACATGCTGTTGGAAGGGACGAAGACGCTCTTCAAATGATTTTAAATCATGCACGGAATTTTCCGTATGATAGATTATATCTTTTACCAATTACAGAGTCAGGAATTAAAGGAGGGGCTGGTACTAGATCTGTCAATCCTGATTTCCAGAAGGATATGGATTATAAGATTAGGTCCTTTTTAGCAGAACAAAGCTTTGATTATATTGAACTTCCTATAACTCAAGATAGAAATCCTCGGGATGAATGGGTACGACTTGTTGTAAATCAAACTATTACAGATTTAGGGCTTCCTCATCATCTTTTGATGTAACTTTTTCCATTTTTCTAGTTTTGTAATTATTAGAAAGGCAAATAGGACTAAAAGAACGATCATCCCAACAATTGTCCAATTTACTGTACCTGTAGAGAGTGCATCTCCAAAATAGGTTAATGCAAGGATTTGAAACAAAAATCCGATTGTTGAGATTATATTAAATTGTTTAAATCCCATTTTTGTAAGACCTGCTGTGAAACTTACCACATTATTAGGAAATAGTGGGAGGAATCTTGCAAGAAGGAGAGCTTTTCCTTCACGTCCTTCAAAGAAATGTTGGAATTTTACAATATCTTTTTTGCGTACAAATTTGTTAAGGACGTTTATTCCATATTTACGAGCAAGTAAGAATGCTATTGCTGAACCAATAAATGAACCAATGAGGGCATAAATTAGTCCCCAAAATGCGCCAAATACAAATCCTGAGGCTATGGTTACTCCATAGAATGGTAATACTGAGAATGATGCCTGTAATGTTTGAAGGAATATAAGAACAAGAGGGGCTAGGAAACCAAATTTACGTATAAATACGCGTAATTGATATGGGTCTGCATATTTTGCAAGTTGTGTCATATCTGGAAGGAAATAGAAGAGTAAAAGTATGGCCAATAGTATAATTACACCATATACTACTTTTATTTTCCTTTTCATGCCTTGAAAGAAGATATTTGATTATATAAAATCTGCGACAATGGTCTTTTATTGCTTATGCTCCAAAAATATAGTAACCTTTATAAATAACCTACTGCCCTGCTGTAAAATGGCAAAACTACGTAAATTCGCTGCATATCAGAACTTAGAGAGACCTTATACTCGTATTAGTAAGTATACTACAAAGAATTTCGTACGTGGTGGGTTTCCCCACATGAAAGTTATTAAATTTGATATGGGATCACCTCAAAAAGATTTTGATACAAAGTTAGTTCTTAAAGGAACAAGAGCAATGAATATTAGGCATAATGCTATTGAAGCTGCACGTCAAACTGCGAATAGATTGCTTGAAAAGAATCTTGCAAAAGAATATCATTTTAAGATTAGAATTTATCCATTTCACGTTCTTCGAGAAAATGCGTTAGCAAGTGGTGCTGGTGCTGATCGTTTAAGTACAGGTATGAAGAAATCCTTTGGTAAATCTATTGGTTCTGCTGCAAGGGTAAAAGACGGACAGATTCTTATGGAAGTTCGTTTGAATAGTGCTAATATGAAAGTGGGAAAAGAGGCGTTGCAACGAGCTGCTAAAAAATTCCCGTGTTCATGCAAAGTTCAATTAGCGTAGTTTTTCACTTAATTTTCTAATTTCTTCTTCAAGTTCTTGTAATTCTTTTCCTGGTTTAGCAACCCGTTGCTCCGCTTTTGGGGGTGTGTTGGTTTCAGTTGATTGTAATTGGTTTATTTTTTTATTCATTAATGTTGTATCTTCAAATTTTGTATGGCCTGTTGTTGGTCTTACTGAGTTAATAATTCGTGGTTTGTTTCGATGACCAAGTTCTTGTAATTTTGATTGAATATCAATATCTCTAGCAGGGTCAATTGTAGGTTTTGGCATTTCTTTCATTTCAGCTTTCTTTTCAGCCAATTTTCTTTGTACTTCTCTTAATTCTTTATCTCTGTTTTTAACATCAACATGACCCATTACAGGAGAGGATGTAATGATTCTTGATTTTTTTACTGGTTCTCGTAATGTAGCTAATTCATTATGAATATCATCCAATTCTGTTCGTAATGTTTCATGTCGCTTTGGTTCTGCCAATATAGTTGTTGTTGGTGATCTTTGACGACTTTCAATAGCAGCTTCTTTTCTAAATCTTGATGCAGCTGCGTGATATCGTGCTGCTATTGGTGCATGTTCATCTGTTTCACCAATTTTGTCAATGAGCTCTTCAACTCGTTTAAATTGTTGGTCTAATTTACTATCATCTTTTGAGGATTGATCTTGTATCTCCATAATTGGTTCTATTGGTTTATCTGATACAATACTATACCGTTGTGTTTGTTTCATTTTTCTTCTCCGTCTAATTCTTGGGATTGAGATTGTAGCTCCTAATGATATTACTATTATTGTAAAAAATCCAAGTACTAATCCAGCATTATTTTTTGTAAATTCTCCTGCTTTGTTAAAGAACGCAAATCCTGCTATGTTTCCTCTTGATGGTGCTGTTGCTGCAGTGGTTGGAGTACTAGGAGCACTTGGTGCAGGTGGTGTTGATGGAGCAGACGGAGCACTTGGTGCACTTGGTGTGGATGGTGTGGATGGTGTTGGAGTACTTGATGGTGATGCTGCTCCAGCACCGGAACTACTACCGCCACCTCCTGGACTTCCTGTGTTACTACTTGAACTATCACCTGCAACTACAGCAGATTTTCCAAGAACAAATGTACTCAAATGAGTTACATTAACTTCAACAAAATTATTATCTGTATCAACTGCATACTCTGTTTCTGGAACCCATGTTTCAGATGAGAGGTTGTAATAGAATACTTCTAAATCTGCTTCAGCAATTCCTGCATTTGTAACGAGTGTTTCATTATATGTTATTTTAAATGTTAATTTGTTAATTTGTTCTGTAATATCTGGCGCTTCAATTACATAATACCTAAATTCTGTAACTGTTTCTCCACTTATGGTAAGGCTAACTGTTTCAGGTGTTAAATTATATTCTGTTACAGCAAGTGAGAAATTTGAGACATATGTTCCAGATAAGTTTAATGTAATGTTAAAATTAGGAAGTGTTGTTACTGTATCTGTTGTATTCCCACTAAAGTTAAGCGTTTTTCTTGAAAGGTTTGTGTAATTTTGAGTTGTTACTAAAATTGGAAATGTGAAATTAATCTTATTATTTAATGTATCATTACATGAGAAACTATATATTTGGCTTGTTGGAGATAAATCCGTTACATTTTGATAATGACTGGAAGTTTCAGTTCTGTTGAAGTTAGTGTAGGAACCAGTACTGTTTTTCCATAAACAGACAGCAAATTCGTGAGTTGTAAAGTTTATTTCTAATAAACTTGTATTGGCTGGAGCTACTGGTTCATGAATTGTTACAATTGGTGCTTCCTTATCAACATAAAATTTTATAATTTGAGATTGGTTCTGGTTACTTGCAGAATCGTTTGCTATTATGGTTACAGTATAAGTTCCATTTGCAAGACTAGAAACATTGTATGAAGCTGACCAATATCCAGATTTATTTTCTGCTGTTACATCAAATAGTGTTTCAGTCTCAGTATCAAATCGGAAGATAACTGAATTACTAGTTAAATCTCCTACACTTACATTAAATGTTTGGTTGTAGCTTGTTTTGGAAAAGTTTGATGAATTTGATGGTGTTACTAACGTAACTGTTGGTGCTGTAAAGTCTGCAGTTAAAGAAACTTGAATGGAATTATTTACATTTCCAGAAGAATCGTTTGCAAATACTGTAATTGTATTAAGTCCTTCTGTCAATCCAGATACATTTACGTTAGCATACCATGTACCACTATCATTCGTTCCAGTTACATTGAATGCATTTCCAGTTGCATTGTCAAAGCTGAAGAGTAATTCTCTTACAAAGTTTGCTTCATTGACTGTGATGTTAAAGGACACATTTCCATACGATAAAGAGTAGTTGGTATTGTTATTTGGAGTTGACCATGTAACTGTTGGTGCGGTGTTATCAACAATAATTATTATCTGTTCTGTGTTGTTAATTTGACCTAAAGTATCATTTGCTATTATCGTTACGGTTGTTGTTCCCTCTACTAAACCACTTACGTTTACATTTGCGTACCACGTTCCGCTATCATTTATTGCAGTAGCATTGAAAGTGTTTCCTGTGGAATTGTCAAAGCTAAATAAAACTGTTTGAGCAGTTAAGTCATTAACAGTAATATTAAATGAAACATTGCCTGTAGAAACGGTATAATTTGAAACATTTGTTGGGTTAGTCCATGTAACAGTTGGTGCGGAAGAGTCTTTTGTAAATGAAAGATTCACACTATTGTTTTCGTTTCCCGAAGTATCATTTGCATGAATAACTACTGTATGAGCTCCTTCTACCAAAGAAGACATATCTAGCGTAGTATTCCAATAACCCGATGCATTATATCCTGTTTTGTTGAATGCTGTACCAGTCGCATTATTGAAGATGAAGATAACACTATCATTATTTTCTTCTAAAACACTTACATTAAACAGAACATTTGTATCTAAATTACTATAATTACTTCCATTAGTTGGAGCAATAAATTCGACTAATGGTGCAGCAGTATCAGTAGCAGCAGCAGGAACTATTATTACTTGATTACTTCGATTAGTCCCACCATCTTGAGTTCCATCATTTGGTGTTACATCAACAGTCCAGTTCTGGTTTCCAGTTGTTTCTTGTGAAACAATTACATTTGTCTTGTTATTAAAAATTGCAGAGATTTGTTCATTTGATAAAGATCTATTCCAAATACGTATTTCATCCATAGAGCCGTTAAAGAATGCCGCAAAGCCATCTGGACCATCTTGTCCTATTTGTAGTTGACCTGTATCATACGTCATTGTATCATTAAATGCAAAAATAGTGTCTTCTACCCCATTAATAAAAATACTTACATTAGTTCTGTTATACCTTGCTACAATATGTGTCCATGCGTTAGGAGAAACATTTCCTGTTGAAGTATGTGTGACAGGTAAAGAATCAACAGATATTTGAAATACAATAGTTGCATTGTCATCAGTTCCAACTGTAATTGACCATCCTGCACCAATCCCATCATCTTTTTGTATGAAACCTCCTGCCCTTGGTGTAATGCCATCTGTTGAATTTCCTTCATGTTTCACCCACCCTTCAATAGTTATATTATCAACTAATTCAAATTCTGTTCTATCTGGAAATTTAATAGATGCATTAATTCCATTAAATACATAACTTCCATTTTTATCAACACCTCCAGTAGAGTTCCAGATGGAACTGTTAACACTTCCATTAATGCTTCTTCCTGAATAATCGGTTGTGTTTATCCCCTCATTTCCACCGTTGGATTCAAAAGGAATATTCAGAACTGTTTGCGAAGAACTATTTACTAACCAATTGTAAATTATTTTTACGCCATCACTATCTGCATCAGAAGGCGTTGCATATATTGTTAGATTTTGATTAGTACTATTTGAGGTGATATTAGTTGTGTTTAGATTAATAGCACCCAATATTGGAGGATTATTTGGAGGTGCTGCCGGAACTGTTATTAGTTGGTTTGATCTATTAGTCCCACCATCTTGAGTTCCATCATTTGGTGTTACATCAACAGTCCAGTTCTGACCAGATGTTGTTTCTTTTGCGACGATTAAATCTGTTCTGTTTGTAAATAATGCAAGAATTTGTTCACCAGATAATGAGCGATTCCAGATACGTAATTCATCCATAGAACCGTTGAAATAGTTCTCTTGGTTAGTTGTTCCAGTAGATCTTCCAACTTCTAATGAACCAGTACCATATGTAAAAGCACCAGTTCTGGCAATAGCAGTGTCCAACACTCCATTAATCCATACACTTGCATTTGTGCTGTTATATACTGCTACGATGTGTGTCCAAACATTGTCTGGAGCTGTTCCAGTACTTTCAATATCATTTGCTCCTAAAGAACCAGTATAAAATAAAATAGTACTTAAGTCATTAGTAGAAATCTCAAGACCATACCCAGCAGTAAACCCTGCATCTTTATTTAAGATTCCACGAGGTACTCCACCACCACTAGACTCACTACCATTTCCATCAGGTTTCACCCATACTTCAATACTAAAATTTTCTGTTGGTTCATATCTCGTATTATCTGAAAAGTTTATCCAGTCAGTACTTCCATTGAAATCATAACTCCCATTTCCATCAAAACCACTTGTGCCACTCCATGTTGCACCATATACAGAACCGTTACTCCAATAAGCATAGTCTGTTGCATTAATGGCTTCATTTTCATTATTTGCTTCAAATGGTGCGTTTAATAATAACTGTGACGAGGTGTTTAATAACCAGTTGTAAATTGTTTTTACTGTGTCACCATCTGCATCACTTGGTTCTGAGGAGACAGATATATTTTGGTTGGTATCATTAGACAAATCTGTAGAACTTAAGTCAATATCCCCAAGAAGAGGAGGGTTGTTTTCAGCGACAGAAACAGGAACCGTAATAACTTGATTACTTCTATTGGTCCCACCAGCTGCAGAACCATCGTGTGGTGTTAAATCTACAGTCCAGTTTTGGCCGGAAGTGGTTTCTTTTGCAACAATTAGATTGGTTTTGTTGTTGAATAATGCAAGAATCTGTTCTCCAGTTAAGGATCTATTCCATATTCGTAAGTCATCAATGGAACCGTTAAAATATGCTTCTTGTCCGGATGTCCCAGTAGCACGACCAACTTCTAATGCACTAGTATCATATGTGAAAGCTCCAGTTCTTGGTATTGCTGTATCTAATACACCATTTATCCATAAGCTAGCATTAGTACCGTTATATACAGCAACAACATGGGTCCAAACATTATCTGGTGCAGTCAAACTTCCTTCTATATCGCTCGAACCACCTGATCCAGTATAAAATGAAATTGTAGAGATTTCATTTGTATTTAGTTCCAGACTATATCCTGCTGAAAATCCCCCTCCTTTGCTTATTATTGACCGTGGTTCCCCACCACTACCAGTACTACTCCCATTACCACTTGGGTTTACCCATACTTCAATACTGAAATTTTCTGTAGGTTCATAACGAGTATTATCTGAAAAATTTATCCAGTCTGTGCTTCCATTAAAATCGTAACTTCCATTTCCATCAAAACCAGTTGAAGGATCCCATGTAGCACCATAAACAGAACCGTTGTTATAATAGGCATAATCAGTAGTATTGATTGCTTCATTCTCATTATCTCCTTCAAATGGTGTATTCAATAATAGTTGTGAAGAACCGTTCAATAACCAATTGTAAATAATTTTTACTCCGTCACTATCATCATCAAAATGAACAGCATTAGCAGTAAGGTTTTGATTTGTATCATTCGATAAATCTGTGGTGTTTAAATCAATACTTCCGAGTAAAGGTAGACTATTTGCAGGAGGGGCTTCCTCTACTGGAGCCAATGAATAATTAAATGAATGAATTGTAGTATTCAAATCTCCTGTTGGATCTCCTGCACCTGCATATGCTAATTCTGCAAAAATACCAACACCAAAGTCTTGTGCAACGTCATTACTTACGCCCTTAACAGATAACATGTCCCCTCCACTAAAAAATGAACAATTAACCACTTTTGTCTCATTATCATAATTCATTTTAAGCAGTCCCGTGATGTTCGCTCCTAAATCATCTAAAGAGGTTGAGATGATAGTTGGTGGAGGGCCAGATGTTGTAGAGTTTGAAAAATATAAAACATAATAACCACCAGTTTCATCTGGATCTTCAAGATTTACTGAGCAACTAGTTTTTTGTTGAAGATTACTTTGATTAAAAGCAGCTACATGAACTGCAGTACTAGAATCCACTGAAAATGTTGAAGAAAGATTCTGTACAGTTATGTTAGCAGTCATGTTAAATGAATGAACAGTAACATTGTGTGCTGTAACTACAGAAACATCTCCAGCATCGTTTGTTAATGATGTGTTGATCATTATTCCGTTCGTGACAAAATGAACGGAAGCGAGACTTGATGAGTTATACCATCTTGTGGTGTTATCTAAACCTTCTCCAAAATCTTCAAAGAAATCAACCAAGTCATCATCATTAGAATCTGTAAATAATCCTATAGCAGCACCGGTTATAGAATCACCTGCTAGGAAGTCGCCAACATATGAGAATGTTTGTACTGATGTATCAGAAACGCTAAGGAAGAATAAACCTGTGAGTCCTATCATCATTAGTAGAACTACAATTTCTTTATGATGGTCCTCTTTCTTCTTTCGTTTCCAGGCTTTTCTCATATTTTCTGTATCACCTTATCATAGATGTCTAATAATCCTTTAATTTCTTTGATTTTTAATGAATAGAATTTGAATGGATGTTTTCTTTTTACGTCTAAAATTCCTAAATCTCTAAGCATGGAAAGATGACGAGAAGCAAGGGACATGCTCATCTTTGTGGAGGTGGCGATTTCTTTTACAGTCATGTCCCCGTCAGCGAGAAGCCTAAGAATCTGTCGTCTAGAAAATGCGCTAATTGCTCTAGAAAGCTTCTCTTCTCGTAGTTCCATTCAACAATTAGTAGATTATTGTTCTATATAAATGTTCTGATTGGAGAAATAAGGAAATTGTGAAGTTTAGCAGTTTCACAACCAGGAAACCAGAAGATACAAAAAAATGTTATTTGGAATCTTCTGTCATTTTTTGTAGAGATTCAATCTCTGCTTGTTTTTCTGCTTCAAGACGAGCTTTCTCTAAAGCTAATCTTTTAAGCAGTTCTTGATGTCTCTCTTCAGATTTTTCATCAATTATTTCTTTTATTTCATCTAAAGTATAATGTTTTTCATCGAATGAGTCTATTTGTTCTTGATCTAACAAATCCTTCTTACTTAAGAAAATGAGTACATTCTTTCCTAACTTCTTTCGTAATTCTTTTTGTTTTTCTATTGAATATCCACAATTTTCGGTGATATCATACACATAAATAATTAGGTCTGCTACTTCTTCCAATACTAATTCGGCTTGTTTCTCTATATCGTTATGCTTATCTCTTCCGAGAGTTCCTGGAACGTCTAGAACTTGAATGGTTTTATCTCCCATAGAGATGTATCCTGCGTTAATTGTAACAGTTGTGAAGGAATATGCAGCGGTTTTCGCTTTAGTCCCGGTCATGGTATTTAATAAAGTAGATTTTCCAACATTAGGAAATCCGTATAAGCATACTGTGTAAAGATCTTTAATGTCAGGGTATGATTTCATTACTCTTCGTGCTTCTTCTAAATAAGAAAGATTTTTATCAATTTGTTTTAATAATGAAGCAACTCGGCCATAGAATTGTTTGTGCAATACTTTAACAAGTTTAACATCTTTTGTTTTTCGTACTTTACTGGTATATTGTCCATGAACTTTTCGTATTCTTTCATGAGCCCAGTTTACTGCTCCAAATGATTCTTTTAATTTCTTGTAGTTTAATGTTAGCTTGATTAATTTTTGGTAGAATGGAGGTAATGTAATAGTTCCAGGAAAGGTATTTAGAATTCTCTCTAAACGGAAAATAATGTTATCTTTAACAACATCTAGTCGTAAGTGTTCTATTACCCTTGCTTTTTGTAGCGCATCTTTTGGGTACTTCTTTTTTACAGCTACTTTTTCTCTTGCTCTTCTGAATGCTATGTCTAGGAAGACATCCGAGAGCTCAACGGGTGGTATTTTCTGAAAGTTCATAAAGTATAGAAAATAGAGTGTTTATTATTAAGGTTTCTAGTGATGTTTGGGATGTTCATGTCCTTCATCCTTTCTCTCTTCGAGATGTTCGATGTGTTTCTTTCGTTCTTCGTGAATTTTAACTTTCTTTGATCTCATATCTGTAATTAAATTAGATACATGCTCACCACCAAGGAAATGAGGTAAAATAACATAATCTGCTCCTTCTTCATATAAGTCAAGAGCTTCATCAATATCATTAGCTGTTACAATAATTTTTGCTTTCCGATTAGATTTACGAGTTTTACGTATTAATAATAAATTATCTCTTTTATTTGGAACTGTTGAGATTAACATTCTAAGTCCAGGAAGGTTCATTCTGTCAATTATTTCTTCATCTGTTGCTTCTCCATAAATACAATGGTATCCATCTTTTACTAATTTTGTGATAATCTCTGGATTGAAGTCAATAATTAATACGTTCTTTTTTACTTTTGTAAATTGCCGCAATATACTATATCCAATTCTGCTGTGACCACATAAAACCACGTTTGGTTTTGCTTTTGTTGGAAGATATTCAAGCCCTTCTGTTGTAAAGCTATCAAATATTTTTAATGGTTTTTGTAACAGTTTGTAAAAAAACTGATTATATTGAATATAATAGGAGGTTAATGTAATTGATATTAGTGTAATGATTACTGCTAAAGAAAACACATCTTGAGATATATGTCCTAAAAGTAATCCTTGTGTTGCTAGTATTAAAGAAAATTCCCCTACTTGTGCAAGAGAATTTGCTGTTAAGAATGATGGTTTCTTTGTAAATTTAAATAGTGAACAAATAGTCATTATGACAAGTGGTTTTATGACCATAACAATTGCCAATAAAATTAATAGAGGCAACCATAATTCTTTAAGTACAGATAATGAAATTCCCATTCCAAGAGATACAAAAAATAGTAGTGAGAAGAAATCTTTCAAACTTTTTACTTTTGCAATAATCTCTATATTATATTCTAACGTTCCAAGAGTTACCCCTGCAATAAACGCACCGATTGCAATTGAGAATCCAAGGTAGTGGAAGATTAAAGAAAACATGAAACATACTGATAATGAGAGGATGAGTAATAATTCTTGATGTTTTGCCGCAAATCTAAACATGTGTGGGAAAATAAATTTACTTGCAACATAAGCTACTCCAAATAATGCTATAAATTTAATTAACGCAATTCCTAAAATGGCACTACTAAATCCATTTACTGCTGTTAAAATGGAAATTGCAAGGATTGCAATAATATCCTGCATTAATAAGATACCCACTGCTAACCTTCCGTGTAATGTGTGTAATTCTCTTTTATCTGACAACAATTTCATAACCACCATTGTAGAAGAGAATGCGATCATCAATCCGATATATGCGGCTTCTAATGATACAAAATCAAGTAGTAATGCTACAAAATATCCTATGGTAAATAAGAGGAGTACCTGAATTGTTCCTCCTAAACTCGATACTAATGCAACATTTCTAAGAGCTTTTAGATCCATTTCTAAACCAACAATGAAAAGTAAGAATGCTATCCCAATTAAGGCAAGAGGTTCTATAATACCTATATCTGAGGTGATAGAGGGTATATCAAATGCAAAGAATCCATTACTTGATACTAAGTATACTATGTATTTGAGTCCTTTCAGGATTGGTTGAAGCATTATTCCAACAAGAACGTATGCAAGAATTTGTGGTTGTTTGAAGTAACGGAAAATCATACCTGCAAGTCCTGCAATTATTATTACAACACCTAATTCTAGGAAAAAGTTAGCTTCTACACCTACCATAAAAGTCCTCTTTTATGGAGGTTCAAATAATATTGTATGTTATTTGCACCTACCATGTAAATATAAGGATTGAATTATTGTATATAAATGTTCTGTGAGGTATAAGTTTAAGAATATCTTGTTATTGTTTGGTTCATGAGTTACATTGAAACCATTACTGCATTAACTCTTGGAATACTTTCAGGAGTTATAACAGGACTCATCCCAGGTATCCACGTAAATCTTATTGCAGTACTTATCATTTCATTCTCTTCAATACTATTAGCAACCACAACACCAGTTACCGTAGCTGTATACATCATTTCTTTAGCACTAACGCATTCTTTCTTAGATTCTATCCCTTCTATTTACTTGGGAGCGCCTGATGCTGGACAAGAATTAAACGTTCTTCCAGGACATCGAGAATTACATCAAGGGAGAGGGCATAATGCGATTACATACACGTTAATTGGTTCTTTAGGTTCTTTGATTACCTGTGTGTCTTTCTTTCCTCTCTTTATTATTACAATGGCGTTTATCTTTCCGTATGTTAAGGGAGGGATTGGATATTTTCTTGCTTTTATAATGATCTTCATGATAGGAAAGGAAAAAGGAAAGAGATTGAAGTCTGCAACTGCATTCTTTCTCTCCGGAATTCTGGGATTAATTGTTCTTAGTATTCCAAATATGGAACAACCTTTGTTTCCATTATTATCTGGGTTGTTTGGTTTTTCTATATTACTTGTTTCTTTAGCCACTAATTCAATAATCCCAGAACAGACAGAACAACCTTTAACGTTAACTAAAAATAAATTGACTAAAGCTGTTGGAGCAGCATCTGGTGTTGGTTTTATTGCTGCATTCTTGCCAGGTTTTGGTAGTTCTCAAGCTGCGATTGTTGCCACCAATATTGTTGGTGACATCGGTGATGAAGGCTTTCTCACGTTGGTTGGAGGGATTAACACGGCCAATATGTTAATTAGTATTGCTACTTTGTATGTGTTAGAAAAGGCAAGGAATGGTGCCATTTTAACAGTGCATAAGTTAGTTGGAGCAATTACACTGTCAGAAGTTATGTTGTTTATTGGCGTTGCATTAGTTGTTGCAGGTATTGCGACTATTTTGGCTTTGAGAATTTCAAAGATATTTGCTCATTATATTACTAAGGTGAATTATGCTAAAGTTATTACCTCAATATTAGTTTTCATCACAATATTAACTCTTTATTTTGACGGTTTTCTAGGTCTGTTGATATTAGGAACTGCTACTGCTATTGGATTAACAGCCTCGTATTGGGGTGTTGGTAAGAATCATTTAATGGGTTGTTTGATATTGCCGGTTATTCTTTTCTTCATTCTTTAATCTTAAAATAACTCCACACAAAGAAGAACAATACAAACACCGCCAGAAACAACCATGCCCAAGAAGAAACTCCTTCTATAATGCTCCATGTAATTCCAATTATTGCAGCTCCACTCCAAAGAAGTTTCAAAGTCAACATTATACTAAATGCATCATCTCGTTCCACAAAATGAGATGCGCCGCCAATTCCAATTAACGCTGCTCCTATAAGTCTTGCAAACATTACTTCTCCAGTAAAACCAAACCAAGAAAGAAAAGTTGCTGGAAATACTATTAAGGGTATTGCAATAAGTATGTCAATTATGAAATGTATTTGAAACCATGTTCGTAAGGATTTTGAGATCATGAAAAAAAGAATAATTAATTACTTATTAAACTTCCCTAAACTCAACTGCCCTTTCCTCTTACCAGAAGGGACTTCTTCTACTTTAATTCCTACTTGTTCTTTGATGGATTGAGCTACTTTTCCACCAACGAGTTGAGCTAATGTAACAAAATCTACTCCCTTAACCCCCCCAATATCTTTAATTCCATTTGTAAACATTTTACGTGCTCTCTTTTTACCAATTCCTTTTAACCGAAGTAACGGCAACAATTCTTCGTGAACTCCATGTTTAATTCGTAATCGTAATTTTCGTAATTCTTTAACAGCATGTAAGTTTCGAGTGACTTTAGACAATTCTTCTGCAGAATAAATTAGCCAGTTAGCACTTTCTACTTTTGCTCTTATTTCTCCTGGTCTTGCTCCAAATGTTTCAAAAAGAAAGTCTTCTCCCTTTTCTGATATCCATTCTTCGAAGAATAATGCTGTTTTTATGGAGTTTACAAATTCTCCATATTCCATGTCAAAACTTGATGGTTCTTCTTCTAATAAAAATTCATACCTCTTTCCCAGTTCATTATGTACAAAGTCCATCTCTTTTTGTTTCGTTCGTAATAAAGGTCTCATTTCTAGCGTATGTGAAATCATTTGTAATAGTGAGAATACATTTTTGCTTTCATCAAAATTTTCCAAACAAGATAACAAATAGTTGGCTGTTAATGGGTCTAAATAAAGTTCTGATATTCTTCTTCCTATTGGTGTTGGTCTCATTCTCTCATCTTTTACGGTATTAGCAGCAACAAAATCAGAGGTGTCTCCTGCTTCAATAAATTTCCATCCATTTAACAGAGATATCATTCTATCCATAATAGAAGTTAATTTCTCCATGTCACCATATTGATGTGCCCAGAATGTTTCTCCAAAGAATTCTTTCATCGTCTTCTCATCCCGAATCAGGCCAGACGATATAAGTGATAAAAGATAAGTCCGTAAGACTGGTTCTGCTGCTAATTTGGAGTAGATCTCTTCTGGTTCTCCAAGGATATATCGTTCATGTATTTCATCTCTTTCTGCAGTAGATTTTGCTACTACTATTGATTCTCCAAATTTTTCGTATTCCGGTCTTCCTGCTCTTCCCGCCATTTGAAGATATTCAAGAACGGGAATCCAATCCATTCCCCATTTTCCTGAGAATCGTTTTAATGACTTAATGATCACTCTAAATACGGGTAAACTTAATCCCGCAGCAAGAGTTGGAGTGGCACAAATTATTTTGATTTTTCCCGTTTTGAATTCGTCTTCAATGATTTCTTTTTGTTTATTTGTTAATCCCGAATGATGGAATGCTATTCCTTTCTTGATACATTTACTTAATTTTTCACATTGTTTCGTTGGAGATGGTATTGCTTTTAGAACACCTTCTTCTAGTTCTGGATGTGATAAAGAAGTTAATTTAGAAATGTCTAATGCTGTCTTTTCTGCTGAAGCTCTACTTGCTACGAAGACGATTGCTTGTTTATCTATGTTAATAGTATCTGTTGCTAATTGAAGAACTGAATCCATGGTATGTCAGAAGAGGATTGGTTTATAAAATTAATGGGCTCATTCAACTACTATCACTTTATACTCATCATAACCAACTGTAGGTACTACATAAGAACTACTAGTACTTCCGCCACCAGTCACATCTATCTCCCAGACTTTCTCTACTGAATCCCGACCATCTGTAACTGTCAATACTACTTTCTTCTTTCCTATGGTTACATACGTTCTTTCTATGGTGTCTGAACCACTTACACTTCCTTGTCCAATGTCAAACATCCATTTATACCATAATTCATCATTATCTAAGTCACTAGCAACTACATGGAATACTACTGGTTCATCAACGCCAACATTAATCTTCTGTTCTGGTAAGAAATCTTTAATCTCTGGAGCAATATTCACATTCTTTACAGTCAATTTTACTGGATGTATTGTTTCCGATTCTTCATCTAATGCTTTGAAAGTTAACCAATGTACTCTTTTTTCTGTACTAAATTTTCGTGTTGTAGGTACGGTTTTACTTACTACGTCAGAAACCCAAGAGTTACTCTTGTTCACAACCCAATCTTGTGGAGGAATCCACGTAAAGACACCATCAACAAATGATGCTCCTGGAGGCATGTTTTCTAGTAAGATTGTAACATTATCCATATCTTCGTCATCTGCACTAACGGTAAATGTTAATGTTTCTCCTTCTAATATAATAAAAGAATCTTCAACATCAATACGTGGTGCTCTGTTTTTCTTAAGTACAATTATATTAACTGGTTTCGTTGCACTGTCAACTCCATCTGATGCTGTTATATATGCTGTATAATCACCTTCGTCTTCATAATCAGTTTTCCACGTTCCAAAATATTTTGAAAGTGGTTTTGTAAATTTATAATGTAACATATCTCCATCATAATCTTTTCCATTTGGATTTACTTTTACTGTATCTGTTTCATTTACAAATAATTCTCCAATATTTTCTAAGTGAGGTACTTGGTTTTTGTTCTGAATTGCAATAACGCTTTTTGCAGAATCACATAAGTCTAGTCCACATGCTTCTACTTTGATTGGAATTCTTTTTTGTCGTAAGAAATATTTCTCTACTCGTAATGAAGCTAAGATATCACTTACAAAACCACCTCGTCGAGATACTTCTGATAAAGTAGGATTCCATGTAAATACGTTCCCATCTAATATTGAACCAGGCGGTGCATTTTTTACTGTAATATCTAATTCATCTCCATCTGGATCTTGTGCATCAAATGTTATTTGTAATACGCCTCCTTCTTCTACCCAGTAATGTTTTTCTAATTCAATTGTTGGTCTTCTATCAACGTTCTCAACTATTACAGTAGCGATAAAGACTGTTCTCTTATCGCCGTCATCTGCAACTATGTTAACAGAATAAGTTCCTGCGTCTTCATATGTTGTTTCCCATTCTCCGTCTTCATTAAATGGTTCTTCAAACACATATTCTAACACATCACCATCTTGATCTACTTCTGGGAGAGTTAATTCTACTGTGTCTCCTTCTTCAACAGTTAATGTTACGTCTTCAAGTTCTGGTTTCCTGTTGACATTTTCTATTATAATGTCCCATTGCTTTGTGATAATATTACTTGAGTCATTTATTGTAAGAATTAATTTATGGTTTCCTGCTGAATCAAAATCTACATCATATAATCCAACTGGTTCTGTTGCTATTATTGTATTATCATATTCCCAAATAACATTGACTTTGTCACCATCATTATCCATAACATCAACATAGAAACGTAATTCTTCACCTTCATCTATCTCAATTTTTTCTTTATCACTAAATATGTCTTTAATGATAGGGGGTTCGTTCTTATCTTGTATAATAACTTTAACTCTAGCATGAGTCTCTAATTTTCCGTCACTTACAGTAAATTCATACACATACTCTCCCGCATCACTATAACCAGTTTCTAATACGCCATCAACAAATCCAACAGGGAAATCGTATGTTAATGCATCTCCTTCTAAATCTTCTACAGTTTTTCGTAAATCTACTGTATCTCCTTCTTCAAGATGTAGTTCTTTTACTTTAACAAGGGGAGCTCTATTCTTAGTTTCAACTATTATCTTTACTTGCTTTGTGGTATTACTTTTTCCATCAGAGGCTATGATGTCTACTATATATTCACCTGCATCTCCAAAATCTGTTTGCCATTCTCCATCTTGGTCTAATGGCGTTCCAAATGTGTATAAAACTGCATCATAATCTGGATCTAATGCTGTAACGTTTATTTTGACAAAATCTGTTTCTTGTACTCTAAAGATTTTTGTTGCTGCGGTTGCAGAGAAAACTAGCATAATTACTATAAGTACACCAAGTATTATGTGTTTTCTCATTGTAAAAAAGAAAAAAATTATTGTAGACTTATGTCCACAATTTCTGGAGCTTTGTTCACATCTTCAATTACTACAGTAATTTGTTGAGTAACTCTGTCTTTGCCATCGTCTGCAGCGATGCTAATCTTATACTCACCATGGTCAGTGTAAGACGTTTCCCAAATTCCGTCATCTCCAACTGGTTGACTTATTGTAATTACTAATGGGTCTTCATCTAAATCTGAGACTACTGGTTTAATAGTAATTACTTCACCTTCTTTTATGGTGATATCTTCAACACCGGTAATGATTGGTTTTTCATTTACGTCATGCACAGTTAGTTTGAATGATTTTTCTGAATCTAACTCGCCGTCTGTTGCAAGTACTGTTATTGCATATTCACCTGCACTGGTATGATCTGTAACAAATGTGCCGCTTGTAAGAGGTTCTGCGACATTTACTGATACTGCGTCGTTGTTTGGATCTGTTACAGTAGGTTCAAATGTAACTGTTTCTCCTTCTTTAACGACAATATCTGCTACTTCTGCAATTACTGGAGGTACATTAACTCTTTCAACTACAATGTTGACTCTCTTTTCTGTAGTTAATTTTCCGTCAGTTGCTGTGATTGTAACAAGATATTCGCCTGCATCTCCGTAGTTTGTCTTCCATTCACCATTTTCATCTAATGGTGCGGTAAATGTATAGGTTACTGGGTCTTCATCCGGATCTGTTACTTTTACATTTAATTTCACTGCTTCATTTTCTTTTACTGAAACGGTTAACGCATCTTCCATAAGAACTTGTTCTTCTTTCGGATTTGGTAGAACAACTTCTTCTTCAACTGTTTCTTCTACTTCTTCTAATAATTCAAAATCAGGATTATCTGTATTCGCTAATTCATCTTCTATTTTTGCTATTTCATCAATTAAACTTAAATCTTCTTCTGTTGCATCGTACTTCTGATATTCAGTACATCCTACTAAAATTAATGCTAAAGCCAAAATTGTAATTATATATTTATTCATAGTAAACCACACCCCCTGTGTTAGCATTCTAGAATGGCAACTCGTATTTAAACATTTATACAGAGTGGAATATATAGTTGAGTGGATATGTTAGAATAAAGTTCTCTCTTTTAATTTGTCATAAGAGAATTCCATAAGGGTTTTCAGATTAACTACATCTGCTTCATTATATTGTTTTAGGAGTTGTAACGCTTGTTTGTCACCACTTTTATAGCGCCTCCATAAGCGTACTGCTTCAAAACCATCAACTTCAGCTAGATGATTATCTCGTGTAATACCAACTTCTCTCTCTATCCTCTTTAACCCACCAGAAAAACCAAGATCACGCATGATATATCGTAAATCGAGGTGAATGTGGTTAAAGTTAATTTCTGGAAACGTCTCTCGAAGGAAAGGTAAGTCAAAACATTTTCCATTGAATGTCACTATTACTTTATATTTTGCAATTTCTTGTGCAAATTCATGTAAATCTTGGTCTTTGACAAATATACGACTTTTTTCTCCATCATAAACTCCAATGGTGGTAATGTGATTATAATGCCGACTTAATCCAGTTGTTTCAATATCTAAGAAGCAACAATGATCTTTAAATTCTCTGTAAAGTCTCCATTCTTCTTTACTTGGTAAGCTAAAGAAGTTATGGTTTTTGTTTTGGAGCGCTATATGAGATCGTGCTATATGTTCTCTAATTTTCAACACTTTTGAAGAAGGTAAGTTTATTGAATGTGAGGACTCGAGGAATTCATTCCAGTTGAGAATATTATTTTGCCAAATATGTGACTCCACTTCTTTAGATATTCCTGGTATGTGTAGAAACGTTTGTTTTAACATCTATCAACTAAATGATTTTGTTGAGGTTTATATGCGTTGTTATTATGGGGATTAGAAAAAGAAGTGGCCCCGCGGAGACTTTCTCACTAACGTTCGAAATTATTATCAAACGCTAATATTTGAACTCCGGACCTCACGATAACTGCATAGTCAATATCAGTCGTGCGCACCACCAGACTATGCTACGGGGCCATATGTGTGTCCATATGGCTAGAGATGTGGTTTCTTTAAAAATCTTATGTTTATCCTGTAACTAATGGATCCATCTTAGGACCATTCTTCTGCTGATGGTCATACTTCAATCCTGCGATCTTAGACCAATCAAATGGAGGATAGGGGTCATTTTTGTTTAATTGGGCTGCTGTCTTTACTGTTTTGGTAACTTCAAAATGTCCTAGAATATGTTCATCATCTACAGGGATATTGTGAAGATTACCAAGGAAGGCCATTAAGTTATTAGCTGCATCATATTGCGCTTGCGTATACTTAGAACCAGTATATGAGTTCACTGCTCCACCATAGTTCTGGAAATCTATTCCAATTGACCTTCTATTAACATTAGAGATTGGACATAACTCTTTTGGACTTCCTTTATATGGACAGCCAGCATGATATCCTACACGTTGATCTGCTAATATTTGGTGAATTGTTCCGTCATGACATATGTAATAATGAGAAGATACTTTTGAATTTTGAAGTACTGCACGAGCTTTCCATAACCCAACGGTTTTTGCAACTGCAAGATTACATTCTGGGATTTTATTTGCAGAACCATCATGTAAGATAAAATATTTGTATTCTTGTCTATCATTTCCAGAACTTCCATCTAAGAATCCTCTAAATGTTGTTTTTACTTCAAACGTATCATATTTAACAACTTTCTCTTCTATAACTTTAGGTTGATGTGCCTCTATCTGTTCATCTGTAATTCCTGCAATAAGACCAGATGTTACTTTTACAACATCTAAATCTACATCTCCAGAAATACCATCTACACTTCCCCTATCACTATATTGCCAGTATTTATATCCACTCCATGGACTCGGACTTCTTGGCTTTTTGTTAGGATTATGTGTCCAACTTGCATACCACAAATCATATTTATCGACGATTCTCTCATCCATATAATTACGAGCGTAATTGCCTCCATATATTATTGGTTTCTGACCTGTTTTCTTTTCAACATGTTGTAACCACGTAAGAACCCAATCTGAAACGCCTTTCTTCCCTAATTCTTTTCCTGCTTCCACATCTAATACTGGCCTAATACCATTTCCAAGGTATCCCTTCGTTGTTTCTACAAAATGTTGTGCTCCTTCTACTGCACTATTTTTCATTGGTTGTGCAAAATGATATAATCCGAGAACTTCAACACCTGCAGCTTGTGCGTTCTTTACATTTTCTTTAAATCTTTTATCAACAAATGTTGTATGTTCAGATGCTTTAATGAATGCATAATCTATTCCTGCTGCTTTAACCTTCTTCCAATCAATCTTACCCTGATGATGGGAAATATCAATTGCATTTGATACAGGTACTGGACTTTTTTGAGAACCTTTACTACTCTCAACAGTTACTTTTCTATACACATCCTCAAACTTCTTCCAGCCAGCATCTCTCACCCATACATTTTCAGCTGGTTTTCCACCTACACCAAGTCCTTTAGATAATTTTCCCCATGCTTCATCAATTTCTTTACATGTATTCAAATCTAAACAATTCTGGTCAAAAATAGGTGGAGATGGTGTTGAAACAGCAGCACCATCCTTCTGTGAGTATGTTAATCCGAATTGTCGACGTAAATTGGTAATCTGTTCTGGGGTATAATCTCCTGGCGCAGCAAATAAGTTTTGATATACTGCTGCTGCAACTCGTGAATGTCCTTCTGAATTCCAATGTCGTTGATTCCCTTTGTTACAATATGCACAATGGGTTGGTTTATCTGGAGTTATAAGCGCATTTTCAATATGTATTACCTGTACTTTTGCTGCTCGTGAAGATTGAATATTCTCTGTGATAAATTTTTGTAAACCGTTATTATATTTTACAACACAATTCTTCTGCCAGTTTGAACGAGGGCTAATAGTCATTACAGCAACTTTCTTCACATTATTTTCAAATGCGGTGTTAATCATTGTATCTAGATCTTTGTACATATCTTTACATGAGCCTCCAGTAATAGAATTTCCGGAAGGATTAATTACCAAAATATCTAAAGGGGCGTTATTATGTGTAAGAAAATCTTTTGTTAAGAATGCTTTTTGTTTTGTAGGACCCCAACCACCTGTAGCTTTTACTTTTATTTTTGATTTCGAACCGCATAATTTTTGTAAATGTTTATTTGCCCAACTTTGAGAACCAACGGTATTTGACGCTCCAGTTATTCCAATAGATTTACCAACACATTGAAGTGATGGGTCTTGTATTTTCTTAGCAGCATTATTACTTAATACCCAAGAACTTCCACTTGTTTCAAATGTAGGAGAGAAACTATGTGGAGAAGGCCATTCTGATGCATATGGTTGGCTTACTTGTTTTCCATTATCATAATAATACCACCTTCCACCACGTTGCCATATAAATTCATTCTCGTTTTGTTTCTTAAAGATTCTCCATTCATTTACATCCCAATAATCATATACTCCATCAAATATGGAGATAGAACTTGCTGGATTTCCTGAATAACCTGGCACACCTAATGGTGGTCCTGTTTCTGTATCTTTTAATGCTCCCCAATCTTCACGTTTTCCAAGGAAGAATTTTCCAATGCTACTCTCGGCCCATACAGAGTATGCTATATCTGCACGCCTCCATTGCTTGCTTCCATCTACAAAATACGTTACTTCCCATTCATCAACATTAATTTTTATATGTTTTCTTTCTTTCTCTATATTCCAATCTGCATTCCTATCCGGTGTTGGAAATCCGGAAGGTACGTTAACACTATTAATTACTTTGTCTAATGACCAATAGTTAACTGATTGAGTTGTCGATTGAAAGCTTTTAGATTTAGAATTAATGTCAAGAACCCATTCTCCAAGAGAATTCTTCCATACAATATTATTTCCATCATATACAATCTCTACTCCTTCTTTATTCCATGTAAACACACCATTTTCTTCTGTAGGAGTTTCTGTTCCAATTTCTGGTAACCCAATTGGAGCTTCGGCATTTCTTACTTCTTGAGGTATTTTCGCATTGAGAATATCTTCTGCTGTTGGGATTATATGGCATACAGATCTATCAAAACTAATTGAATCTAAAAAATTTCCTGCTTTCCCAGCTATTGTTGATAAAGCTGGATTCTTTGCATCACAAAATAAAGAATCAAATCCTTTTTGTTCCGTTCCAAATATTTTTGATTTTGTTCCATCAGTACATACTGCTTGTAATCCTGAAATAAAATCTCCTGCTTTGTGCATATTGATTTTTGAAACATATTTCCTTTCATGACAAAAAAATGCAAAATCTTCTCCACCTTTTCCTCCTGCTTCTTTTATACTTCTCCGTTGACCTTCATCTTTAAACGGATTAATACAATTGACAAATAACTGATCTATTAACGCTCCTTCTTTTCCACCAATTCCATTAATTAAGTAACCTTCACCACAATCCAATACAAACTCTGTTCCACCAGGACCACCAAAAGATTCAGCAAGAACCATAGAACTAGCAAGAACTAACATCACCACTAACACAGCCCATTTCATCCTATCACAAACCTCTTACTTGCAGATACTTTCTTTCCCAAGATTGGATTTTCAACAATAGCTTCCAATACAAACTCACCAACTCCGCCTGGAGTAAATGAATCTGAAAAGCCAATTAATTCTACTGATTTTTCACTTGTTTCTTCAAAGACTACATTATTATTTCCTGAAGATGCAAATACAACATTTCCAGCTGAATCTTTAACCGTATAACTTCTAATTAACAACACTCTGCCAGCATCTACATCTGTCTCAACTAAGAACAACACATTAACCTTTTGTCCAACTGAAAACTCTTCTGTTTCAAGACATTCAAACTCAATTAGTGAACCACATAATGAAACGCTACGAATACTCAACGAACCAGTTGCAATAGGAATAAAATCAACATTTAATACATCTTGTTGTTCTCCCGTTGGATCTACTACTCCTGTGCGAACTAATAACAACACAATTGAACTTGTTACCACTATAACAATCAAGAATACTACTAATTTTACCATTACACTTGCTTGTTTCATGTTGGACAACATAGTTGACTACTTGGACAACCCCTCCCTGTTACACCTTTTGGAACATATTGCGTATATGCTAAACATCCCTTCGCTTTTGAATCTTTACATGCATATGAATTCCATCCTGTTGGTTTTTTGAATCCTGGTTTTAATCCAGTTGAACTTGCACATAGGGTTCCAGAACTCACAACGCCTTTACATAGATTTTGATTCTGTGAACCGACTTGTTGATCTACTAAACAAAGATATGTTCTAATTTTCTTATACTCATCAAAACCAACAACTCCTTGAGGATAATTTGATAATTTCTTCCCCTGTAATTCTCGTTTAAAGAATATCTTCAATAAACTTACAATTTCTGAGTTATGATTTCCAATACCTTGCATCACTAAACTTGCACTCCAATAATATAATGCAAGTGCATCTTCCATTGTACTTTCTTCTTGTTTAATAATATCTTGTGCTTTTGATGCAACGAGATGATAATTGCCATTCATGAAATCTTGATGTAATGTTATTACCGATTGAGATTCCATTTTCGCTGATTGAATCCTGATTGATTGTGAATGTACGTTCTTTCCAAGAGGATTTTTATCAACAAGTTTTGTTGATTTCCAACAACTATTTCCTGGTCCTGGTTGTTTCAATTCAATCTTTATTCTGGTTGAGCCAACACCAACCTTACTTATCTTCCCCCCATAAGAAGGAACTGTCCTATAAACACATTTCCCATGAGATTGTGAAGGTGTTCCAAGAACTTGATTAAATCTATATCCATCAACACTAAATGTTGCTTTGTTAACATCTGACGTAGACAGTGTAATCTCACCTTTCTTTGTTAAATATCTGTTAGTATTAATATCAAAACTATCTGTTCCTGGTATTACTGTAATACCATGAGGAACTTGTAATTGGTATTTGCCACTTATTCTTGTAAATTCAAATGGCATCGTTCTTGATTTTGTTGAAGTTTGTGAGAATCCAATTTGATTTATTTGGCCTCCATTTCCTCCACAGCCACTCACGCTTTGTGAATCTACTTTCCTTATAGTTCCTACTTGTCCTCCAGTAAGTAAGTTTGCGGTTGCTTTTCCTAAACTAATTCTAGGAGCGATTGGTACAGGACTTTGAGGGAGTAGGATGTTATGTTTTACATTTCCTTTATTATCTGATATTACTAAACAAGAATCTGATTGTATTGCTGAGAGATATGGTTTCACAACTATTTCTTCATCAACAAGGATTACATTTGGTTGTTGACAATCTACAAATTCATCTTCCCTCTTATCATAACATTGTACAAATGGATGTTCTAAGAACGCGCCACCTTGCTGGAAGATTTGACTTAATGCAGGACAGATATATCTCCCTGTTGACCCATGTACTTGACATTGTGCGAATTCTCTTCCTTCCACATGCGAAAGTGGGAAGTATATCTCTCCACCGACATTTGTTGCAACAGATTCATCAAAACATTCTTTAGGGTCAACACCAGATTCGAGGTATAGTTCTAATTTAACGTGGTCATATCTGAAATTGCTTTCAACTTGTAACGGGTTCTTATATGGAATATCAATTGCTTGAAATTGTGGGAATACTCCATTCTTTGTTCCACTTGGAATAACTTTTGTTTTCTCTGCTTCAAATGGAGAGTTCTGATTTGATGCTTGTAAACAATCACATCCCTGTCCACTACAGCTTTGATCTATACCTGGTTTTCCTAAATCGTTTGTTCCTATACAGACAAAAGAGCTTTTATATCCTCGTAAAGGACATCCTGGTATTACAAGAGTTCCTAGATTATATGTAAATTCTGGAACCCCTCTTATTGGATCAAATGAAGTAAATTCTCTGTTTGCAATTAATGGTGACACAGATGTTTTCATTGGAGTTGAATATGCTGCATCTGTAATGAAATCAAAATCTGTTGGGAAATCGTAACCAAATGCGAAGAGACACATTGATTGTGCAACTCCTTGTGTTCCTACTTTAAATTGTTCTTGTGCATGAGCTCCATAATCATCTTTTAATTCATTCACGCTACTTGTTAGTGCTTCAGGAACTCCCTGCTTAAATGCTCTTGAAAATGCAGAAATTCCTCCGTCACCTAATTCTTCAAATCCTTCAACGTCATCAAATGTAAATGGAGAACATTGGTTTGTAAATGCGGAAATACCCTTGTATAACCATCCACAGACGTTTGTTGCAAAGAATGTTTTACATATACCTGCATCTTGAAATTCTGAATTCTGTGCTTGTATTACGCAGTTTTGAAATTGTGTTAACACACTTTGCGCTACAGTAAGTTGGTTGTTAATTCGTGGAAGACACATTGTTTGCCATGCACCAACATAATCTCGTGGGTTTATTCTTGCGTTTGTTTTTTCTCCAACAAGATCTGCTACATGATTTAGTCCGAATGCTGCTGTGAAATCTCTTCCACCATAATATCTCCATTCAGGGTAATACGTTCCTTTATCGCCGTTACTTTCCTTGTATACTTTTTCTTGTCTATACATCCACGGTTCTGCTACATCTTTTTCCATTCGTAGTGCTTCTCTGCTACCCTTTTTTGATTGTTTTTTCAATATGTCTTGATCCTGTTCACACACACATTGGTATTTATCTCCCGTATCTTCTGCAATGAAACAATCTTGTGTATATCCTGCTGTAAATGCACTTGCGTGGGTTTTTACTCCATTGACACCTTCTAATTTCCCTTGTGCATTTTCTTTGTAACAAGAACCGCCAGCGACATATTTTGTTCCCGATTGTTTGAACCCAGATTTAGATGAAACATATCCCTGCTTACGTTTACATACAGAACTACATTTTCTATCTTGAGCAACGCATGCAACGTTATTTAACTCTCCTTTAAGTGCAAGTATTTTTGGTTTACTCTTGCCAATAGATAATACTGGTTTTAAAATCCATACACCTTTCTCTTCAAGTGATTCTGCACGTTTCTTACACTCTACATCTGCATCATTTTCAGTACAATGATAATATAATGTTCCTTCTCTGTCTCTCCAACAGGTAAATGATCCCTTCTCTTGACGAACTCGGACAATTTCACCCGCAGCAGGATTCTTTTTCAATTCATTCTGACAATTCTCTACTGGAGTCATGGTGATACAATTACTTGACGCAGCACATTGTTGTTGATCTAATACAACTTTCTTTACATCTTCTTCGGTTTCTGTTTCAGTCCATCTTGATGGAGAACTTCTACAGAAGAATCTGTCACAGGTTGTTTTGTATAATTTGTCAAAGAATGCCTCTCGTTCCCATGCAGCTGCTGTTGAAGGACACGCTTCATCTAATGTTTTCTTTTTAAGTTCTTCAGCATTATTGAAATCTATTGGGATACTTGCTGCAGCATTTGGATGTTTTGATTGCAATTTCTTCCAGTCATCTAATGTAGATTTAAGATACATCTCTCGTTGTTTACTTGGCGTTGGACATGCGGGTTTGTCTTTGCTTCCTTTTTGTGTGAACGATTCATACCACGAAGCGACAACTCTGTTAATTTTTAAGACCCCTTTCGTCAACCAAGAACCATAACAACTTACGCCAGTCCATTTAACAAGCGGATCTAAAATTTTCTTTACACGATTTATTTGATGTAACGTTTCATTTGTTGCACTTACAGTGTATTCTGCAAGGGAATCTGGAACTAATAAAGAAGAGTCTATAGGGATATCAACAAAACTTCCTATTTCTCTACATTCAACTTGAGTTTTTGCTTGCCAACTTCCATCTACATTTCGTTCTTGATAATTAACTACTATCTTTAACGGGATTTTAAGTTGCCGTTTTGTAAATTCTGTGAGAACATCATCTGTAATCTCTGAGAAATCTTCCGTGCGAAGTAATGGTGTTTCTAAGAACCACATTGTCTTATCTGATTTTATTGACTTTCCATTAAGTAATCGAGGGGCTAATTTACATCCAATATTAAAATCGTCTTTATCGGCATTCGCTTTCGTACATGCTTTTTCAAATTTAACATTTGAGATCCTGTATGGGTTTTCAGTATCGCCAGTATTAGTGTTTATTGTTGGTAGAGCTGCTCCTCTGTAGGTTAAGTTATACACTACAGACATTGATTCTCTTCCTTCTTTCATAAGAAGCGGGTTTAATTTTAATGGTTGTACAGGAAATTGTGGAGGAACGAATACATCAAATGCATAATCTCCAGAAGAACAACTGTTTACATATACTGTTTTAGTTGCATGGCCAACTTTACCGGATTTATCTTCCGCTAGTACATATACTCTATAATTTACTCGTTGAGCTTGCTGAATTCTATCTAACTTTGGAAGAATTATTCCCTCTAAGCCAGGAGGAAGATGTGTTGGTGATAATGTGTCTATTGTTGACGTTCCTAATCCAGAGAAATCTACTTCTTCAAATATAAACTTTCCTTCTGAATTTGCTGTGACTTTTTGAAGAGCTCTATCAAACCGTAATCGTGTTTCCTGCGTTTGTGGTACAAAGACATAGAGATATACAGTCGCTCCTGGTTCTGTAGTTCCGGTAATTGAAGATTCTGCTTGAAATTCATAATATTCTGTTCCTTTAGACACATCAAACTTTACTGTTGGTGCTTCTGTGTCTGAATTAAGTTTTTTTGTAAGAGACGTAACCCAACCAGCTGAATCTGTTGCTGTTACAACAAGATTGTTTGTTCCTTCATTAACGTTTAATTTTGCTTCAAAAGATGTTCCAATAGAGGAATGAATACTTTTATTGTTTAATAACACTTCAATTGAACTGTTTTCTGAGATTGTACCATTTAATGAGAATTGTTTATCTCCAATAATGTCAGGAAGTTTCTGTAATGTTATTTTTGGTCTTGTTGTATCTGATAAAACACTGTATGATTTTGAAACCGTGTTCCCGGAAGGATCTTTAGCAATAAATGTAACTGGGTTTAATACGTCTGGTGCTATTGTAAATTTTACTGAAAATGTTCCTGTTTCATCTGTTGTTATTCTCTTTACTTCAACAGTTCCGAGTAACACAATTACTTCTATTCCTGCTTCTGTTGTTCCTGTTGCTTCTAAAGTTGTTCCTTTTATTTTTGTGGAGATATTCACATCAAGTGTTGGAGGTGTTGTATCTGGCGTAGGAGTTGTGAATGAATAAAGAGAGCCATTGTTGTTGTCAATCTCGTTATTACTTTCAACTTCATAGACATATGTTGTTTCAGGTTGCAAGCCAGTAATCGAAAGTGAATGGCTGGTAACTTCAGCAGAATCTCCTATTGGGGTCATCTGTGTTTTATCTGTTCCATATCGTACGAAACTATCTGCAGGTTCATCAGTTTGCCACGAAATTACTGCAGAGTTTTCGGTTACTTTTGCATCTACTCCAGAGAATTGTAACGCACTTACAAGAGGTAGATTAACAAATAGTAAGATAACAAGAAGTACAGATATTTTTCTTATGTTACTCATTTTATTTCTGGTGATGGCACCAGTAGTGATTTTGAATGTAATTGTGAAATGAATCCAAATGATTCTTCTGGAGTCATATCCTTACCTATTGTATGTATTGTAATCTGTGAATTTGGTTGCAATTCATCCCATTGGACAGTCCAGTTTCCCTTGTATCCTGCTATAAACAAATCATTCTTGAACACGGTTACATCAAAGTCATATGTGAAATCTGCTCCTGCTAATAATTCTAAGTTACTAAATCCTTCTACATCTAAACCTGAAGCTGAAGTGACTATTGTTGATTCGTGGAATGGTTTGTTTTTCTCATCCTTTTTGAGAGATTTTATAGTTACTATTGCAGTTTCATCTTCTGTAAGAGTTGTTGCTGGTCCAACTCCATTTTCTTTTTCATCATGAGAAACTATCTTTACGTTCTGCACAGGAATGAGATGTAATGGAGTTAATTCTATTTCAACTTGTTTTGAATTTTCAGTTAACACACGTTGCCAAGATTCTTTATAACCCTCTTTTGTTGCTCGTAAAATACCACCAACACAGAATGGGAAGTTTCGAGTAAAACCTGCTTGGTATCCTCTATTATCAAAGTCAAGTACTGTTGAACCCATGTCACATTTGTGTTTGATACAGGTGAATGAAACATTAACTCCTTCAACTGGTTCAGAGAATGAAACTCCTGTTTCTGGACTATCTACTACTGAAGATGTTAGAATAGTCATTGGAATACGTCTGTTAGAGCAAAAGTCGTCTCCAGGAATGGTTGAAACTAAATCAGGGTTTAATGCTTGAACAAAACTTTCCCTACTTGGATTGTTTCGTAATAAATGTACTGTAAATGCTGTGTTAAATACAAATCCTGAGTTATCATCTTTTATTTTCATTAATACAGGATATGAAACATCATATGTAAATTTCCACATTTGCACACATAATGCCGATAAGATGTCTGAACCACCTTGTGTTCCACTTCGTAAGAAAGAACCATCATGCGGAGTTACTTGAAATGAAAATGGAAAGTTTTCTTGATAACGGAATGTTACTGAAACGTCTTTCTTACTAAAATCTTCGCCAACATCCCAGATGTAATGATTCTGGTAATATGGAAACTCTTTTGGAAAGTCTATTATTTCTGTTCCCGAAACCTTGATTTGAGGAATGTTTGTGGTGATTAATTCTTTGAGAGTCTCTTGTACAGTTGGGAGGGCCCATTTCTTTTCTGCACAACTTATTTCCATTCCCATTACTGGTACATCTGGATGTTCTAGTGCAATAAGATCTTGTGTAATGTCTTCAAACTTAAGTGCATTTACTTCCTGTTCAATTATTCTTGTTGCAGTTTCATATAAATCTTTAAATTTAATATCTGATTTGGTTTCATGACGAAGTAATTTTGTCACTAATTCACCGTCTTTTGTTTGTACATCAATCTCCCAATCTACGTTATACAATACGTTAGAATTGGTAAATTCTGTATCCGATGTTACAGTTCCCTGTGAGATGTATGAAAATTCTTCATCTTGTAATCCTGCTGGAAAGACGCACGATTCTATGTTGTTTTCAATATATGTATCAACAGATTGTTTGATTGATTGTAATGTGGGGATATCTATTGTATTTCCATATGCCCAGTAAGGTGTTGGTGTTACAGGTGTTTGTAATACATAATTTCCATCACGGAGCTGTTGATCTGAGAATTCAAGATAACCCCCTTGAAGACCAATTTTGAATAATGCTTCCTCCCCAACTTCTTGTACACAAAGAGTTATTTGGTTTTCAATTTTATCTTTTGCTTCAGGAATTATTTTTCCTGGAGTTATGGTTACTATTTCACGCTGCAGAAGTATGATGAGAACGAGAATTATAAGCAGAACTATTCCAAGGATAATAAATAGAGTTACTTGACCCCTCTTATTAAAAATAGGTCTATCTAGGACTCTACTGTACCTCTTTTTCTGCATACCATTTAGTATAGTAAATTGATTTATAAAGCTTGTGTTGAGTTGTCGTGTGTAAAAATAGTGTTTTTTGTAGAATTTTTTGTGTTTTGGTAGAAGTTATGGGGGACATGAGTGCAGTTAACGGGCAATTACCCAATATACCTTACATCTTGTTCTTTTAATTTGGCGCCTGCTCGAGCGGATCCCATTTCAGCTGCCCATTCTTTGGTTTTCTTCATTAACTCTTTTTCTACTTCAATTATTTCTTTACTCATTTTCTTTAAGTTTATACCAAATTTAAATTTTGTTTCAAATAATTTTAGTAATTCTTTTGCTCCTTTTATTCCAAGATACATTGGATGACCGTATGTTTCTGCAAGAAGTGCAACCCCCTTAACATTTCGTTTTTTTCCTAGTCCTAATAATAGTCCAGAAACGCCGATAATTGGTCCCACTATTCCAAATATGTTTTTTTCTACACCTAGTTTTTTTGTTGTATATTCTTTGAGCAATTTATTGCTGTTGGATGTTGCAAATACACGTGATTCTTGTGGAACTGATTGTAATCCTATTCCGCCTGTTGTTATTATTTCAGAACATCCAAATTTTTTGACTATGTTGATTATTTCTTCACAGAATGTGAAACAACTTTCTTCATCAATTGGTTGAATATCTCCTGTTAATAATAATAAATCTCTTTTTTTACTTCGTGGACCAAATGATTTGTAATAGATTTCTATTTTTGGCATTTCCACAAGGTTTTTTTCGTTAACAAATACGGAATGAGGAAATTTATAAGAGAAAAACGAATAGAGTTTCTTCGCTTGTAATTCTTCTATCAAGAAATCAACTGCTATTTTCCCTACATTTCCAATTCCTGGTAATCCTTCAATAAATAAAGGGTTCTTAAGTTTAGGAAGTGTTTTCTCTTCTTGTGTAACTTCCCATGCCATACATTAAATCATTTTCTTCTTGTTTATATACTTTTGGAAATTGCAAAATAATATAAAGATTAATGTTTTTCTATAAGTATGGCAGACGAACAAGCTCCGGAAACTGAAGCTGCTCCAGCTGAACCACAAACTGAAATTGTGCATGAAGCTACAGGTGGCATCAAAAAAAGAAATCCTTTCTTAGTGTTTTTGTTTACTTTAATTACATTAGGAATTTATGGGATTTATTGGCTAGTATCAACAACACGAGAATTACAACGTACAACACAATCGGCACCAAAACCATGGTGGATTTGGTTAATGTTAATACCACTAGTCGGATATGTTGTTGCAATACTATACTATTGGAAGTATAGTAAGGCTCTTGAGGAATTAAGTGGTTTTAGTGCAATTGGCATGTTTGTGTTATGGTTATTACTTTCACCTGTTGCACAGATTTTGGCACAGATTGAGTTGAATAAGCACGCTGCTTAATTTTTTTATTTTTTTATTCTAAAGAATAGTGCGAAGGATTTAAGCTGGACTTTCTTTCATTAATTCTGGTAAAAGCCTATCAAGTAGTCTATCTAATCCACCTCCCACAAAAACAATTTTTGGAGAATCATTACGTGCCATGTATAATTCGACTTCCCCTTCTGGAAAACTATGTAAATCATTATTTATAAGACGTAGATATGCTGCTTTTGGGCTTGTATCTTCAATGTATGATGTTGATAATGGTTCTTGTGCTGTTAATAATACTCCACTACTTAATCTGTCATATACTAAATCAAGATGTCCAAGTGCTTTATTTGGATTAAGAGTGGTAAAGACATCAAGATTCTCGTAACTATGTGAAAGATGAAGACCTAATTCCAAACATTGGCGATAAACTGATTCTCTTGAAAGAGCCATAAGAAACCATACCCATTGAGATATAAAAACTTTCCGTAAGTGAATACAAAATAAACTCCTCGTTTTCTACTTCTTTAAAAAAGTGCGAGGGACGTGGTTCGAACACGCGTAGCCACTAAGGCACCAGGCCCTCAACCTGGCAGATTTTGTCTGAAATCAGAGATTTCTGAACAAATTGTTCATCACTGATTCACAATTGACCACTCTCTCACCCCCGCATAATTAAAAATTTGAAGAGCTAGTTTAAATAATTATCTCCATTTATCTTCATCCAGAATAAACATTAATTTGTATATTGGGGCACGGTGGTATCGTACTTCTACGAAGTACCCACCTCGACAAGTCAGGGCCCCCATTACACAAAATCATTCTATTCTGGGCATTACCTTCTACTTACATACATATTGCCAGCTAGATAGAACCGCCAAGGTAATTCTACGTCTTCTTTTATCCCCACTCGAGTTGTTTGAATTACTTTTGTCATGAGAAATCCGTCATCTAATACGCGAACATCTTTTCCTAAAGGTATTCCATTCAAATCCATCGTTACGTTAAATGATTGACATAATTTGCCAGGTCCGTTACATAGATTTGTGGTAATATTTGTCTGTCTCCATATTTTCATAACGGGGATGTTAGTTAATGGTTCTACTGCTCTGATAAGTACAGCACCAGGATTTACAGAATCGGTAGTTATGTTTATGCAATGGTGCATGCCATAGACTAAATAGACATACACATGCCCGTGTGTGTCAAACATTAATGCACTTCTCTCTGTTTTTGTATGTGCATGGGATGCTTTATCGCTACAATATGCTTCTGTTTCTACGATACGTCCTTGCATTCCATTTACTTCAATAACTTTTCCAAGAAGATCTCTTGCTACGACTACTGCATTTCGTTCAAAGAATTCTTTTGGTAAATCTTTCATCGTAATCTGTCAACTAACGTATTATCCCATACATCTGGACAATTTGAATCTTCAATTTCTTCCCCATTATCTATTTCTATGCGAGAAGGTTCAGGAGTACGTCTATAGATGTCATTTGCAGGGAGATTTGGAACATATGCTGGGACTTGATTTCCCTGCTTCTTTTTCTTTATGATTTCATCTATAATGTATGAGTCTAACATTAATGGAGTAAATGGAACATTCTTTAAAATAATTACGCTACTAAACTAACTAACCAGCCAATTACATATCCAATTATTCCTGCTCCTATTCCTACAACTGCAATTTCAAATCCAGATTTAAGCCAGTTACGTTTTGTAAAAATTGTTTTTACCCAGCCAACTAGGAAAAGAGCGATTACTGTTAGAATAAATGAGGTTATTGCTGCTTTGTTTCCAGAAGCAAGTATAAATGGAAGTATTGGAAAGATTGAACCTCCTAAGAATGAGAGGAACATTGTTAATGCATTTTTGAGTGGGTGATCAAATTTTTGTTTTGAAATGCCTACTTTTCTTTGTACGACAAAATTACATACAAAATCTGGATGTTTACTTTTTGTGTGTGTGAATAGCGATTTTACAACGGAATGATTTAATCCCTCTTGTTCAAGCATTTTTTTCATTTGATTCATGCAGGTCTTTGGATTTTTCTTTAGTTTCTTCATGGTAGAAACTATTTCGTGTTCATACACTTCTCTTTGAGCTTTAGCACTTAGATAAGAACCTGCTGACATTGAAAACGCACCTGCGAACATGCTTGATAATCCTGCTAACACTATTGCAAATTGTGGTGCTCCTCCAAAGAAAACTCCGAGAACTAGGCCTAGGTTTGAGACTAATCCATCTTCCATTCCAAATACAAAATCTCTTACTACTCCTCGGAATCGTTTCATGCTATCACCGCCGTGCACGTATTTTGTATGCATTCAATTTTTCCTTGGCCACAATCTAATGTTCCTTCTTGACAATCTAATGTGCACATTTGTCCTGTGCAATCTGGTCCGTAGTCTTTGTTTACTGCATCAACTGCATGACAGCATGTTGCTTTAACACAATCGTCTGCCGTTTCACATTGTTTTTCAGTAGGAACAGAAGTACAAGATAGTAAGAATATAGTTGCTATGATTATGATTATTTTTTTCATTTTTTATCTATTGCTTTATGATATACAAAATGTCCCTCTAATTTTACTGAATTTCTCCATACTATACTAATGATAAGTAATAAAACACCACCAAAAAATGTATCTACTTGCCAACTTCCTCCAAATATTATCCGAAGAAATTGATAAATAAGAAACAACCCAAATATAACAAGCACTATGTCAATTATTTTATCTTTTTTCATTTATCCACCTAAATATTCTGTTTTAATAATAAAAATAATCATAAGTATCATTAAAATAAGTAAAATTACATTTACTGGATCTATCCGCCTCATACTTGGTAGAATTATTTACTCGTTTAAAAAGTCTTCTTTATATTCAATGGAAGAATTAATCTCTCCGCGTAAATTTTCAGATAATAATTTTTTAGTTTCGTCAATAGAATAGTTTCCAAGTAACCATGCCAATTTAACATATGCTGTTTCTGGTAACATGTCATGACAAAATATACATCCAATTTCTGCTAATCTTCGTAAATTTGTATATACATTTGCATTAACTGCTCCAAATAAACACTGAGAGGTTATTGCAACGATTCCACCTTCTGCAATATATTTTTTGAGTAATTCGTAATTTTTTTCGTTGTCTCCAAAATTTGTTGGTGCATGTCCTAATCCTGTTCCTTCTATGACAAATCCCTTGTATGTTGATGTAAAAAATTTGAATAGTTCTGTCCCCATACTGGGATATGATTTGAGTAATCCAACGTTTGATTCCATTTTCTTTTTGAGAATACAGTTTCCTTGTTTTTGGTATTCTTTATCAGAAAAATGTATCTTCCTTGTACTATAATCTACAAACGCTATAGGTTCATCGTTAATAACTTTGAATGCATCTCTTCTGCTCGTGTGCATTTTTCTTGTTTTTGTTGGTGAAAGAATAGAACATCTTGCGTCATTACTTGTTTCATGCATGCATATTGCTACTCCCACAAAATCTGTTTGTTTGATAAATTCAGCTGCACAGATTAAGTTTTGAACTGCGTCTGTACTTCCTCTGTCTGAAGAACGTTGTGAACCAACTAAGATTACTGGAATTGGTAATTCTTCAAACATAAATGCTAATGAAGCAGAAGTAATTCCTAAGGTGTCTGTTCCATGTCCGATGATAATTCCATCTACTTTATTGGAATACTCTTTAATTGCTTCAGCTATTTTTTGATGATCTACAAAACCCATATCTTCCGACATCATATTTGCAACTAAGTGTGTTTCAATGTTAGCTATTTCTTGTAATTCAGGGAACATTTCAATTAAATCGGATGCTGTAAATTTTGCTGAAACTCCCCCTGTTGCGTAATCTACTTTAGATGCAATAGTTCCCCCAGTATGTAGAATTGCTATTGTTGGGAGATCTTTTTTCTTTGTTATTGGTTCTCTTTTTATTACTGTAGGAAGATGTTCTTTTATGATTGTAAGTTCTTTGATTTCCTCTTTTTTGAATCCTACGTTATATCCGTTAGGTAATTTGATTATAAGTACCTCTTTCTTTGGACTTGGTATAAGAACTCCTTCTTCTGATTGTTTGTCCGTAGTTACTTTAACTGTGTCTCCTGGCTTTGGCATGTTTGTGTGGAGTGTATATGGTATTTATATGTTTTGTGAGAAAGCTTATAAAAGTCTAGAGGTTACCGAGAGTATATGAAAAAAGGACAAGTGACGATGTTTATAATAATTGGTGTTGTGTTACTACTTGTTGCAGGAACCATATTCTTTATTCTTAGTTTGCCTGAAGAGAATTTTTTTGATTCAACTTCTATGGTTGCCTCAATACAATCTTGTTTAGATGGAACTGTAGAAGATGTACTCTCTATTGTTACGTTAAGAGGAGGATATTGGGATATTAATGAAGAAATAATTACTATGAATCAATTATTATATCCTTATTATATTAAAAATTCTAATAATCAAATTGTTAATCTAAAAGGAATAGAAAGAGAAATATCTCGGGGTGTTGAAGAAACATTCCCAGTATGTCTTAATCAAACTGATACGTCTATCGATATTTCATTTAGTACTATTAAATCTGAAGTCAGACTATCAAAAGATAATGTTGATGTTAAAATTGTGTCAAAAATAAAATTATCACAATTAGAAAATACAAAATATTTAGATGTTTTAGAGAGTCAAGTCTCTACAGATCTTTTGAAATTTCATTCTAGTGCTGACAAGATTACAAGTCTTCAAATGGAAAATGTTGAAGAGCATTGTGAAACTTGTATTATTAAACTTGTAGAGGAAGGAATATCTCTTGATTATGATGAAGTTTTTAAAGAGGGTACTGCAACGTATTATTATAGGTTGTATAATGACGAAGAGAGTTTTTATTTTGCTCACAATTTAATTTCAAATGACTTTAATTTGTTAGATCTTACTGTTTCAGACTTTTCTGTAAAGGTTGGTGAACAGATTGATTTCATAATTAATTCAAGTCAACAAGGCACTTTTTCAGAGGATAATGAATTTCTGAATATTGATTCAAATGGAAAAGTTACCGGCAGTGTTTCTGAAAAAGGAGAGTATTTAGTTGTTTTTAGGATTGAAACTGAGGGGGGTGATTTTGCTGAAGAAGTAATCACTATGAGTGTAACATGAAGAAATGGGTTATAATGTTATTAGTACTTATTCCACTTGTTTTAGCTCAAGATCCAACAGCGCAGGATTTATTAAATAGTAATCAAGCTGTGACATATGATGCATTTGATGATCTTTCTGATGCTGAGCAATCAAAGTTCTTACTACAGGCCCCATTAAATAACCCTAATAATCTTGCTGTAATAAGAGAACATTTTCAAGACGATAGTGACAACATAAATAATAATCGTAAAGCATTTATTAGATATCTGAGACAAGGTAATATTGATCTTGTTGGGTTTACTGGAGAAGAAGGAGTTGAAGGACTTTCAGAGGATGGAGTTTTAGAAGGTCAAGATCAAAGTGTAAACCTGAATGAGTTTGGAAATCCGAATATTAGAAAAAATTATGCGCTTAAAATTGTTGATGGAAAAATTAGTGTAGTTTCTAAAAAAGCTGGGCTTTCTATACCTTTTACAGGAGATTTGCGAGCTAATAAAGAAGGATTTTCAATTAAAGAAGGCAGTATTAGCGGACATGAAATTAGTGGAGCAAGTAATCTTCGGTTTATTGGGAGTAAAAAAAATCTCATTGCAGAAGGAAAATTTAAGTCAATTGGAGGGATAACATTTGCTGCACCAACACTTGTAAAGGGCATACCAAAACCACCAACAATTATTCTAAATGGTGCAGAAATTACTGAGGTGGACAATCCTACTGTTGCAGTTAGAGGAAACGCCGCAGTAAAAAATTTTGGTGATTTGGATGATTCTCTTAAAGTATTAAAAGGAACTAGTTTTCGTATGAATGGATGGGAAGTAAGAGCAAAGAAAGAAACAGAACTTCGATTTGGTACTAAGTGGACAAGTGAAGAGGGAAATTATGTTCGATTTGCTGATAAAGTAACTGCAAGCGGTGAAGGATTTCGTGTCCGTTTCAATCCTTTAGCACTCATTAAACAAGAAACTGCTTTTGAAGGCGATTATGATGGATTTTTACATATTCCAGAAGATGGTTATAATGTTGGAGACGATGGAGAATCTGTTAAAGTTATTCAAAGAACAATGGGTTTAAAGGATACAGGAGAATACTCTACATCTCTTTCTGATTCTGTAAAAAACATGAAAAATTATATCTTTAAGACTCAAGGAAAATGTTTTGGTACACAATCTGGTTCTAAATGTAGTGTTGATGGTAGTTTTAACCAAGAACTTAGAGATTATTATATTGGGGGAAAAAGAAATATTGATATTGAAATGAAAGGTGGCCAAGTAGAATTAAGTAATACAAATTCCCATATGGCTGTTGACATAACTGGTTCCGTATGTATGACAATTAGGAAAAAAACGTGCACAAGTAAAAACGGTATTGCTAGTTCTATTGGAAACCCAATAGTTCAAAATTTTAGAGTTCCTGTGAAGACAACTTTACGAGATAAAGAAGGGGAAGTATTGAGTACTGCTGAAAAGTCTTATCAAAGATACAATAGACCAAGCGTTAGGGTTGTAATTCAAGGTAAATCCTATGAAATGAGAGTGGGAGAAGCTTATGTTATAACAACAAAACAAACTGCATTCACTAAAGCTGTCGCTCCTAAAGCTTCTGTTGAAGATCTTAAAAAATTTGGTGGGAAAGCTGCAACAACAATCGCAGGAGCAGGGCACATGGGGGTTGTTTATGTTGATGAGGATGGTAAACTACGAGCAACCGAATCTGCTTGGGAAGGTGTGACCGATAAACCATGGGGACAAAGTCATCTAAAGAGCCAAAGAATAGTGGGGATATTTGGAATGCCTTCGGCAGATGGTTCAAAAATAATAGCACGTTCTAAATTAGATGGAAAAAGAAGAATTGGGTGGTTCTTTACTGGTGCTGCTCCAACTGCACTTGTTAACTGGAAAACTGGCCAAGATTATGAAGATTATCGAACTTGTTCTGGACATGTTTGTACTTTAGTTGAATCCGGAGGAGTTGATTTAGAAAGTTCAGCAGTATTTCTTCCTATGAGAGGAGGAGATGTTAGTAAATTAAATGGATATGTGAAATCATTTGGAAAAGGGATTAAAGATCCAAGTTTTAAAAAATTAGTAAAGTCTGGTGAAGCAGGTAAAATGTTTGCTAGTGCAATAGAAAGTGTTGACACATTAAATCGGTTTACAGATACTGTTGGAATTGGCCCAGTCATTGAGACACCTAGTCAGTTGATATTTGGTGGTCTTAAAAATGGGTTACTTGATCCTCTTCAAAGTACTTCTTCATCTGCCTATAAAAAAAAATTAGATCAAAGTGTTCAAGATAGATTTTCTCAACAAGGATATGGCAAGGTCTCAAGTTCAAGTATTACAAAATGGCAACAAGATTATAACACAAGATGCTCCACTGTTCCTACTTGTAAGAAAATTAGCGTAAATGGAAAATGGGGAACCGGTTCAGAAGTTGCTTATTATAAAGATTGTAAAAGAAGAAAAACTTGTTAATAATTAGAATATATGGGGTTTACATTAGGTGATTGAGTCATTGCTACCGGGGTTATCATTTTCATTTTACTTGGAAATTTTCCCCATCTTTTCTTAATTTCTTTTTTGAATTTTGGATTATCTTTCTTTTTACCTAATATTTTTCCTGCTGATTGCCAAACACCTAATGCTAACGAAGCTCCTCTTTTATATGCTTTAAAAATCAATTCCGAACAATACATCTTCTTATCAGATGGTTGAAATTTTGAATCGTAATGTTTTCCCAAATGTTTTTCTGCTTCAGAAACTACTTTATCTACTGATACACTTTTAGTTGGTCTAAATACTGCATATTTCCCATTTACACCTCTTCCAATCCACTCTTTTAATGGAGTATATTTTACTGGTTCAACTGCTTCAATTACTTGTTGTTTTCCTTCTTTATTTACAATCATTCCAATATGTGTGTAAGGGCTCCCTGTTGCAGCTCGTATGAACCTACTTTGTCTAGATTTAGATGTTTGTGTTATAAGATCACCTGTTTGAAATATTGGGGTAGATGCATATGCCGGTGCTGAGACAGCTAATGCTAAAGTACAATTGAGGATTATTGAGGTTAATTTGTTCATAAATTTATATTGGGAACCGCCATTTATAAATGTTTCTGTCTTTGTAACCCTCTAGTGACAACTCTGTCTCCCGTTGTGAGAAATTAAAATTCTTCTTTGAATTTCTTATGCCTTGATTCTAGAACTTCATGCATTGCTTTCAACATATCTTCAGCACGAATGAGATACGTTTCAATGTGTTCAATATATTTTGCAACGATTTCCCAATCTTCTTTAGCAACTTCTTCCTGAATAGCATTTGAACCTATTGAAAAGAATTTAGCAAGGTATGTTTCATATACATCAAGCTCTTGGAACAAATCTCCTATGTCAACTGGAAAATTAGGGTCATTACTCAATTCATCAAGTCGTTTTTTCAATTCTTCATATTTTTTGTACGCACGACGTTCAACTTTTCCAATCTTTCTCATTAAAGATTTAATTTCTTTTTCATCATGTTTGCCTACAGCAGTTTTAATTTTTTGAACTATCGAATACTCACGCATCAACCATTCTTTTTCTGTATCACTTAGATCTTCAACTTTTTCTATCTTTGTTCCAAATTGTTCTTCAACTCTCTGTACTTTATGTTGATATAAGTTTAATTCTGTTGTGCAATGTTCCAATGTTTTCCTTATCTTTTCCAAAGCAGTTTTCTCAGCGAGGGTATATCCACCCTTTTCACGTTTTGATTGAAATTCTTCTAATTTTCCCAATAGATAAGACGCATGTTTAATTTGTTGAGCAATATTCTCAGGAGAACTACCTCCTTTAGATGAAGGCATATCATAAAATTTTGGAAGAGTAAGTGAAACTGATACAAAAAGTGATTCAATATCTGAAAAAAAAGAGTTTGTATGATATCCTATTTCGTAGCCAAGTTTTTGTGCAAATGTGGTAAAGTCTCCACCCTCAAAAGAATTAAGTGGATTTAGACCACCCATTATTAATCGTGATGCGAGTTCTTGATTTTCTGCTTCAAAACTCCAACCCCACCCCCCAATACCTGCAACAGGTAACCCCATTTCTTTTATTTTATCTCTGACAGCTTGGTGAACATCTCCTTCAACAGGTAGAGTTTTTGCATTACCTGGATTTTTTCGTTTCAAATCTTCTTGGTGTGCTAGTATGAGAGATCCTCGAGGTAAGTTTAATTTTCCTACAGTCCATGTGTCAACTGGGTTAAGGGTTACAATTCGTTTTGCAATTTTATTTAGAGGGATAAGTATGGCATATTTCTTTCCATCCCAACTTCCCATCATATGAGCTCCTACAGGCCCATTTAAAGAGAAGTGAATACTATGCCGAGGAAGTCTAACTTTGATTCCATCTCTTTCTGAGACATAGTCACCAGTTGTGTTTATTACTCCCGATGATGGAAAAGTATCTGTAAGGTGAACAGCAACCATATTTTGCATGTTCATACGTTTTTTTAATGCAAATCTTTGCTCACGTGCTCTTTTGAGAAGTTCTAATCGACGGTCTTCCCAGTCTTGAACTCGTTCTGCTGCTTCTTTTGCATCATGTAATTCTGCTTCTGTTAAAGGACCGTGACCAAACATGAAATTTAGAAAATCTTTTAGGTTTAAGTACTTTTACTTTTATGAGATATAGTAAAGAAGTAAATCTGAGGAGTAATTGTTCCCAAATCTTTATATAGATTATGGATACCGAGATGCCAGGTGATTATTATGGATCAAGAAAATATGGAAACTCAAGAAAATACTGATTACAAAATTAAAGATATATCATTAGCAGAATGGGGTAGGAAGGAACTAGTTATTGCTGAAAAGGAAATGCCTGGTTTAATGGTTTTAAGAGAGAAATACGCTGAAAGTAAACCCCTAAGGGGTGCTAAGATCATGGGTTCTTTACACATGACGATTCAAACTGGTGTATTAATTGAAACGTTAGTTGCGTTAGGAGCAGATGTTCGGTGGGCAAGTTGTAACATTTTCTCAACACAAGATCATGCTGCTGCCGCTATTGCAAAAGCTAACATACCTGT
>CAZEAB010000003.1:0-85371 GCA_964510085.1 uncultured Methanosarcinales archaeon | reverse complement strand
ATCATTAATATACTTTTCTATACATATAACTATATTTAATTCTTAAACATACCTCCGAATAATTGTGCGTTTATTTATTGCCAGTTCTTGCTGACACCTTTATTTATAGAAATACCCCCGTTTTTAGCATCCAATAAGTCACCGTTTTTCTATAAACAAAGGTATACAATAAAATCAATGAAATTTAGATCAAGCATTATTTGGACTATTATTCATCCGCTAAATAGGAATTCTTTTAAACATTCTAACTTTAATAACTTTTGATGAATAAAAAAGATTTGAAAAAGATAGATGATCATTTAGTTCATGCTATAGAATGGGCTTCTGCAGAATACAATTACTTAGAGGAGTTCAAAGAAGAAATTTCTCACTTAAAATCTACTTCAAAAAATCATAATCTGCGTAAAGCAGCTCATTTTTTACGTTACATTGGGAAAGCAGAAAGAAGGGCATTCAAATTTGAAGGAGAAGTTGGAAAGTCTCTTTCAAAAATATTAGTAGAACTTGTTAAACAAGCAAATTACGATTCTGATCTTAAATATTTCATATTGGGTTTACGTGAAGTTATGCGACAGATGGGGATTGAAAGAGCTCAATTAGCTAAATACGCTTCCTGGCACGTTGGAGTTTTAGATAAAGACTTTGAACATTTGAAAGATGAAGGTGAAGAAGGTGGAAAGAAATATCAAGAGTTAGTAAATCAAGTAGCTGAAGATATTGGAGAGATGGAAAAGTGGATTGGAGCAATTGAAGCAAGTATGAAAAAAGCACAAAAGTTAAAAGAAAAAATAGAACTAAGCTCACCATATAGATATCTTCGAAGGATTGGTTGGAGAATAAATGAAGATGATCCGGCAACACAAGTTTTGATAAATCATTTCTCCGATATACGTGGAAAAAATATATTTAATAATTTAGAAATGATTTATTATCAGTCATTTGTGAGTCTTCTTTATTGGTTTTATGAGTTGAAACTAATCACAGAAAATAATTGGAAAATCATCATTGTATTTATAAACAAAGCAATCGAGGCAAGAGATGGCTTCTTAGGGAATGATGTTAATTTAATAAAAAGGGCAGGATATATCTTTACGCAATTTCCAACTTCTCTCTTTAAATATTTAAGAAATGAAGGATTATCTTTTAATGATAATCTAGAAATACATCTCATAGTAATAAAATCAGGGATATTCTCTATTTATTATTTTACTGAGGTTACTTTAAAGCTGAGTATGAGAGACATATTGGTATTCTTCAAATATAGTATCATTTTTTTAAATCTCATTAAAAATGAGGATATAGACTTGATATACGGTATTGATAGATCTGGAAGAATTATATCTGTTTTATGTTATACTGTTCTTCGAAAGCTAAAATTATCAAGAAAAATCAAGTTGTATTTTATAAATGCAATGACTACAGACACCTACTCTTATGGACGAAAGTTTAGAGGTACACAAGATCGAGAAAAAAAAGTAGTTTTATATTCTGAAAAACAAAGAAAAGAGTTAGTTGGTAAAAATGTTTTGCTGATGGATGATACATTTCATACTGGAAAAACAATGTATTACGTCAGAGAATATTTGGAAAAGATTGTAGGTCCTTCTGGTAAGGTAGTTGTTACTATCCCTTGGAGAAATGATAAAGGTTCACTAAATCAATACCATAGTATCAAATTTGGCGAACCAAACTTTATGACGAGTCGTATAAACTATGGCTTGCATTGGTCTGGCTTGATGGAAACTAAAAATGGAAATGTTATTGTGGATGCCAATCCATCAGAAAGATTTAAGAGAGATATTAAGAATAATACTCTTTTAAAAGGAGTTAAATCTCCAAAAGATTTTTCTATTCAAGTTCGCAAATCTTTTTCTGGTCTTGCGGAGGCAATCGCATTTTTTCTTAAAAAGAAAGGTTATTAGGTAAACATTCCTCCAAAAATGCTTAGTTCTGGTTGTTGATTTTTGATGGGGGCGGGCGTATGTTTAGAATAAAGGTGCGTTTTTAGCCTGTGAAATACCTGCAATTTTTTATAAAAAAAGGCCTAACGAATTTTAAAAAGGTGGGTATATTCATCAAAATCCGAGATTAATTCATTCTCTGAGAAACAAGTATTTAAGGAATTCTCATACTATCTTTACTGATAAAAATAAAATTAAAAAATTAATTTGAAGGATTTGGTTTTCCTACTTTTGCTGCAAGCATATCAGCTAAATTTTTCATCCTATGGGTTCTATATGCTGGATCTTCAAAGCCAGTCACTTCCCAAAAAATTTCTCCAAATCCTTGCGAAAGATATGCTGCTGTAATTCTCTCTAAAACTCCCAATCCAACACTAGATTCAACTTCTCTACTTGAAATTGGTTTATCTGTCTCAAGATAATGTCTGCCATTTACAGAATCTTTTCTAACACCGTGAACCCTTCCAGTTTTATATGGATTGTTCAAATGTTGATGCTCCTTTTCTCTCAAAGTAATGTCTCGTAAAGTATCTCCATCGTAATTAATAGAAACACTTATCACTCTACTTTCAGGTCGTGGTTCTCCTTGTGGTTGGGATCTCAAATCCACTTGGTTGATTCCTCCACTAGAAGCTGAATATTTGTCCTTATCACTTCCTATCTGGGTTATAAGGTCCCTCAGGTTATCTTCCCTGTATGTTCTTCCCATTATGTCGTTCATTGTAATATTTCCTCCTATATTTACAAGTCTAAGCGACACACTTTATAAATCTTTCGTCACTTTTAAGTGATTACGACAGAAAGCGGTGAAAAATCCTCCATTTTTCTAAATAAATGACCCCTAAAAATAATAAACAATTCTTCCCTATAAATAACAGAGAGACAATTATGCAAAAGTTTTATAAACTATAGCCACTATAGCCACTATAAGATGAACACAACAATACAAATCAGTCAAAAAACAAAGGAGCTCATTAGTACATTTGGAACTAAAGAAGATACCTATGAAGATATAGTGAAACGAATGTATGAGTTAGCTATTAAAGAACAACTACGAGAATTTTTAATGTCTACAGAAGGGTATGTGCCAATTGAAGATGCAATTAAAGAGGCAGAAAGAAAGTGGCCAGAGTAATCATTCTTGAAGATTTAAAAAACGAGATTCTTAAAAAATTCAAACAAAAATCTAAAGATATTTTCCGAGCAATGTATGGTCTTAAAGATAATCCTCACAAAGGAAAAACATTAGGTTCTGTTAAAGGAATTGTCATAAAAGAGTTAAAATATGAAAATTTTAGATTTTACTTTATAACTAATGGTTTTGTTCTAAAATGTTTAGATGAAAAAGAACTCACCCAGTTATTATTAAAATTTGTTAGAATGTCGGATAAAAATAGTCAACAAAAAGTAATCAATGAAATAAAGAATATTTTACAAACAGTTGGTTCAAGTGGTTTTTCTTAAGTGCCCAAATAAAAAACTATATAAAGAGAAAAAGAATAGTTCTCTAGTAAAAGGTGTACAAAAAGAGGATGAATAAGAAGTTCATTATAGGTTTAATAGTAATTTTACTAGCATTAGCAGTATTTTCTGTAGCTCAACCCACTGGTTTAAAGTGTACTTCCCAAAAAGCTTGTGATGCGTTGGGAGTAGAAACAGGTAAAAATTTTACGTGTAATACAACTAAAGGACTATGTGAGTTAGTTATTCCAAAAGTTGTAAATGTTCCTAAAAATGTTACAACTAAGAAAGTTGATCCTGTTGACACTCTAGGAAAGGATGTAACTTCTGTGAAATCAAAATTAGCAGCAGTAGAAACTTCTACTGCATCTCTTAAGACTGAACTTGGTTTAATAAAAAATAATTTACGGAGTGTTGAGAAACAAGTTATTAGCTTACAACAGCAATTAAATTCTGATGGTCAAGATACGGATACCAAACTTAAAAGTGTAAGTACCGGTTTAGCCGGTTTGCAAAAAACGTTAGGTGAGACGGAAGAAACTGTTGAAGATTTGGAAGGTTCAGTGGGAACAACAAAGGGATTAGTGTGGCTTTTAGTTTTAGTAGTTCTTGCCGGCGGAGGTATTGGGTTCTGGCTTCTTAGAAAAGGAGGAAGTTCTTCTGGTGGAAGAAGAAAATTAGATCCAGATACTGCTGGTTACATTACTGCTATGACTCAAAGAGGTGCGAAATTTCCAAGTGTTAAAGCTGGATTAATGCAAAGTGGTTGGAGTGCTACAGATGCTGAATGGGCGTATAAGAAAACCATGAAAGCAAATTATAAGAAGTATAAAGCAAGTAAAAAAGGGAATGTGGCTCCTCCAACACCTGAAGAAGCTGCTGCTCAAGGTCAAATGATGCATCCAAAACATGTGCAACATCACATAAATAAAGCACAAAAACGGATGATGGGGGCAGTTGGAGCAGTTGTTCTTGTTGCGGTTATTATTGGTTTTGTTGTCTTTGGTGGTTCAACAGAAGGTCAAGCAATTAATCTTGGTCAATCTGTTAAAGAAGATACAAATGAGTTAGTGTATGAAGTTACTTGTACTCCACCACATATTGAATCCGATGAAGGTTGTTGTTTAGATGAAAACGCAAATGGCGTTTGTGATACTGCTGAAGCAGATTTAGCTGCACAAAAAGGTAATGTAGAAGATCCCAATGTATGTACTAATCATGACCAATGTACTGCTGGTAAGAAATGTATTAATAGTAAATGTGGTGAATTAAAAGATTTAACCACGGATAATCCTGCGTGTTCTTGCAGTTATAATTTTGTAGCATTCAAAACAAGTGATGGAGAGGAATTACATAAGAAACCTTTACGTGGAAGTTACACATATGCTGGTGCTTTGGCATGGACGTTATTAGAAAGTCCAACATATTGTCCTGGACAGGCCGTTATTCCTGTAGAAATTGAAACTGTTGATAAGGGTAAAGTATTATCTAGGAAAATTATTACTTTAAAGAAATTTCAAGAGAGTAAAGCTCTAACACACGAAGTTATTAAAGACGTACAATTTAAATTATCTGTTGAAAATATATTTGAGAATTCTTGTTAAATGGCATTTATTAGAACTAAGAAGATTAATGGGAAACCGTATGCGTATTTAGTTGAGAGTGTTAGTACTCCTCAAGGCCCTCGTCAGAAAGTGAAGAAGTATCTTGGAAGAGTACATTCGTTTGATGAAGTAGGAGGGAATTGTTTTAAAGCAGATAATATTGTCCATAATTTGATTGTATCTGAATTAGGAAAGTATGGTTTTGAATATAATAAGGGTTCTTATGTTAATGGTAAAGTTGTGTTTAATCCGAAGACAAATAAGGTAGTAAAGGGAAAGAAAGATGCCGTTGTTAAGGTTGGAGAAGGTCATTTGTCGTCGTTTACTGTTAAGAGACTTATTAATTTTAAAAAGAGTAATGATGTAAATAAAGATGCTACTTTGTTGGCAAAGTATTTCTTAGAAGCTGGTTTGAATGTGAGTCAGGAAGAGTTTATTGAGTATTATAGTAATCTTTAGTAAAACTTATTAATAATAATTTTAATCAATAATTATGGATATTATTACATGGGATATTTACGAAATAAGAACAAAATTAACTTCAATTACCGGGGTTATGTTTCGTGGTAGAATTAGAAAATTTTGTTTAGAGAAAAACAGAAATGTTCTTGTTGAGAATACTCAAGATGTTGAGAAATCTGTTCGTTTTGCAATACCTGCTGGAGAAAATCCTTCTGAAATAAAAGAATATATACATACTATATCTCCTGATGCTACAATAGAATTAATTAAAGATAATATTCCTAACCCAGTTCTTTCTAAAATAAAAGTAAATATTGAAAGTAGATATACTCTCTAATTTCTTATTAAAAAAAGAAGCGGATCTCCGAAGAGGGGGTGAGGGTGGTAGAATCTTGACGGAGTCCGCATGAGTGTGAGTGGAGGCCTAAGCCCCCATGGAGTCAATACCTCTTTTTCCCCAATGATAGCAGTAAAGTGTAACAAGTATATAAATGTTACTATTTTGTATACTGGTTCATTAAAAATAGTATTTAGTGTAGTATATAGGTTATAAAAAGTAATTATTTGTAAAAGAGCTTAATAGGTGCGCCTATTGCTTTAGCAGCAATCATATCTGTTGGAGTCATAATTTTATAATCTGCTAGAGAATTAAGGGCTTTAGCTAATCCAGTTTGAGGTATTTTAAAAGCTGGTTTTAAGATCAATTCATTTACAATGTAGTCTATCATATAAGGTTAATAGGAGAACTACTATATAAACTTTTTGGAAGTCACCACTCAAGAGTGGAGTTTTCAGAAAAATATATAAATGAACTAAATTTAAAAAAAATATGGCTAAAAATATTGCTACAACCATATGTACGCTCGTTGCAGGATTACTTCTAAGTCCGGCTGTTGAAGCTTCTTTTATGAATAATTATACACCATCAAGGCCCATTAGTGAAGTAAAACTATCACAAAAAAGACCAGCATCTCCTATTAGAAAAATCCATACACGTAATAATCTAGCTGGAGGGATATATAACCTTACTGATGCTACAGTTAATACCAAAACAGGAGAAGTATTTGATATAAGACGTAGAACCTTTGGTGCTAATAACACTCTTTATCGAGAAACTGTTGTCAGATTCCATGATAGAAAGGTAATCTACCAAGCTTTAGATTCCAATGGAGATGGTTCTTGGGATTATGAAGAAGAAAAAGACCATGATGCACGTGGGAGAATAATTTTAAATAAAGCCTATGAGGGAGGAATTCTTGTAAGAACAATGACTCTTAGATATAGTCCTAAAGTAGACACCTCAACAATAACTGATCATAAAAAGAAAAGAACTTCTACTACTAAACACCATAAAGATAAGAATGGTAAAGTAGTTCGTCAAGATATTGATTTTGATAATGATGGAGTTGTTGACATGCGAGTTTATCGTTAACTAAAAAACTCAGCCATAATCTTACTATATTCTTTAGAAACAATCAACCCTACTTTCTCCGGGAAACAGTTGTAATATCTCTGCCATGCAAACCGTTCGTCTAAATAAACTACAACGCCTTCATCCGTTTCTGATCTAATACAACGTCCAGCAGATTGAATGCACTTACTAAAAGCAGGGAATGTATATCCATAATCCCATCCCTTGCCATATTTTGTATCATAATACGTAATGAGTGATTTTGTTTTAAGATCTGGTTTTGCAAGAGGTAATCCGACAACTACAACTGTTTTCAATATATCACCGGGAAAATCTATTCCTTCGGCGAAATTAGCTCCACTAACCCCAAGAAGTACACCGCCAACATCTTTCTCTGCTTCAAATTCTTGTAATAAACCTTGTTTTTCTTCTTTGGTCATGGTGTTTTTTTCGTAGAAACATTTTCTTTTAGTGGAGAGAAATGGAGCTATAGAATCTCTCAAATAATAAGAAGGAAAAAATATTGCAACATTCCCTGGAGTTAGTTTGATTATCTCACTACAATGATTTGCTATTCTCTTATACATCACATCTCCACGTACGGTATATTTTGTTGAAGTATCCGGAACAATTAAACTTACTTTATTCTCTGGAGGAAATGGAGAGGTATAGTCCTTCATTACACCGTTATCAATTCCTAAAATATCTTTATACATAAAAGTGGGTTGTAACGTACCAGACATGATAATCGCAGAGTGAATATTTTTGAAGATATCTCGTGTTATTAATGCTGGATCCAAACAAGAATATTGTAATGAGATTATGGGTCCGTATTTACTTCGGTGTTCTGCAATAATTCGTACGAATCCCTCATCGGGACCTTCCCATGCCTCTAAGAAAGCAGAAATACCCCCAAGATAACTTCGTCGTTGTTTTTTTCTTATTTCTTCTGCAGCTAAATCAAGTTGGTTCATTAATTCTTCATAATCTATTTTGATTTTGAGCGCGTTCGTAAATTGCTCTCGTGTAACTGTTTTTTCTTCGTCGCCAACAAGGTTGTTTAGAATTTCCATCATGTCTTGAAGCCAGACTATAATGCCATCGTACCTGTATTTCTTTGCTTCTACTAACCCATTCTTAATCATGTTTGTAGTGAGATTATTACTCATCATTTCAGTAACTCTGTTAGGAAGGTTATGTCCTTCGTCTACAACAACTATTATGTCTTGTAATTCTCTTTCAATCTTGTTTAAGATAGATGCTTGTACGTGTGGATTAAACATGTAATAATAGTCTCCGATGATTATTCGGGCATTTTTTGACATTGCAACTGCAATTTCGTATGAACACATTTTTTTATCTTGACATTGTTCTATTAATTCTCCCGTATGAAGTGGACCTTGTCGTTGTAAGTCTTTGATATGTACTTGTGCTTGTACTTGTAATGCACTTTTCTTTTTGACATTATTGTAAAATTCACATTCTCCTTTCTCAACAAGAGATTTACAATATTCATTAAAATCAGAGCCCATCATTTGTGCAATAGATTGATTACACATCCATCTTTTTCCAATCAAATCTACCGTATGGAAATCTGAACCTGTTTTCTTCTTTATTTTCTTTAATGTATCTATTGCAATCTGATGTTGGGTATGTCTATTTGTTAAGAAGAATATTACTTTATCTTCTTCCATAGCTACAGCAAGGGCTTCTGAGAGAGCTGCTGCTGTTTTCCCTAATCCTGTTGGTGCATGAGTAAGAATTGTTTTACCGTCGGTAAGAGCTTCAGAAATGTCTTCCATAAGCGTATCTTGGCCTGGTCTTTTTGTATCATGGGGAAAAAACATAGAAGAAATGGAAATCAAAAGATTTAAATAAAAATGCCTACTTGGAAATAACTATTAGAGTAAATAAATGTTTAAATATGACTATCCGGCAGCAATAATCGAGGCGTGGAATAGGTGTTTGGGGGTGTGAATTTGATCACAAAGAAAGTAATTTTTGACGTATTTTTCAGGGAAAAACCAGCAATGATGTTGGTCGAACTAAAGAATGCCAATGCAAACATTTATGCGTCTGTTTTGGCAAAACAAATTGATTGTACATACAGTCATGTAGTGAAAATTTTGCAAGAGATGCAGAAAGCTGAATTAATTAAATTCAGAAAAGATGGTCGTTTAAAGTTGTTAGAATTAACGAAGAAAGGCCATGACATCGCATCTAACATAGAAAGTATACGTAGTATGCTTTAATTTTTTTTCTTTATATTTTAAAAAAAGTAAATAAAAAATAAAAATTTATTCTAAGTACATCTTTAGTCTGTTCATGTCTAACTTCCATCCTACTGGGAGTTTGTGTGACTTCTGGTAATATCGAACTAAACGTAAGATCTTTGAACTTGTAAGCTCTATTCCATGTTTTGCAGTCATATCTTGTCTATTCTTTTCAAAGTGTGTTTTTGCTGCAACTAATTTACGGATTAAGTTCTGTAAATCTTCTGGAATTTCTTTCTTCAAGTCATTATCTGCAAGAATCTGGGTGATTTTTTTATCTGTTAACGCTTTCACGTTATGGATTCCAAAACTATCTCGTAAGATTAATCCTATTTCACTTGCTTTCTTACCAGCTTTTGCGTACTTTACAATAAGCTTCTCAACGTCTTTACCTTTGTATGGAGCCCAAGCCGGTGTTTCTTTTACTGGTTTAGTACTTCCACTTTTTCCTTTATCTCTACTATGCATTCGTGCCATATGTTTTCACCTATATGTTTATAATCGATTGAGAAATATCATTTCTCCGGTATACGCTCGTGTGTACGATCATACCCCTCGATGTAGTGTATTATTGTGATTGGTTTATAAATGTTACGGGAAGATTTTTATCTGTATTACCAAAAACTTTATTAACGTAAATGGTAAAGCATACTTGAGGTGTAAATAATATGTATGGGCCACCACAACATCATGCAAGTCATCATGTTAGATTTTATATAATAATGATTACGTTAGTCGTTGGAGGAATTTTTTTTCTCTTGATGATGAACAACAACAATGATCTTAGTTTCACTGGAGCTCTTATTGGAGACAGTGGTGAAGAACTAATGTCAACATCAAATGATTCTGTACCTGAAGAGGAAGTTCCTTTGGAAGGTTCACCACTTGAGAAGAAGATTAAGGTAGAAGAAGCATTTAGTGAACAAGCTGATTATTCTAATAATGAACTTGTATTTGCATTAAATGCAGAAGCTGTTCCAAATGTCTATGACGATGTTAAAATTGAAGATCTTGTATTAAGTTTCTCTGATTTGAATACGGTTATTACAGTTAATGGAGACCACTTGGAGTTAAATGATTTGAAAGAGGTTGAGTTACGAATCGTTGATTATAAGGGAACTGTTGATTTTAATGAGCAAGAATTTTCATTAGATGGATTAGCAAGACGTATTGAAGTAAACGATGTTGCTTTATCTTCAAAGGGAGATATCAAAATGTCATTTGAAGGTTTAAAGTATGATTCGTTTTCAATTGATAGATTAAAACTGGATAGATTAGACATTCCACATACCAATGGACATTTAAGTGTAGGAAATAAGTTCCAATATGCACTTGATGAAGACGAGGTTAAGTTGTTCTACTATGTCGGTTCTTTTGATGTTGGTTCTAATGAGACAACAGTACTTCAAGGAACAATTCGAGGTATTTCAGTTAGTGGAACAGAATTAAACGTTAACGTTAATTGATTAATTTTCTTTTTTTATATTCTTCTTTTTTAGCTTCTCTTTTGTAAGAAGTATATTTATCATCTATTGTAAATGGAGGAGGTATTGGTCGTTCTCCTGCTGTTAAAGAATATTCCCCATCCTTTTTTAAGATGTGTTTAGCCATCAGACCCTCGCTAGTGATGCTGTAGAAAGTTTGTCTGTAAAACCTTCAAGAATTTTTTCTACTTTTGAAAAGTTATCTTCTGCAGGTTTATATTCAAAATCTTCTATTACCAATTTAAATCTTCCAGCTCCAAGGTAGAAAAGCGTAATTGTATCAGAAATTTTCTCGATTTTAGTAAGAATCTCTTTAATCTTTGTGACACCTGCTTCTTCGTATGTTTGTAATCTAATTTCTCCCTCAATGGTAATCTTTTTTGGTTTAAACTTATCTAAGATTATTTCTGTTAATGGATCCGCTACTTTCTTTAATACTTTTAATGAAATTAAATCTGTTTCTCCGTCTGCTACGTCTTTGAAACATAGATGTAAATGCGAATATTCTTTGAATATTGCTTTTGTTAAATCTTCATAGAGTTTTTTATAGGGCATATTCACTCTCTTTGCAAGATTTTTTACTATGCTTTCTGATTTTAACTCTTGCTTAATTTCATCTAATTTCTCTCGTCTTTGATTTGAATTTACACGACGTAATGAAAGATCAATGTGTCCTCTTTCTTTATCAATTCTAAGAATTTTACAAATGATTTGTCTTCCAACACTTACGTAATCACGTAAATTTCTAATACGGCCTGGAGAAACTTCTGAAATGTGAATAATACCAGAATCATTATATTCTAATAAACTTACGAATACAGAGTTGGGATAAATCTTTGTAACTTTACAAAGAACTAAATCATCCACTTCTGGCATTCCTTTTTTCTTATAGAGCATTTTAGTATTCAGGAGAATGAGTTATTTATAAATGTTCTCTTGGTTAAAGTTAATTTAAAACTTCAAGAACTCTACCAACAATTTCTGCCTTTCCGCCTGTTGGTTTTAATAAATCTTCATTACAAACAAGGCACTTTACAACAGTGCTACTTTTATCAAAAACAATTTGTTCATTTTTACATTTACATCGAACTTTAACAAAATTAGTCTTCATACAAATTCAACCCGCTTAGATCTTATTCCTACTTTTTGAGCAGAGGATTTCTTACATACAGAACATGTGTATCGTAAGTCAGTTTTTTTGGTATTTTTTGCACCAGTACGTTTAAATTTAGTAACTGCTGGTTTTGAATATCTTCCTAAACTTCCTACTCCTCGAGCAACTCCTCTTTTTCGAGCCCTATATTTAGAACCTTGGCTAAGAGAACTTGCTTTTCTCTTTTTGTTTTGAGCTACTTTCTGTTCAGTGTGTTTCTTACACTTTGTACAAAGCCGCTTCATTGCTTTAGGAATTTTCATGTTAACTTGGGAAAGAGGCTTGTTTATAAAGGTTATGGTTGGTTTAAAGTAATTTTAATTCATCTGTTATAGAATCAATCTGGTCGTCTTCTGCTGGGCCAATACCAGCACAAGTCTTCGTTCCAGGTGCTACTACAGTTCTTCCTGCATCTGTTATTAATGAAACTGCTAAACCTTCATCTTTTGCGTTTTGGAAATATTGTATGAGTTCTTTCTCATCTTTTACCTTAAGAACAATTTTTGCCATTCCTTCAGATCTCCAAGTTTTGACTACTTGAGAATCTGCTTTGAGTACTGCTTCTACGGATGCATGTGCTACTTGCGCACACGCTTTTCCTTTAGGAAGCTTAAGATCTTGTCGTATGAGTATTACTTGTTTCATGATTGAACAATAAATTAAGAGAATATAAAAATGTATTCATTAATTAACAAACCTATCAATTGTTGCTCTTACTTCAGCAAGTTTTCCAGGACTATAATCATCTTGAATATTACCATCAAAAAGAGTCAATTTCATTTCGTCAGAATCCGATGTGTGAGTATGAACATAATCTCTAAATGGGACTACATCTTTGCCTAATTGAGAATTCCAACCTTTTTTAGTTCCTCTAACTCTGGAACCGTCCCATACTGTATCTGGAAGCTGTTCTTTTAAAGCGTCTTGTATGGTGTAAATCTGTCCGTTATTTAAAATTGGTATTGCATATTTTGTTTGTGTCATGTAATAATTAATAAAGAATTAATATAAAAATTAATCTATTGTAGAAAATCTACTTTTTCCACTGCTGTTCGAACAATGTTCCAAAGTAGTTCACAAAGTGTGGTGCTTCTACCCATACAGCGCAATCGTAACTTTTGTGTACTTTTGCGTCGTCTGTTAAGAATAAGAGCATTTCTTTGTTGTCTACAAGTAAGAATCGTGCAGTGTTGTTTTTGTGTGCTTGAACTTTTCCAAATTTGGATAATGCACTTACAACTTCTTTGTTTGCGTTTGTAGCTGTTGCAAATCGAATTTCAACACCTGCTTTTGCAGCTCTTCGTAAGTGATTTCCTAGAGCGTCATATTTTCGCTCTAATCCTTCTTTTGAAGTCATAATAGTAATTGATTTCTGTGCACTTTTAATCATAGATGTAAGATGTTCGTGAACTTTATCTCGTCCTCTAAAAGCGCCAGATTTGTCTGTTGGGTCAACTAATTTTACACCTTCTGTGTGAAGTGTGTTTAATTGAGATAAGATGTCTGATGTTTTTAAGTCTGCAAGAACTTTGTTTTTTTGTTCTGCGTCAACTAGAATTTTCTTTTGAACTCGTTCTACAACTTCCCCTGGAGGAACTGCAAGATATTTGATAGGTTTCCCAACTTTAACAATGATAAATCCTTTCTTTTCTAATGATTCTAATACATCATAAGCACGGCTTCTTGGTACGTTTGAAATATCTGATAATTCACCAGCTGTAGAAACTCCCCTACTTAATAGAGCAATCCATAATTTGCTTTCATATGAGTTAAGACCAAAGTCTTTTAGTTTGTTTAGGAAATCTTTTTGAACGATCATTGTATTTTTGCCTCCGTATACACATCGGGCCTCTCTTAGTAATAAGCTTGTATTGTGAATACTTTATAAAGCTTTTGTGTGTTTTTGTAACTTTTTAGTTACAATTACTAGAACTATGTTCTATTCTCCATCAACAGTAAACAATCTAGAATCTTTTACTTGGAACAAGCCAATTCTAGCACCTGCGTCTAACCAGCCGTGTGCGTAGTTAAGAGCAGCGAATGCAAGTACCCCGTCTTCTTTTGTTTCTAAGAAGAATTTGGCGTCTTTGTAATATCTTGACGCCATATCAAAGAAGTCTGCTGCTGTTTCTTGTCGAGATTCGTCGAAAGCAGGTTGTGCCATATCTAGTGCTTCTTTTGTGATAGAGAAGTATTTGTCCAATTTTTCTTTTGTTATTGTTGAATTCATCTTGTTTCGTATTCGCCTTTAATAAGACCACCACAAGCAGTATACATGTCACGAAAAAGATCCCTTGCGACTGGCTCAGAAACTTCATGTTTAAAGTATAAAGGAGTTAAAACTGTAGTTGCTTGAAGTGCAACCTCTCCTGCATAGTTCTCCTCAGGAGCTTTAAAGTTTATTCTACGAGCCATAAAAGCTAGATCAGAATCTTGTTCTAATCTTTCCACAGCATCTGATTTGAATTCATCACTTAAATCAGGAGCGTTTCGTATTGCATCAGTTATTCTTTTCATAATAATCAAATTAGAACGTTTATTTATAAGAATTATGTGGAAAAATTAAAATAAAAAAATTAAGGCCGTTTTACAGTAATAGGTAAAACGTTTTCTTCAAATTCTAACAAAGCTATTTGAATTGGATTGTACTTTACGTTGGCAAGATCCTCTTCAGAGAGCTTTACTAAAAATGGAGCCCCCATAGATAATTGTAGTGCTCGAGAGCCAATCATCCTGGTTTTTTCGTATTTTGTGTATTCCATTTTATTTCACGAATTTGTCTAGCTGTTCCCGTAGGAATTTTGTTTTATCCATTGCAATGTCTACCATTTGACCTACTTCGTCAATTGTGAGAGGAGCATCTCCGCCTTTTTGCATTGCTGAGATTGTTCCTTTTTCATCTGCTGCAACGGTTAAACGTGCATCATAGGAATGTTCTTCCTGTGAACTTGGATCAACAAAGAGTTTACCGTTGATTTTGTAGACGGTTACTGCTAATGGTTCTTTAAGCAATGGTAAAGGTACGTCGGTTTTTTCTTTGTAGTTAATTGCACCTGTTTCTTCGTCAACTACTGGAAATCGAGCTGCTTTAAGTGCTGCTAATGTTGCAAGACTCGCTGCATCATATAAACTTCCTGCGTCGTTGATTGTAACAATGTCTACAATTACAAACCATGCTTTCTCTCCTGGAGTTACACATAGTTTCTTCATGTCAATTGCTTTTGCTTCTCTAATTCCTCTATCAGTTACACGAGCAAGTTCGATTGCCTTTATTCCAGGCGGTCCTCGTTCGTATTCTGGTGAGGATAAAGGTGTAAGCTCTGCGTTTATCATGATACCGCCTTGGTCAGGTGTATCGTTGTATGGTTTTTCAAGAGATAATTTTACTCCTGCCATTACAACTGTTTCGCCGATTTTTACTTGAGCTGAACCTTCAGCAGTCCATGAAATAGCTGTTTCTACTTCAATTGGTTGCCGATATTCATCTAGTGCTCGTCCGTCAAGTCTTTTGTCTTGAGCTGCGAGTTCGTGAATTCGTTTTTTGTTAACTATCATTGTGCACTCTCCTTCTGAAATCTATCTTTCAGTGCTTTCTTTTGTACTTCGTACACTTTATCAGTTGCAGATTTTGCCATTTCAAGAGCTTCCATTAGAGCTTCTTTTGTAATTTCTCCATCCATTTGTAGCAAAGTAATTTCTTTTGTATTTTGCTTCATTGCAATTGGGATGTCTGATACTACTCCATCGAATGCTTCTTCGTTGTATGTTAAGTCAGCCATTACTGTGCCGTCAACTTCTCCCATCGCAACGGATGAGATCATGTCTTTCATTGGAATTCCTGCGTCTGCAAGTGCAATACATGCTGCTGAGATAGCTGCACATCGTGTTCCTGCATCTGTTTGAGGTAATTCAATGAATACGTCTACAGTTGAGTTTGGAAATGCTGATAAATCAACAACTGGTTCTAATGCTTTCTGCATTACCATTGAAATTTCCTGTGCTCGTCTGCTTGTTCCTGGTCTGATTCTTTCTCCTGAACCGGAAAAAGGCATCATTGTATAGAAACATCGTAAGATTCCTCTCTTAGGATTTGACAAAAATCGTGGGTACACTTCTCGAGGTCCGTGCACTGCAACGATTGCTTTGGTTTTTCCTGCGATAAATACTGCAGATCCGCTTGCATTAGGAATTACGCCTGCTTTTGCTTCCATTGGTCGCAAATCAGTTACTTGTCTTCCATCAGTTCGTGTATATGCCATTTTAGCTACTCACCTCTGTTTGCAAAAACTTTTCCATCTTTTCTGTTAATCCCTCTTCGTGGGATCTTGCTTCGATGGTTTTGATCGCTTTCTCTGCAAGATTTTCGTTTTTTCCGTTAATCCAAATTGCACCATTCTGTCCTACAGTAATGTTACAACCGGTTTTATCTTTAATCATTGAAATCATACTTCCTTTCTTTCCAATTACTCGTGGAACTTTCTGGGAATTAATTTGAATAATTCTTCCGCCTTCAATTTTCTGAAGTCCTGGTTCTCGTAATGAAAGATCGATTAACATCTGTGATGTAACCTTAGAAATCTTTGCAACTACGTAATCATCTATTGCAAGAATTTGACTTAGGTCTGCTTCTCTTTTAATGAAACGATTTGTTGCATCTTTAACGTTGAGCATTGCTGTCCATGCAGTTCCGGTGTTAAATCTCCATCCGGACATTGCAATGTCAATAACTCTACATATGATTTTATCATCTACTTTTGGTACATAAGAACCAGAAAGTGGTGTAATTCTTACAACTCTGCCTGATAAAGACACAAGTCCAAGAACTTTTGAATAAATCTTATCATCTTCCCTATAGGTGTTATCCCCAGGAAGCGTATCCATTCCCTCGGCTAAAAGTTCGCCGGGAATGACTACATGTCTGTTTTCTACTTTTAAACTAGTCATTTTAATTGTTTTTTTTCTCTCTGCAACCTATTTTGAGAGGTGGTTTATAAAGGTTGCGGTTACACCTCAAGAATAGTGACTGGCAGTTGATTATATCATGTTTAGTAAATCAACATTTGTAAAAATTTTAATTTTGTTTTGATTCATGAAATCGTGATCATGCGTCCAAATCCCCTCTGCGTTGCTGTAAATGCAACAATCTACAACAACCTTCATTCTGAACCATATTTTTTCTTATGCTTTTCAAATACTGCAATGTTAATATTTTTCCCAAATTTTAATGCATCTTCTTCAGTAAGATCAGAATTTGCAAGAAGCGTATCCATCAGTTCTAATTTTTTTGCCTTAGCCCATAAAGCTTTCCGAGCCACTTCACTCCATTTAACATCAGTATGCTTACGCATTATTTTATGCAATTCAGTAGGAACCGCTAACGTCATATTCGTCATTTTACGTAGAATAAGTAAGAATACTTAATAAATCTTCTGTTTACACTTCACTTATAACAACTTCGCCACTTGTCAGCCCATTCATCTTCTGGATAAAGTCTGGATATAAGCCTGCTGGAATTTCTACAGTAACTGTCCAAGATCCATCATTTCCCCATTCATCTTTAAGAATAGTTGCAGCGTCTTTCACTGGTTGATATGCTTTTCCAGCGAATGAAGCAGGAATAACAACTTGTAATTTTTTCTTTTGGATACTTATTGGAATTATTGGTCTAAGTTTACTTATAACATCATCTAGTTGTTCTTCAACGGTTTTGTTATAGTCTAATGTGATTTTTCCTTGTTCTAATGCAAGTTCTATTCTTGTTGGTGGGTGTGGTAATCCGGTTTTTGGATCTACTGCATTAATATGAATTGTATGAATTAATTGTTTTTTCTTTTTATCTCTTTCCTCTGCTCGATGTTCTGAAGTAAGTTGTATTTCTCCTTTGTTAAGAATTATGTCTGCAATCTTATCTGTGTCAGTTGTTTCAAACGCTGTCTGCAGATCTGATTCTTTTGCTATTTCTCCTTTTTTAGCATCAGAGAAGACGTTATCTGCAAGAAGAACTTCTCGTAATGATGCATTTCCTTTCTTGTATTCTAATGCTTTATCTGGGTCTACAGAAATTTCAAAGTTCATGCCGTGTTTCTTAATTCTGGCAAGGGTTGGATTTGATGACATATTGTTAAGAGTAGAAGGTGATATATAAAATTATAGTTGAGATTGTATAGAATGAATAAAAAATAAAAAATTAAGCAACTTTCTTATGAGCAGCTAAATAATCCATTTCTTGAGAAGTAAATAGCTCATAGACTTTGGAAAATTCTACACTGCCGTGGTTTCTTGACCTATGGCTTCTTAGTATTCCTGTTGCAGGATCTACACGATCTAGTCCTTGAGACTGAGCAGACCAACATTTTCCTGCACGATATTTAGCATGTGAAACACTACTAACGTGACCATCACCTCTATCGTGGGCAAATTCTGATAAAACTGCTACATCTAAACTCTCAGCTACATTTTTTGCTTCTTCTTCATCTGTTCCTCTATAAACTACTTCAAGTTTTCCAAAGGCAGCTCTAGCACGTATTCCATCTATACTAACTACCATTTCTCCGTTTTCTTTTTCTGCTGGTTTTTTTACAAAATACATTTTATTATCCTCCTAATCAAAAATCACCTTAACATACTCAATAGATTCTGTTTTTATAAATATTTGTAACAAAATTAAAAAATAGAAATAACTTACTTAACGTAACTCTTCAGCTCTCCATCGGTTAACTTCTTCCATCGCTTAGAGGTGTTATCAACATACACAACATCTACTCGTTCAAAGTTAAACTCGCCACCTAAGAAGTCTTTAAGTGCTTCTAAACCAAGAGCTACTCCATCTTTTATGGTCATTCCTGGTTTATATTTCCGTTGAAGAAGTGGTTCGATATGTGGTTCTCCTTCTCCAATTACTGCTGCTCTGTACTGGAAATAAAGACCGTACGGTTCTGTTACAAACAACTTAATTGTGCCATCATCTTCTACACCACCAATTAACATAGATACCCCAAAAGGCCGTAATCCCGCTGATTGTGTACAGATTTGTTTTAAATCACAAATGTCTTTAGTTATTGTTAATATGTCAATTTTTGAATCATATGTTACAGAATGTTGCTGTGCTTTTAGTTGAGATCTATCTACTAATACTCGAGCATCTGAAATGATTCCGGATGCTGTTGCTGCAATGTGATCATCTATTTTAAACATTTTTTCAATAGCTTCTGCGACAACTAATTTAGATGCGATTCTCTTATCGGAGATAAGAACAATTCCATCTTTACATTGGATCCCTATAGCGGTAGAACCTTGTTTTACTGTCTTTTTAGCATATTCTACCTGTAATAATCTTCCTTCAGGAGAAAACATTGTTATGGACCGATCATAGCCCATTTTATCCATCATTTGTTTACTTGGATTCATTTATATACACCTCATAAGCTCAAACTGGCCTTTTTAATTGTACCAGATGTTATTATAGATTTTATAGTAACTGGCTTGTTTTTAATTGTTTTGATTAATAATAAAGCTGATTTTGCTTCATCAACGTATTTATGGTTAATTTTCATAATAAACTTGTTGTTTTTATACTTTACGAATAAGGGGGACATTTTAGATACTCCAAGAGTGCCTACAAATTCAAATAATGCTTGACTAACTTCTTCTTTGAGGTCTGATTCAGATACTTTTTCAGATACTTCAAATACAATGTACCGTTTCTTTTGTTTTAATGATGGTAAAAGTTTCATAATAAATAAGAAATAATAAGAAGTATAAAAACCCTCTCTATTCTACGTCTTCTTCTAACATTTCTTCTTCAGCTACAGGTTGTTCTTGTAATTCTTCTGGAAGAGCTGAAGGCACCATATTTGGATCGTTTGTTAAGACTTCTGCTTGTCCTGCTTCGACAACTTCAATCTTTCCAAATTTGCCTGAAGAAAGCTGTTTTTCTCCTTGATATTCAGAACACCAGCCATTTTGAATATGTATTTTATCTCCTACTTTCACAGAATCTATGTCATCATTCCATAATGTAAGTTTAATCTCTCCTGTAGCATCTTTAATTTTTGCACTACAGACACGTCCAGATTTTCCAAACTTCTCAAATGTTCTTTCGTCTTCTTTTACACTTACTTCTGCTACAATATCTACATTTCCTTGATTTGCTTGTACGTCTTTGATTTCCATGGTTAAAACCCCCAATTATGCCATTTTAGGAAGGAGATGGTTTAAATAGTTTTCTTTATCACTTTTAAGTAGTTACAAATAGAAAGGTTTATATACTAGTAAATTCATTACTAAAATATGACAAAGAACATGTATCATAGGAGAGAAGATTCGTATAATGAAGCTAAACTAGATAATAAAGGAAGAGTCGTTAGTATGCTTAGTAAAGCTCCAGAAGGAACGTATGTTACTATTGTTACACACGGATTATTCAGAAAAAAATCGAGAACATATTTTACACCAACAACTACGAGGTAAAAAGATGAATTTAACACAAAAAATTGTATCACTATTAGCAGCAGGGATTATTGTCTCGCCTTTAGCAGCAGAAGCTAAAAAGCCAAGCGCTTTACAACGAGTTATGAATGAAGATGTAGGTGCATTACTTGGAAGTAGATTACCAGGAGAATACTCACAACAAGAATCACAATCACCCAAAAGAGAAAAAAGAAAAACACCTTATGGAAGAATCCGAGGATTTGGATCAATGGGTAAGATTGGCATTACCCGATTAAGACCTCCAAAGAAAAAACTAAGAATATTCTTACCGATAGTACCGGGAAATATGAGATATAGGCCTTTTTGTATGGATGAAGTATTTGATGAATTTGAACCAATTGTTAAAAGAGGATGTAGTGCAATTCAACAAAAAAAATCAAAAACATACAAGGCAGAGATAGCAAAGTGCGTAGAACAAGTACAGGACAAATGTATTGAATATCTTGATGGTGGAAAACCAAAAGAAGTAGCAAAAAAATATGCTGCGTGTATTGGTGCAGAATTATCTAAACAAAGTCTTACTACGGGGAAAAATGCAAATATTAAAATGACTCCTGGTTCAAGTTTTCATAACATGGAGAGGTATTGTAGATTAAAATGAAATTAGAAAATATAGTGAAAGGAATTGCAGCAGCTACAGTAGCAGTAGGATTAGCAGTTAGTTTTCCTACTTATGCAAAGAAACCGGTTTTAAAAAGAAATAGTAAAACACACCAGCGTTACAAACCTGGATCTTGCATGGAAGCTATATGGGAAGAAGTTCACCCTTATGTTGTTAGAGGATGTGAAGTTATAAGATCAAAGAATAAAAAGTGTGTACAACAAGTAGAGAGTAAATGTATTGATTATCTTGATGGAGGAAATCCAAAAATTGCACAACATACTTATTCTGTATGTCTTGGAAAAGAACTTTCTCGGAAAAGTAAACGTGCTCAGATAACAATTCAAGCAAAAGATGTATCAAAATCTAGAGCTTGTAGATAGATTTACAATTGTTTTTTTGCATATACTAACAAATGATGATATTTTTCTTGTGCCTTTTTAGGTAATTTATTAAAAAGTTCGTGCATTTCTAACAATATTTTATGTTGTTTCTTCTTATCTTTATGTTTAACTGAAACCAGTTCTTGTAACTTATGTTCAGCAACCATAAAATGTTCGATCTTTCTATGAATATTTTCAATTGACTGAAAGAAATGTTCTTTATGTTTCTCAGGCAATTTCAAATAATGGTTATGAATCTTCTTATACTCTTTTTTGAGGAAAGCTAAATCAGCATGAACGAGATGTTTTTCCATTGCTTCTACTTTACGTGCTAATTTAACTTTTTTGGAAGTTATTCGTACATAAATGTACGCAGAACCAACTGCAAAGACTACTATAAAGAGTACTAAACTAAATGTTTTTACAGTATCATGTTGTGTTAGGTAAAATAAAAATAGTAGAACTAGTAGTACAATTATAATAAGTAACGTCATTCCATATACTACTCCCTTTTTAGGTAATTTATTTTCTGAGATATGACACCAGCTCCTTAACCTTTACACGTTCTTGTTTTGTTGAATCTCTGTGACGAACAGTTACAGAATCATCTTCTTCAAAGTCTATTGTTATACAATAAGGTGTTCCTAATTCATCTGCACGAGCATATCGTCTTCCTATACTTCCAGATACGTCAAAGGAGGTTGTAAATTCTGTTCGTAACATCTCATAGACTTTTTTTGCTTTTGAAAGTACTTCTTCCTTATTTTTTACTAATGGGAATACGCTACAATACGTTGGTGCAAATTCGTTTGGAAGGTGTAATACAATATTCCCCCTTTCTTTATCGTCTTTATATGCTTCAAATAACATTGCAAGAAATAAACGATCAACTCCCTGGGATGGTTCTATAACTGTTGGCATTACTTTCTCTTGAGATGCTTCGTCAAAAACTTCTAATTTGGATTTACTGTGTTCTTGGTGTTGTGTTAAGTCATACGTTCCACGATTTGCAATTCCAAGTATTTCCTTAAAGCCAAATGGAAATTTGTAATCAATGTCAAATGTTGCAGAGGAATAGTGAGATAATTCTTTGTTGGTATGTTCTCGTACTCGAATATTTTCTTTGCTAAATTTAAGAATCTTTGTATACCAAATATACATCTCTGCAAGCCAATATGCATGCCATTCCGTTAGCTTTTTTGCTTTCAGTAAATCTGCTATTGAAATTGATGTGATTTTATTACTTTTATCTTGTTCTTCCGAGGATAAAAACTGAAACGTGGTTTTTTTGTGTTCCTTTGTTAATGCATTACATTCTTTATTTGGATGAATAAAAAATTCAAGTTCCATTTGTTCAAATTCTCGAAGTCTAAATAAGAAATCACGAGGAGAGATTTCGTTTCTGAACGCCTTTCCGGTCTGCGAAATTCCAAAAGGAAGTTTCTGTCGAGAAGATTCCATTATTAATCTGAAGTTTGGAAAAATACTTTGGCATGTTTCCGGCCTTAAGTAAGAAGTGTTACCTCCTTCCGCTCCAACTTCTGTTGAGAACATTAAGTGAAATCCTTTAACTTCTTCAAATTCTTCACCTTTGTATGTTAAGTTGTTTTCTGCGATAAGTGTGTTAATATCTTTTGCCGACATCCCCTCTGCAGAAATGTTTAATTTTTCTTCAATGAAATGGTCTGCACGTAATTTTGTTTTAGATTTTTTTGTTACTAAGATTAAATCTTCAAATGAGTCTAAATGGCCAGAAGCTTTCCACACTTTTGGGTTTGAAATAATTGAACCGTCTTGCCCTACAACATTTTGTCTATCTTGAACTATAAATTTATACCAACTTTGTTTAATTCGATTTTTTAATTCTACTCCTAACGGTCCGTAATCAAAGAATCCCGAAAGACCTCCATAGATTTCAGCACTTTGGAATACGAAACCTTTCTTTTTACAGAATGTAGCCATATCTTCTATTGTAATAGTCATTTGTTGTTGGAGTGGAAAGTTGTTTATTAAGGTTTTTGTATGGTTTATACATTGTAAGCGCTGCACGGTGGACTTGTACATGTTCCATGTACCCACCTCGACTCGCTTAACGGGATAGCTTTCCCGTTTGCGCCCTGAGCTTTGCTCAGAGGAGTCAGGGCAGCGCTTACAGAAACAAACCTACTTCTTTAACCAATTAAACTCATCATCACTTAATTCTAATTCTTCAGCAATAGAATTATCACAATATTTCTGCAAATAGGGTATCTGCTTCATTGCAACTCGTGTAGAAACGTGAGTTCTTGCTGCTAGTTTTTTTGCGATTTCTTTCTTTTTGGCATTCTTCATATTAGCTTGCCAAATTCGAAGAAGCCTCATAGTTGGTTTATACTGAACAAATTCTGTGTTACGTTGTTCTTTTGATGTAGAAATTCCTGCTGTTAAGAGATTATACATGTATGCAAGAAATCGCCAATGTTGTCTTCGCCTAATCCTTCCTCGGAAAACATCTGCTCTTGAAAGAACTTCATATGCTTTTGCTAAGGATTTTGCATCTGTATATTCCTTTGGTAAATTGTAATCCATCCACATGAATATTTGGTCCATGTCTATATCAACATCATCTAACGCTCGTAAGGCATTTTCTGCTGTTGATGATTTGAAGATTATTCGTAATGCGGACGTTATAGCTTCTGTTCTCTTTCTATCTGATAAGGTTGTTACTTTGTCAAATGTAAAGTTGTTGCCACACGTATGTAAATCGAGAAGAGCTGCACGCATATCTCCATCAACTTGTCTTGCTAAGGAATTAACTGCTTTAATTTCGTACGTAATGTTCTCTTGTTGCGCCACCCATTCTAATCCGTGAGCAATTATTTTATAATCTAATTTTGGATATTCTATAGGTAAAGCTGCTTTCTTTAATGGTTTAAGTTTCTTGTCATAGATGTCATTTGCTGTGAGTATTATAGGGAATTTTGATTTTTCGATAGCTTTCAATACAGCTGGAACACACCCTCTATCTTTTACACCGGAGATGTTATCTACTTCATCTATTAAGATTAATTTTGGTGTGAAGAATAAGGATTGCTGTCCTAATGCTGAATCAAGGAATGATTTAATGTTTGCTGCGTTTCGTAGATCTGAAGAGTTTATTTCAAGAACGTCATATTTGAGTTCATTTGCTATTGCATATACTGAAGACGTTTTACCAACTCCAAGGGGGCCATGAACTAGCGCTGCTTTGAATTTTTGTTGAGTGTAGTTTGTTATAAAGTCTTTAAGTTTTACTTTTCCTTCATCTTGTCCAAATACCTGGTTAGAGTTCTTAGGTGCATATTTTAAAGTGTAAAGAGTCATGGTTTCTTTTGGTTGGAAGAGTATATTAAGTTTATGGGAGAGAATTGTTTATTTTATGTATATTTATCCCTTACATTTTTATATAACCCCTCACTTCTGAAGTAAAATGGAACTCCCTAAACGATATGATCCAAAAGAATCTGAAGCTAAGTGGCAGAAGTTCTGGCAAGATGAGGAAGTGTATGTGTATAATGTAGATGGTAGACCTACATATAGTGTAGATACTCCTCCTCCAACAGTTTCTGGAAAGATGCATATGGGCCATGCGTTTTCATACACGCAACAAGATATTGTTGTGAGGTATCAAAGAATGATTGGGAAGAATGTGTTTTTTCCGTTTGGAACTGATGATAATGGGTTACCAACAGAGAAGTTAGTTGAGAAGAATAAGAAAATTCTTGCTCGTAAAATGAAGAGGGAAGAGTTTATTCACATATGTAATGAGTTTATTGAAGAACAAAAACCAAAATTTATCAAAGCATGGCAAGAAATTGGAATGTCTGCTGATTTCACAAAATCGTATTCTACTATTAATGAACACTGTCAAATAACTTCACAAGCATCTTTCATTGATTTGTATAAGAAAGGAAGGATATATAGGCAGGAATCTCCAATAAGTTGGTGTGTAAAATGTCAAACCGCTATAGCCCAAGCGGAATTTGAATCTGTTGAAAAAAATGCACAATTTAATGATATAAAATTCACTTCTCATGGTAAAGAGTTAGTTATCTCAACTACAAGACCTGAGTTATTACCTGCGTGTGTTGCTCTTTTTTATAATCCTGAAGATAAACGGTATAAAGAATTAGAGGGTAAATTTGCCATGGTTCCATTATTCAATTATGAAGTTCCAATTCTTGCAGATGAATCTGTTGCTATGGATAAAGGAACTGGATTAATGATGGTGTGTACATTTGGTGATAAAGAAGATGTTGAGAAATGGCATAAGTTTGATCTTCCACTACGAGTTGTGTTTGAGAAATATGGTGTTCTTAACGAGCTTGCAACAGAATTTAAAGGAATGAAAATTGAAGAGGCAAGGAAAGGTATTATTGAAAAATTAAAAGAGATAGGAGCATTAGTAAGCCAAAAGGATATTGTTCATGCTACAAATGTACACGAGCGATGTAAAACGCCTATTGAATTTTTAAAATCAAAACAATGGTACATCAAAGTATTAGATAAAAAACAGGAATTATTGGAAGCAGCTAACCAGATTACATGGTATCCTGAACATATGAAAGTTCGTTACGATCATTGGGTTCAGAATTTAAACTGGGATTGGTGTATTTCAAGACAAAGACATTTCGGAATTCCCGTGCCCGTATGGACTCATAAAGAGACTGGGGAGGTTATTCTTCCTTCTGTTGAAGAATTACCTGTAGACCCAACAAAAGATGCACCACAGGGATATGCAAAAGAAGACCTTATTCCAGAAACAGATGTATTAGATACATGGGCAACGTCATCAGTTACTCCTGAAATTGCCCGTAATTGGGTTCATAAAGGAGAATATAAAATTGATTATGTTAATGAACCTTTCTCATTACGGCCACAAGCACACGATATTATCCGTACATGGTTATTTTATACATTAGTAAAAAGCTGGTACCACCATGGACGAGTTCCTTGGAAAGATGTTGTTATCTCAGGACATGCACAAGACCCATCTGGAAGGAAGATGTCTAAATCTCTTGGGAATATTGTTGAGCCAAGTATTATGTTGGATAAGTATTCTGCAGACGCTTTACGATTTTGGGCAGCTGGTTCTAAGTTAGGAGATGATTTACCCTTCCAAGAGAAAGACTTGTTAACTGGTCAGAAATTTGTGACAAAGATGTGGAATGCTTCTAAGTTTTGTATCATGCATTTAGAGGATTATTCTTCTGGAGAAATAACAGAAACATTTGATAAGTGGCTTATAAGTAAATTACAGAAATTAATTAGAGAATGTACTGAAACGTTTGATAAATATGAATATTCACGAACAAAGGCAGAAGTTGAAAAATTCTTTTGGCATACGTTCTGTGACCAATATCTTGAAATTGTAAAAGATAGGTTATATAATCCTGATGCTAGAGGTGTTGAAGAACGAAAGAGTGCACAGAAGAGTTTGTATATTACATTGTTAAGCATACTTAAGTTAATTGCTCCAATAATGCCACATATCTCTGAAGAGATTTATCAATTATTCTTTGCAAATAAAGAGAAAAATAAAAGTATACATATTAGTTCGTGGCCAGAAATTGATTCTTCGTTAGAAAACCATACGGTTGAAGTTGCAGGGGATATTGGTGTGGACATCATTAATACTGTTCGTAAGTATAAATCTGAGAACCAATTATCTTTGAAAGCAGAATTGAAACAGTTAGTTTTACGATCAGATGAACCGGATTTTGTTAAGCTTGTTACAAGTGTAGAATCTGATTTAAAATCTGTTCTTAGTGTTCAAGAGATTATATTTGAAGGTGAAACTACTTTAGAAACAGAGAAGTTTGGTGTTAACGTTGGGATTCTGTCTTCTGTTGAGCCAACCATACAAGAATAGCTTTCTGCATATGTAATCTGTTTTCTGCTTGGTTAAGTATAATAGAATTTGGGTGATCTACAGCGTCACGAGAGATTTCATACCCAATATGAAGAGGCATACAATGCATTATTCTTGTGTTTGGACAGTGTGAGTTGATAAGTTCTGCATTCAGTTGAAATGGGAGAAATAATTTTTTACGTCGTTCATATTCCTCTTTAAAAATTTCTTTTACTTTCCCTTCTTCAAAGAATTCCATATTCATCCATGTATCTGTATGAACATAATCTGCATCTTGTAACGCCTCTTGTATATCTAATGTTCTTGTTACAAGCTCCGTTGCTTCTGCTTGTAATTTCAATTCTTCGTCAATACTATCCTTATCAACTTCTGGAGCAACAATAACAAATTTTATTCCTAATTTAACACAAGCAAGCATAAGTGTATTTGAGACATTATTCTCGATTCCAAACCACACCACCTTTTTTACATTATTAATTCCATTACTATATTCATGCATGGTAAGAATATCACTCAATGCTTGAGCAGGATGATATTTTTCACTACATGCATCAATTACAGGAATTTGGTTAAATGAAGAGGCTGTAAGAACATCTTTTGCTTTTCTTGCTCTGAACATCAGTAAGTGACCAAAACGCATTACTGCTTGAATTTCATCTTTAAAATCAGTTAATGAAAATTGAGTAGTTCTTGCATCAAGAAATATTGAATGGCCTCCAAGTTCAGTCATTGCAGTTTCAAAGGATAATCGTGTTCTCGTAGATGATTTTTGAAATAACATAATAAGAGTTTTGTCTTTTAAGAGATGAGTTGGTTGATGTAATCTTCGTTGCTCTTTCAACCTAACTGCAATAGAAATCATTTTAAGAATTTCTTCTTTTGATTGATTTTTTAGTGAAATTATATGTTTCATAGATCATTTTGTGTACCTTTTATTAATAAATATTTATGTACAAAATAAGCTAAAATAGGCTTAAACTTACGAAACATTTTTAAGGACACCCTCCATTTTATATGTAGAGGGGCGTGAAATTAGTACGTTCTATTAACTATCGAGGTGCAAATAAAATGGAAGGATATTGTGTAAAGTGTAAAGCAAAGAGAGAAATTTCAAATGGAAAAGAAGTTCCAATGAAAGGAAAAGGCGGTGTTGAAAGACGAGCTATGAAAGGATCATGTCCAACTTGTTCAACAACAATGTTTAGAATTCTTGGAAAGAAAAAGTAATTCTTTCTTTTTTTCTCTTTTTTATTTGACGAAAACTTATTAAACACAATTATATTTCTTTAGTATATGAAAGGGGTGTTTGTTCCGCTATTATTTGCTGTTGCAATAGCGGTTATGGAGTATGTAAGTAAAAGTTTAGACTTACGTCATAAGTCTTACTATTACCGTATTGTTTCTTTTACTGCAGGAGTTTCAACGTCATATATCTTGTTAGAGCTGTTTCCTATATTCTCGGAGAAAGCTATTCAAATTGATAGATTTTTGTTTTTATTCTTATTAGTGGGGTTCATTAGCCACCACATAATTGAAAAAGAAATATACAAACATAATAGAAAGCACGAATTAGTAAAAATGTTAACGTATGAGGAACATATTTTTTATTACATTTACCATTTTATCTTTGGAATTATTCTTGTGACATTAACTATGATTAATTATATTGAAGGTACATTTTTCGCTATATCTATTTTTGCATACACATTAGTAAGTAATTTACCCTCAGACCCACATAAATCTAAAAGAAGAATGGTTATACTTTCAAGTTCTACAATTGTTGGTGCAACTCTCGCTGCATTTATCTGGCCATACATCACAGAATGGGTATTATATGCCATGATTGGATTAATCACGGGGGTTTTATTATTTTCAGTAACACGACACCATATCCCACACGGAAGAGTTGGAAATGTAACCTATTTCATTTTGGGTTTTTTGATTTATGGTGCATTAATTATAATTAAGTGGACACAATGAAAAAAAGTATGAGTTTACTTCTTTAAAACTTCTGGATTAACTATCTTTGGTTTTCCTTTCTTTTTGAGAATTGAAATAATATTGTTTGCTGCATCTTCTCCCATCTTTTGTCTTACTTCAACTGTTGCGGACGCAATGTGTGGTGTTAATATACAATTATTTAGTTTATGTAATGGGTGATTTGTGCTTGGTTCTGTTTCATGAACATCTAACCCTGCACCTGCAATCCTCTTATTTTTTAATGCGGTTGTAAGAGCTTTTTCATCTATTACTGGTCCCCTAGACGTGTTTATGATATATGCTGTTTTTTTCATTAACGAAATCTGTTTTTTTCCAATTAAATGATGTGTTTTCTTTGTAAGGTTTACATGAAGGGTTATAAAATCTGATTTTTTAATTAGTGTTGTAAAAGACACTTTCTTTGCTTTGTATCTTTTTTCAAATTTAGTATCTTTTCTAATATCATAATATATAACATTCATTCCTAATCCATGACTAGCACGTTCTGCTACACCTTTTCCAATTCTTCCTAATCCAATTATACCAAGAGTTTTTCCTTTAATTTGTGTTCCAAGTAGAAGTCTTGGTGCCCAGGATTTCCATTTATGTTCTCGTACATATGCTTCATCTTCATGAACTCTCTTTGCGACAGCTAGAAGTAATGTAACAGCATGTTCTGCTACAGCATCTACAACTTCCATAGAGGGCGTGTTACATACAGGTATTCCCTTTTTTGTTGCATAGGCAACGTCTATGTTATTATATCCCACTGCATAATTTGAAATAACTTTAAGATTTGGATTTGCGTCGATTACTTCTTTGTCTATTTTTTCTGTGAGAATACAAAGAAGAGCGTCACACCACTTTACTCCTTTGATAAGTTCTTTTCGTGAAATTTTCTGATCTTTTGGGTAAACTTTTACTTGGAAATGTTTTTTTAATTGTTGAATTGCTGTTCCAGGAATTTTTCTTGTGATGAATACTTTTGCTTTTGGCATGTTAATTAGAAGTTATTTTGAATTTATAAATGTTGGTGTGCAAAGCATAGTTTTAAATAACTCAATGTATTTTTATTATTATGAAAACTTGGTTATTGTTGCTTATTGTATTATTTTTGGTAGTTGGATGTTCTGAAGTTGTACAAGAAGAAATAGAACCTGTTGAAAAAGAGGAATTGCCTACCGAAGTTTTAGTAGATGAAAAAATTGTTGAAGATGTGGAAACTAATGAAATTGCTCCAGAACCCGTTATTACAGAAAAGCAAGAGGTAGTAGAAGAACCAAAAGAAGTAGTAGAGTCGCTTCCCGAGGAACCAATTCAAACACAGTTTTATAATGATACAAAGTGGATGAGAATGGAGATGGAGAATGTTATTTCAAATGAGACATTTACCATTGAAAGTTTAAAAGGTCAAAAAGTTATTGTTGAACTTTATTCAGAACAATGTTATCCTTGTGGTGAACAAAAGGTAAAATTACAAGAGTTTATAGAAGAAAATAATAATTCGTTTAAACATATTTCATTAAATGTGGATCCAATTTCTAAGAAAAAGGATGTAATTAAATTAATTGATTTGCATCAATATGATTGGCCATTTGTTTTATCATCTAAAGAATTAAGAGTTAGTATTATTAAGAAGTTTAGCTCAAAAGCTGTTAGATATGATCTTGCTCCATTATTGTTAGTGTGTGAAGATCTCTCTGCCCATCTGTTAGCTGGTGGTATAAAAGGTAAACATCAGTTAAATATAGCGTTGAAAAAGTGTGATTGAACACAAAACACTTATTAACATAAAAATAGTTCTATTCTAAAAAGAGGATGAAAACGTACGACCTTATTGTTATTGGTTCAGGAGCTGGCTTAAATGTAGCTGTGGAAGCAGCACAAGCTGGTTTAAAGACAGCAGTTGTTGAATCAGGACCTTTAGGTGGTACGTGTCTTAACAGAGGTTGTATCCCCTCTAAAATTGTTATTCATTCTGCAGATGTTGCAAACACCATTAAGAATTCTAAAACGTTTGGCATTACATCTACATTTAATTCTGTGAATTTTAAAAAAGTTACAGATAGAGCAAACATTACTGTTGATGGAGATTCTGCAAATATTCAAAGATCTCTTAAAAGGGGTAATAATCCAAAGTTAATTCAAGGTATGGCTAAGTTTGTTGCACCATATATCATTGAAGTAAAAAAGAAACAATACAAAGCGAAGAAGTTTGTTATTGCTGTTGGTGCAAGACCATTTATTCCACCCATTGAAGGATTAAATAAAGTTCCATATATGACTTCAACGGAAGCGTTGAGACGAACAACGTTGCCAAAATCAATGATTATAATTGGTGGGGGGTATATTGGATGCGAATTAGGTAATTTCTATGGTTCTTTAGGATGTAAAATTACTGTGTTACAACGAGGACCATTGTTATTACCTCGAGAAGATAAAGATGTTGCAGAAACGTTTACACGAGTGTGGAAGAAAAAATATAATGTGGTATTGAATGCGTCTGCAACTAAAGTCGAAAGGAAGAATGGTAAAACTGTTGTATGGGCCAAAGTAGGTAGTCGTATGAAAAAGTTTACTGCTGATTCTTTGATGGTAGCAACAGGAGTAAAACCAAATTCAGATGCGTTACAAGTTGAGAAGACGGGTGTTAAAGTAAATAAGAGAGGTTTTGTAAAAGTAAATAGATATATGGAAACGTCTCAGAAGAATATTTGGGCTTTGGGAGATGTAGCAGGAGTATATATGTTTAGACATTCAGCAAATTTAGAAGCAGAGTATGTAACCCATAATGTAACCCATAAAAACAGAATGAAAGTTGATTATTTCCCAATGCCACATGCAGTATTTACTGACCCACAAATTGCAGGAGTTGGTATTACAGAACAAGAAGCAAAGAACCACGTTGTAGGAACATATGAATATGCCAGAACAGGAATGGGAGAAGCTCTTGCTGAAGAAGATGGTTTTGTAAAATTAATTGTTGGGAGGGATAGAAAAATTATTGGGTGTCACATTATTGGGCCAAATGCGTCTGTTTTATTACATGAAGTTCTTATTGCTATGAAATGTGGGAAGGGTGGTTTAAGTCTTTTGAGAAATGTAGTACATATTCATCCTGCATTAAATGAAGTAGTGCAACGAGCTGCTGCTAATGTTCCACTTTAGACCTTTTCTAACAAACAAAAAGATTCACCATACCCCGGTGTTCTGTTTCGTGCAAAGATAATAAAACAATCTCGATCTGACCACACTTCTTTATCACCATCATAACCAATTATTTCATCTTTTAACACTAAATCAAAATCTGGAAATTGTCTTGTTAACTTGAATTCATCTTTGTTATGGTATTGAAAGAACAAATCAAACTCTTTTCGTTTTACTTGAACTGGTTGCCCTTCAATCATGTGAAGTCCTTTTAGGTAATTAATAATACACTCTTCTGCTACTTCTGAAGATTTAGGATCTCTAAGATATCCACATTCAACGCCCATACCTACTTTCCCTTTAGATTCCATATACCAGTCAGAATCACCAGAGTAAAATTTTTCAAAGCCAGTTACTATAGTTGGAATTGGCAACATATATGCATACACTAACCTATCTTCTCGAGCAATTATGAAAGGCCTAGTTTCTTTTGAGTTACTTGCATGAAGATCTAAACTAATATCTGCCCAATCTAAATGTTTCATGATTTCTTTTGCAAGTTTTTCTTCGTAAGAACCAGTTAGAGTTTTGTTCTTTTTGAAACAACGATTTAGATTCTCTTCAGTATATCGCACATTCTGTTCTACTGCTTTAGGATTAGCTATGATTAATCTTAATTCTCCCGAAGTTATCTTTAAGTTTGGTGCTAACTTTCGTATTGCTTCCACACCACATATTTCATTTCCATGAACCCCTCCAAGAATAACAACTTTAGGTCCTGATTTTTCTCCTTTGAATGGGAATATTTCTTTAAGCATAGAAATAGGAGATGGTGGTAATATATAAACCCGTTGCAAAACAGTTATAAATTGTAAGATAATTATAGAGATATGAACTTCAAACATAACTTACTTGCGGTTGCGATTGCAATAATCTTTGCGTTCTTTGTAGGTTATGGTATCGAAGTATTTCATGATTCTCCTGAGTATGAGGATTTCTGTCCAGATTTGTTTGAAGTGGTGGATGAAAAATCGTGTTTAGAAGCTGGCGGAATTTGGAATGCTAATCATGTTCCAAAGGGCGAAAGAGGGTTATGTAGTAATAAAATGAAGTGTAGAGAACCCTATCAAGATGCTCAAGAAGGTCATGACAAAATTGTGTTTATAGTATCATTAATAGCAGGAATTATTGCAGTTATTACAGCTCTGCAGTTGAGAAAGGATGTTGTAAGTCAAGGCCTATTATTAGGCGCTGTGTTCCTTATATTATACGGAACGATGAGATATTGGACCCATGCAAATGATGTGTTAAAGTTTGTATTATTAGGAATTGCGTTAGCGATATTAATTTGGTTAGCGTATCGTAAGTTGAAGTGATAACTCACAACAACTTCTTTACTTCCTTCACAATATGTTTAGAACTAAAACCAAATACACTTAATAATTCCTCTGGCTCACCAGATTCACCATATCTATCAGGCATGCCTACTCTTCTAATTGGTACAGGATATACTGAAGAGAGATATTCACAAATAGCACTGCCAACACCACCTGTTACTTGATGTTCTTCAACTGTTACTATTTTCTTACACTTTTTTGCAGCCATCAATAATGTTTTCTTGTCAAGAGGTTTGATAGTATGATTATTCACAACCATTGCATTTATTCCTTGTTTCTCTAATATTTCTGCTGCTTTCAAACATTCTGCAACGACGGGACCTGCTCCAATAATTGCTACATCCTTGCCATCTTTTAAAATTTGAGCTTCCCCAATTTTAAATGGAGTTTTTGTTGTAGTAATCTGATCTGTAGCTGAACGAGCGAATCTCATATATGCGGGACCTTTGTACTTTGCTATGGCCATTGTTGCTTTCTTCGTTTGTTCATAATCTGCAGGAACTACAACTATCATGTTAGGTAAAGCTCTCATAATCGCAATGTCTTCTAACATTTGATGTGTAGCTCCGTCTGGTCCTACTGAGATTCCTGCATGAGCGCCAATAATTTTAACGTTTTGATCATTATAACAGATTGTTGTTCTAATCTGTTCCCAACATCTTCCTGGGCAGAACGCTGCGTATGAAGAAACAAATGGAATTTTACCAATAGCTGCTAAACCAGAAGCAACAGTAACAAGATTTTGTTCTGCTACACCCATTTCCACAAATTGTTGGGAATATTTCTTTTTGAACTTTGTTACACGAGTGGAATCTACTAAATCTGCACAAAGAACCATTATCTTTTTTGACCGTCCAAGTTTGACAAGTGCATCACCGTACCCATTTCTCGTAGGAATATTTTCACGAAAGAGATTTAAGTGTAATTTTTTGTTTAATCTCATTTGTGAATCGGCCTCCATTTCTCGTGTTTTGAAATCCAATCTCCTCTTTCTTCAACTTCATGTGCGTGTATTTCTTCCAAAGCAGTATATGCCTCATCTGCTTTTGGAGGTTTACCATGCCATTCGTGTTTATTCTCCATGAAATCTACACCCTTTCCTGGAACGGTGTTTGCAATAATCATTAACGGTTTTCCACGATTGTTTCGTGCTTGTTGTAAAGTTCTTAACACAACTTTCATATCATTCCCATCAATTACTTTTACATTCCAATTGAATGATTCATATTTTTTATCTAATGGATCTAATGGCATAATGTCTTCTGTATTCCCATCTATTTGAATATAATTTCTGTCTGTAATTGCTATTAGGTTAGACAATTTGTGTTTTCCTGCAAACATGACAGCCTCCCAATGGTTTCCCTCATCTTGTTCTCCATCACTACATAAGCAAAATATTTTGTTGTTGTTTTTATCTATCTTAAATCCAAGTGCCATTCCAGCTCCTTGAGATAAACCCGAACCAAGAGGTCCAGAAGTTGTTTCTAATCCTGGTAAAGCGGTTCTATGGGGGTGCCCTTGTAATCTTGTTCCAAACTTCCGTAATGTAAGAAGTTCTTTTTTTGGAAAGTATCCTACATTTGCCATGGTTGCATATAAAACAGGACAAATGTGGCCATTACTAAGAATTAAACGGTCTCGTCCTTCCCATTTTGGTTTCTTTGGATTATGTTTAAGAACGTTAAAATATAATGCAGTAAATATGTCTGCCATTCCTAAAGGTCCTGCTGAGTGGCCTGACTTAGCTTCTAGTAAAGAAGAGATTATGTCTTCTCTAATGATGTCGGCCATCATCTGCAAGTCTTTTATTTTATTTAATTTCATTAACAAAACTCACAAACTTTTCCTTTTGCTACTTTTACTTTCTTTTTAGTAGATTTTTTTGTAGTAGGTTTCTTTTTGGTTTTTTTAGAAGCTGTTTTCTTTGCCATAACAACCACCTCTTTTACAATATTGTTTTTTTAGAATTAATAAATGTTTGGTTAAATAAAAAATAAAATAAAAAAATTATTTAACTTTCCACCAGTCTTTCCACTTCTTAGGAAATCCGTGTAGAGCAAGTAATGCTAATGGAGCTGCCCAATTTGCCCATTTTTCTACAAAGTCCCATATTGGATCTGGTCCAACAGGCCACCGTAACAAAGCAGTCCATAATCCCCATGCAGCTGCCCATGCTAACACTATCCTAATCGGCCAGAACAATGCAAACACTGCCACAACAATATCCATTACTCCAATTAAAGGAAGCCACGTTTGAGCAAATGATTCCGATAAACCAACTGCTGCAAAATACTTAAACCATCCAGATTTCACACCTAGTGCAAACATTCCGTGCCCTAGGAAACTTCCAAAAATTCCAAGACGAAGAATTCCTTCAGCTGTTGTGAAATAGTCTTTAAATGGTAACCATTTACATTTCTTTTCTAATTTTTTCTTTTTTGCCATTCTATCACCAAACAGTATATACCATATACGACCCAAGTGCAATTAAGAATATACCAACACTTAAACGCATCAAGCCCCTATGTTTTTTTCTCCAATCTTCCATTATTTTTGAGGATTTACCAAAGTATGCAATTCCAATGATTACAAACAATGGAAGTATGAATATTAAGTTATATAATAATAAAAGAGGTATCCCTTGTGCATAATTTCCTTGCCCAATAATAGCAAGAACTGCAAGATATGGAGCACCAGTACAAGGTAGTTCTACCAATGTTACAAAGATACCTAACGGAATTGCTGCGAGATATACCCAGACTAATCCTTTTTCATGTAAAGTTTTTAATTTGTTAGTGTAATATCTTATTCTTTCTGCAGTCCCAGGAAACATTTGTAATGAGAATCCTTTTCCATACCAAAAGAAATCTTTTATTTCTAATAATCCTGCAAGAATAGCAATTATAGCCGCTACCCAATATACTACAACAGAAAATCCAAATGATACTGTAAACTTAAGAAATCCAATTCCAATTAATAAATATGTTAAATATACAACGGTGGTATAAATTAAACCACCTATAAGCATTCTACTTGCACTTCTAAATAATTTGGTCATGAAACCAATTAAAAATATTAATACTCCAAAGACGCAGGGATTAATACTATCTAATAATGCTGCTCCAATAATGATGGGTAAAGTAAGACCTTCAATCATTCTTCACACCCCGCCCATGTTGCAAGTTCTTCTATTGACATAAAACCTACTTCACGTTTTATTTCTTCCCCATTTGGTTCCAGAATCCATGTTGGTGTTCCTTCAATCCCTTTTTCTAAACAAAATTCTGTTTGTGCATTCTCTCCTTGAGGATGGCATTCTATTTCTGTCATGTATTCAAAAGCATCTCCAAACATCGCTCTTGTTTTAGCACATACACCGCATTTGAAAGAACCATACATGTTAACACCCTTCTCTGTTAAACAAAGAGCTAGTTTACTGTGATCTTCTTCATTAGTTGGAAGATTAAATAATATTAAAGGGATTATGTTAAGAATGATAATTACTATTAAGAACGGTTTTAGTATTTTTTTGATTTGTTTATTCTTTATTTTCACATCTCTTTGTAAAAAGAATGATATTACTAGTCCAATTATAATTATGGCATGAACTACTGTACAGAATGGACAAATTGCTTGTAATATAAACTCAGCTGTAACTAAATAAATTACTGACAATAAACCAAGTAAATGCCACCAGAATAATATGTTAAGGTATTGTTTATCCTTCCTTGTTGTTAACCATATTACTGCGAGGAACCAAATAATTCCCAATAAAGCTACTGGAACTCCAAGTAACTCTGAAAAGACACTTGAGTTTACTAATGAGCAGGAAACTGTTGCATTTACATCACATACACTTGATCCTGCTGCATAATGTTCATACAGTAAATAGAAAGAAGTTGCAAGACCTATTAGTGACAAAATTAGAATAGCTTTTAGGTACACCTCTTTTTTCATGAGTGTAAGAAAGAATTAAGAGTATATAAAATTAGCGATATTTTTCGTATTAACACAAATGTTTTTTGTTTATTTTCAATTGATAACTCCATATATCTCGGTATCTGGATGGAATGCGTACCACGCAAAGAAGAAATCTCGTTCTTTGACAAGTTCTGTATCGCCTTTCATCACTTTTACTATTCCATCCTCACCACGAGTTACCGTAATTTCATTTGCATCATCTTGTATCGTTCCTTTCAAAACATCTTCTTCTTTATATGCAATATACTTGCCATCACTTTCTACACCGAATATTACTGTTTTTGGATGTATTGATTCATCTTCATTGTCTACAGGGAAAAAGAGGAATGAATTTTCATAATAACCGCCATACGGATCTTCTCCATAAGGCCTACTCATTCCGGTTTCTTTAGATAATACTTCCGAATCTGGGTGAGATGTTTTCCATTCTTTCCATGTAACGGTGTCTATAGAAATATCTTTAAGTTCTTGGCCTGTTAACTCTCCTACAATAGCGTTTCCATCAATCTGTTGCCAATATGTGTCCGTTTCCTCATCGTACATTACGAGATTCGAATTATATAATTTCCCAGACGTTCCAAATCTGCTGTATGTTCTCTTTCCATTTATATCAATAAAAGGTTCATATGCAATGCCAGAACCACATAATGGACAATAGGTAATAAGTAAAGGATCTCCTGCTACATCATCATTTACAATTTCATGGAATACTAAAACTTGTAAGGGATATACTCTTTTTACGTCTTTATGGATAAGTGCAAGAACTAATTCAGTATCTTCAATCCATTTGTCTGCTTCTTGTACTGTAACAAATTTAATGTTCTCTTTACCTAATGCAGGAATACCTCTGTCAACACCTATTCCTCCTTTTGGCGGACCGCCGCCACGAATTTCATTTGGTGGGATGATATATTTTGTTCCATCTGCTGTTGTTTTTATTTCGTTGTCAAGGACAGACGTACCAGATTTTTGTGAGGTGTTTGTTTCTTGTATGTCTGTGTTACATGCTACTAAGAACAAAGAGAGAATTATGATAAACAATATTTTTTTCATATTATAAGTAAAGTAATTTTGTTTTTATGTGTTTCCAAAAAATCAGAGTAATAAACTGTGTATCTTAAAAACAAAGAATAAATAGTATAGTGACACAAGTAACATAAAGATACCTGCCCCTACATTAATCTGTTTCTTATGAGATGTTAGCCAGTCAATTATTACTTTTCCAGATGTTGCTGATAATACAGCAAGTACTAATAGTGGAAGACCCATTCCTATTCCGAAGACAACGAAGTTAAGTAAATTCGTAAGGAAACTCGTTACTGATGTAGATACCGCAAATAGTACTGCTAACCCTGCTGGATTACACGGAAGTACAATAGCACCAAAGAATATTCCAAACAATAATGCAGAGAAGTATGGGTTTTTCAATACTGGCGCATGTGTTTGTGGTAAGAATCTAGTAAGATCTACGTTAAATATCATTAATATGGAAATAATTGCTAACAATCCGAAGGCAATTGGTGATAAGATTTGTGTAACCTTCCCAAGAGAGGTTTGTAATAATCCTGTAAAGATTAGTCCAATCAAAAACATTGAGAGAATGACCCCTGCTACAACTAAAAGACCAAAGTTAATGATTTTCCTTTTAGAATCTTCACCACTTGCTTTATTTGCTAAGTACGATAAGAAACCAGGATATAGTGGAAGAACACATACCGCTACTAATGGAGAGATTAAACCTGCTGTAAATGAAATTCCAAGGTTAGTTAGTAGTGATACCATGTTAACATGCGTCTATTGCTTCTTGTAAGTCAGCTACTTTTTTAGATCCCCTACTTAGATAATTTGTTGTTCCGTCAGGACAGATAATGATAACGGGAGTTGATGGTGCGTTTACAACACCTGTTCCAAATTCGTCTATTAGTGAGAGAGTCATTTCTTTTGGAGAGATGGAATATCTCCAATCAAATCCATTCTTTTGTGCATGACTTTTTACAAAGTCAGCATCTTCATTAGGGTCTGTGTCTAATGATATTGAGACTACTTCTTTATTTGTTTCATGTAATTTTTTAACTTCTCGTTGTAAAGCAGTGCATTTAGGACACCATACTGCAAATGATTCGATAAGAATTGGTTTTCCTTTGAAATCGTTAATTGTGTATGGTGTGTTTGTGTTAACGTCTGTTATTGTTATAGTACGCCAGTCTACTGTTGTTGTTTTCTCTGGGTTGTCTGCTGTTTTTTGGTCTGGAAAGCTTTCTGGTGCTTGTTCCGTTGTTTGCGTTGTTGTGCAGGCCGTTATTAGTAATGTCAATGTGATTAGTAGTATTATGTATTTCATGTGTTGTTGGAAAATATTAGAATATATTAATGTTACTAAAAGAAGAGGAATGTTTTTAAGTAGAGAATTTATATTTAAATAAATGATTTCAAAAAAAGTATTAATAACATCTTATGAAAATCCCGATGTAGATGGAACTGGGTGTTCTTATGCATATTCTGAGTTTCTTCGTAATAAGAACATTAATGCACAAGCAGGATTCTTTGGAACAGTTCATAGAGAAGCTCAATTTGTTATAGATAAATTTAATATCAAAATTAATGATGTTGAAAAGTTAATAGAGGAGTACAGAGATGTTATTTTTCTTGACGCAAGTGAAATTTTAAGACTTCCGCAAGGGATAAAGCCTGAACAAGTCATTGAAATTATTGATCATAGAAAATCAGAAGACCAAAAAAAATTTCCAAATGCAAAAATTCAAATCGAGTTGGTTGGATCATGTGCAACGCTAATTGCAGAAAAATTTGAAAAAGAAGGGATGAAAATCTCCGAAGAATCTGCCGTTTTACTTTATTCTGCAATAGTTTCAAATACATTAAATTTTAAGGGGAAACTAACTACTAACAGAGATAAGAGGATGGCAGAGTGGTTAAAAAAACAAATAAGTCTCCCTAAAGATTATGTACATCAAATGTTTGCTCATAAGTCAAAATTTACTCAACCATTAAAAGAGGTTTTGCTTGGAGACTTTAAAGATTTTCAGACAGATGATGATAAGATAGGTATCGCACAATTAGAAATTGTTGGTGTTGATGATTTCTTAAAGAATAATTTAGAAAAAACAATAAAAATATTATCAGATATAAAAGAACAGAAGTTAGTAAAATATATTCTCCTAAATTGTATTGACCTAGAACATGGTTTTAACACTTTTGTCGCAATTGATGAATTAACTAAAAAAGTTATTTCCTCTACTTTAAATGTAAAGTTTGAAAAAAATATTGCTAAGACCAACTACTTAATTATGAGAAAAGAAATGGTTCCAATGATTAAAGAATACATATTAAAGAATACTTAATCCTTTTTAACCTCATAACCATCCTTCGTATCTGCTATACTATATCCTAACTTCTCTATCTTTGAACGTAACTTATCAGACTTCTTCCAGTCCTTAGCGTTACGAGCTACTAACCGTTCCTCTGCTAATTTAGTTACAGATTCTGGAACTTCTACTTTCTTTAAACTTCCTAAATTAAATCCAAGGACTTTGTCAAATTCTAATAATAATAAATACTTTACATGATCAGATAAATCACTCTTCAAAACGTCCCACATCACTGCAAGTGCCTTAGGAGTGTTTAAATCGTCGTTAATCTCTGCAGTAAATTGTTTTGCATACTTTCTTCCGGTTTTATGGTCCTTAGTATGTTTACTTCCTTTTAATGATAGAACTCGATCAAATAACTTCTTACGTGCAATTCTAGCTGAATCAAGTGCTTTAAATGAGAACATTAACGGATTTCTGTAATGTGTTCCTAAACAGAAGTATCGGTAATCTAATGGAGAATAGCCTTTATCTTCTAATACAGATAACGTCAAAAAGTTATCTCCAGATTTGGCCATTTTTTCTCCCTTACTCAACACAAGAAATTCGTTATGCATCCAATATTTTACCCATTTCTTTCCATGGGCTGCTTCTGATTGTGCTATTTCGTTTGTATGGTGTACAGATATGTGGTCAATTCCACCACAATGAATGTCAAACTGCTTCCCTAGATATTTAGAAGCCATTGCAGAACATTCTAAGTGCCAGCCAGGATATCCGATTAATTTTACTTTAATTTTTTTCATTTTTAATAGCTTTGATTATTCTCTGATCGTCGTGCCTAATACGTTTCATATGAGTTTCACCAAATAAAAAAGTATTGTAGCCAAGCGCGGAAATTGCTTCCATTTTATCTTTTGTTTGAAGAGAATCATACCCTCTTCCTTTTACCTCAATCACAACATTAAATTCAGGTAAATAAAAGTCTGGGATTGTATTTGCCACCACATTTCTTTCTATGTCGTAATAGGGTATAATCATATTCTCATACTCCCATTTAATATTATTCTTATCTAAAAATTGAGCTACTTCCTTCTCCCATGTTGATCTCAATATTAAATTTTTATAAGAAACTCTTTTTCCGCCATAAGATGGTTTTATTTTACCTTCAATTATCCCTAAAGATAAAGTTTTTGATATCTTTCTTTTAATACGTTCAAATTCTTTTTTAGATTTAGACTGTAATGGATGTTTCCCTTCCTTCCACAGTTTTTGAAGTGCCTTTTGATTCCTGATTCTTCTTCTTTCCTTGAGTTCCTCACTTTCAGTTTGCTGAGGTAACAAACCCATACTTCCTAGTTTCTTTAAGCTTTCAGCAGCTTTCCTATTTCGTTCTGGAGAATGATTTTTCCGACAGATTTCTGGATTTTGCATTGGGTTCTTACCTAATTTCGCTTCTTCTAATCTAAATCTTGAGATAGATCTTCCTCTTTTCTTCTCAACAATCGGACATGCAACACCGAACTTATTACCAGACCTCCATTTTATCTTACACCATCCTTTATGAGTAGCTTTGTTGCCACAACCGCTTTTGCAAAAATCTTTAGACATCTTCGACCTCCAAGATGTCTAGATTTTTGTTAAGTTTGGCTTCTTTCTTTAAACTCTCATATTCTTCATCGGTTAAAGTCATGTCAAGAACACAATCCCATTTCATCTCCTGCTTGTCAAATTTAGATTTTGTAAACCACAGAACAAAATCATGTGGGTTTTTCTTGTTAACATCTTTTTTTACTCTAGATTTCATTGAAGCTTTCAAATCTAATCTAGCTAACTTCCCATAATCTTTTAATTTGGTAGTATCAAAGTAGACATTACCTCCCGAAGTATAAGTAAATCCTTTCTTCTCTAATAGAGTAATCATATCAATTTGTTCTTTAATATGGTCTGTTGCTTTACACCAAATAGAAGGAGAGATAATATTTAATTTGGAGATATCTTCTTTGAACGCATTTGTATAAAATTCCGCGATTTCCCATACTGTTTTCTTTTCACGTTTCGCTCCTTTCAACATCTTATCTTCACCAGAATCTGCATCAGATGTTAAATGGCCTACATCAGTTATGTTCATTACATGTTTTACTTTATAATCATTAAATAAGAGTGTTCTCTTAAGGATATCACCAAAGATGTAACTACGTAAATTTCCGATATGTGCATACAAATAAACCGTGGGACCACATTGGTAATAATTTACTGTTTTTCCTAATGGTTTAAATGTCTCCTTTTTCTGAGATAATGTATTAAATATTTTCATGATACTTCAATTACCTGGGAGTTTTTTAAGTTTTCGTGAAGAAGGGGGATTATTTTACGTATTTTTGAGATAGCATTATCTGTATTCTGATTTACTAAATCTAATGAAGGAGAAATTTTCATGGGAGGAAGTTCATTTTCATTGGCAATTCGTAGCACTTCCTCTTCTGTTAAACTAAATACTGGCCGCACAACAGTTTTGTTTAATTGAGTATTAATTATTTTTGTTGCTTCAAGATGATTACTTGCAATTAATGGGATATGTTCTCCCGTAATAATGGCTTTTGCGTTTTCTTTATCTGCAACGAATTCTGCCATTTTCATCATTGCTAATTTATTAAGTAAAACGTCTTCATAATCTTCAAATGGAATAAAATAAATGTAACGAACACCCAATCTATGTGCAAGATCAACAATTTCTTCTTTCTGTTCTCCAAAATGTACTGCTATAATAGAAAATCTGTTACGAACTAATTGAATTGCAACAGCACTTTTTAAGTCGTTTTCAAGTAATGCAATAGCGTTATCCATAGGAGTGGTATTATTTTTTTGTATATAAGGATTTGGGTTTCAAGAAATGTTTATATACATATGCAATAGAATATCTATATGAAAAAAATTTTGTTGCTAATGTTAATAATAGTTAGTTTCTCCGTATCTGCAAACCTTTATCAACAAGATTCTTTACAAATCGAGTTAGATGTTGAAAGTGGGTTTGATTTAATTGCAGAAAGCGGAAGTGCTAGTATTACAGAAACAGAAGCAAGATTCTTATTATTCCCAGAAGAAGATTTTAGGCAAGATGTTCTTGATATAAACCACAAAGGTTCAATTGAAGGAGATAATGTAGTTTTTACGTGGAAAGATGGGAAGATTGAATCTAAAGATTTCCGTTACACTGCAAGTATTAAAACAAAGAATGTGAGAAGACCTGTAAAAAATAGGATTGCGTTTCCTCTTACAAGTGTGAAAGGTTTTGAAGAATATCTTAAGCCGACTGATTCTATTGATTCAACTAATCCAGAAATTGTGAAGAAAGCGCAAGAATTAGTGAAAGGGGAAGATGATTTGTTTAAAGCTGTGTTTAAATTAGCAAGTTGGACTGAAGAGAATATTGAATATGATTTAACGACACTAACTGCATCTACATCTCAAAAAGCGAGCTGGGTTCTTAAGGAAAGACGAGGTGTATGTGATGAAATGACGTCTTTATTTGTAGCAATGGCAAGATCTGTTGGTGTACCTGCACGATTCGTTTCTGGAATTAGTTACACTACTTCCGATTTGTTTAATGAGAATTGGCAACCGCACGGATGGGCGGAAGTGTATTTCCCTGAGATTGGATGGGTTGGTTTTGATGTTACTTTTAACCAATATGGGTATGTAGATGTAACCCACATTAAACTTCGTGATGGATTTGATCCACAAGATCCTGCAACAAAATTTCAATGGACTGGAAAAAACGTTAAACTTGCACCACAAGAAATTGATTTTGATATCAGGTTAGAAAATGAGGGAACTCAAAATGAAGAACAGATTTTATTGGAACAAGAAATTCTCTCTAATAATGTTGGTTTTGGAAGTTATAATTATGTAAAAGGGATTGTAAAAAATAATGAGAATTACTATGCTGCTACTGCATTAAACATTGCTGTTCCACCAGAAATTGAAGTAATTGGAAGAAATAGACGTAATATCTTACTCGGTCCGAAAGAAGTTAAGGAAACATTTTGGGTACTAAAAATTCCAGAAAATTTGCAAAAAAGATATGTATACACCTTCCCCACATTAATTTATTCTGAACAAAATAAAACTATCAGAGATGAGTTTAAAGTTGAGAGAAATGGAGAGATATATTCAAAAAATGATATTGAAAGAGTAACAGTTTCAGATGAAGATAAAAGTTATTCACGTAAAATTGTCTTTGATTGTGAATTTCCTGATGAATTATACAAAGGAGAACAAGGAGAATTTACATGTGATGCTTTGAACAAAGGTAGCATACCAATACGAGATGCGAGTTATTGTTTAAACACAGTTTGTGAGAATGTAGATATTGATATTGGGAAAGGTGTTTCTACGAGTATTAAAGTTACTGCAAAAGAAATTGGGTGGCAAAGTGTTGTTGTGAGTATTGAAAGTGAGGAAGTAGAGAAGAAAGATGCATTATCGTACCGAGTATTAGATAAACCTACTATCAACATGCAAGTAGTTGCACCAAAAAGTGTTAAACTTAAAGAACATTTTAGAATCGAAGTGTTATTAACAAAAGAATCTTTTCAAACACCTAAAGATCTTCTTGTTTCAATTAATGGACCTAGTTTTGTACAAACATGGGACATTGCTTCATTAGACGATAATCATAAAATTAATATGAATTTAGAAGACTTTCCATTAAGTTCATCAAATGAGTTTATTGTTTCAGTAGAATGGAAGGACAATACTGGTAAACAGTTTTCTCAAGAACAGATTGTTATTGTTGAAGGCGAGAGTTCTTCATTTGGAGAATCGGTGATATTCTTTTTTAATAAGTTGATTGGATGGTTTTCTTAAAACGTAAAAAATAGTAAAATAAAAAAATAAAAAATTATTTCCTCTTTCTTGTTCGAGCTGCTTTTTTACCCGCTTTTCTTCGAACTGCAGTTTTTCTCTTCTTAGTTGCTGCTGCTTTCTTACCAGCTTTTCTTCGAACTGCTGTTTTTCTCTTTCGGGTTGCTGCTGCCTTTTTACCTGCTGCTTTTCTCTTGGTTGCTTTTCGCTTCCGAGTTGCTGCTGCTTTGGTAGCTGCTCTACTTCGCGCGTTTGACTTTCTCTTTCGAGTTGCCGCTGCTTTCTTTGCTGCGGTTGAACGCTTAGTAGATTTTTTCTTTGCAGGTGCTTTCTTCTTTGTAGCCTTCCGCTTAGTTGTTTTCTTCTTAGTCGTCTTTTTCTTAGTCGCTCGCTTCTTTACTGCAGCTTTCCGTTTGGTTGCTGCTTTCTTTTTCACTGCTTTTTTACGTGTTGTTGCTTTTTTCTTTGTAGTCTTTTTAGCAGTGGACTTTCTTTTTGTAGTTTTCTTCCGCGCAGTTGACTTTTTCCTCGTTGTCTTCCGCTTAGTCGTTTTCTTTTTTGTAGCCTTCTTAGCCATCATCATTCACCTCTTTGGGTTTTCACTTTTAGAAAAGTTATTTTCCTTTTTAAACATTTCCTTTTGTTAACTTTGTTTACAAGAAAAAAATTACAAACTTGCGCATAGTTTTAAAAAGTAAAACGGTTTTTAGATAAAAAATGGAAGAAAACAAAAAAGTTGTGTACTCTGAAACTATTCCCTTACGTGACATGGAGTTAGAAAATCAAGCACTTGCAGAAGCGTTAGAAAAAGTTGAATTAGAAAATAAAACGTTGGCAAAATCTTTCCAAAGAATAGAGGAAGAAGCGGTAATGTTGCGTGAACTTTTTAATAGCACAACAAACGAATTAAACAACTTGCGGAAACCTTCTTTATTAGTTGCAGATCTTGTAAATTTGCTTCCAGAAAACAAAGCAATTATTAAACTTCCAAATGGAAATAAATTTTATAGTTACGTTTCACAAGATGTAGAAAAGTTACAAGCAGGTGATGCAGTTCTTGTTGATCAAAAATCATTAAATGTAATTCATCGTGTGGAATTAGGTGACAGTTTAGAAGTTGAAAAATATGTTATCGTCGAGAAACCACAAGAAAGTTGGAAGGAGGTAGGTGGTTTACGGAATGTTATTCAAGAAGTTAAAGAAGTTATTGAATTACCTTTGAAGAAACCAAAGTTGTTTAAAGATGTTGGAATCAAACCTCCAAAGGGTGTTTTGTTATATGGTCCACCTGGAACTGGAAAAACGTTATTGGCAAAAGCTGTTGCACATAGTACCAATGCAACGTTTATTGAGGTAGTGGGTTCCGAGTTAGTACAAAAATTTATTGGTGAAGGTGCAAAGTTAGTGAAAGAAATCTTTGCGCTTGCACGAACTAAATCTCCTGCGATTGTTTTTATTGATGAAATTGACGCACTTGCAGCAATGAGGATGGATACTGGAACTTCTGGTGAAAGAGAAGTTAATAGAACATTTATGCAATTACTTGCAGAACTTGATGGATTTAAAGCATTAGATGATGTAAAGATTATTGGTGCAACAAACAGATTAGATATTTTAGATAGAGCGATTATCCGGCCAGGAAGATTAGACCGATTAATTGAGGTAGGATTGCCAACAGATAAGGGAATTATTGAAATCTTAAAAGTTCATACAAGAAATATGAATTTATCTAAAGTGAATTCAAAAAATATTGCAAAAGAAATGAGTGGATGCAGTGGTGCTGAGATAAGAGCAATATGTACTGAAGCGGGTTATTTTGCTATTAGAGACAATAGAAGTTCTGTTACTGAAGAAGATTTTATGAGTGCAATCATTAAAGTTAAAGTTGAAGAAGAACAGGAAGAAGTGCATCAGGGTTTGTTTGGTTAGAAATTCTGCATTCTATAATATAAGTGATGTTTTCCCCTCTTTTTTTCTCCAGTAATATTAAACCCATGCTTTTCATAAAATGGAATTGTTTCTTCAGGTGCCATCACATAAAGTTCTTTGTGTTTCTCAATAGCATGTTTTAATAATGTTGAGCCAACACCTGTTTTTCTATACTTTGGGTGGATAGCAACTCTTTGTAATCTATTTGTATCTGATCGTACACGTACGGTTCCAATTACTTTATTATTATCATTTTTTATGATATATATTGTTGAAGTAAAGTCGTAATAGTCTGGTTCATCTTGATATCGAGAAAATTGGAATTCGTTTACTAACACAGATCTACGTAGTGCAATGACTTGAAGAATATCTTCTTTTGTTTTTGCTATAGTTGGTTTCATGGTGGATCTATGTGTGCTAGCAAGTTACTACCGCTCATCATTGCCGAAGCTCAGTTGGTGTTCACGTACATCATCGCACATTACATTCCCGATCAATTAGATCTTTGAGAACCTCTTGTTTCTCTGATGCATATAAGAAACTAAATTCATTATAAAACTTGTGTAGATTTTCTTTTCATTTGGCCTACACAACTTTCAAATCAAAACAAACACGATGTACACTTGGTGAAAACTGGCCACATTTAACTTTACGTAACACCTTTACTTTGTTTTTGCTTATTTCTTTAATCTTTTTTGTATATGCTCTAATCTCTGTATCAGATAAAAATGAGTATAAGTGAATGATTGTTCCTTTTCTACTCCTTGATAATGCAAGAGGTAAAAATTCTTCCCCTGTCTTTGGAAGAGGCATTGCAATTCTGTCAAACTTTTTCCGTAGTTTTGGAAGGATTACTTTCACATCTCCTTCTACAATTATAACTTTTCCTTCCAATTTGTTTAATATTACATTATCAACCGCAAACCTATGTGCAAGGGGATTCATTTCAACACCATACACTTCTTTTGCGTTTGAATGCTTTCCAATAACTAATGGAAATGGAGCTGCTCCAGAGAACATTACAAGAACTTTTTCCCCTTTTTTAACTTGTTTTGCTATACGTAATCTTTCATTTCCAGATCTAGCAGAAAAATATGTTTTTTCTAAATGAAGTTTTAATTGAACACCACTTTCCTTATGAATTGTTTCTTTGGATCTTTTTCCTGCCAAAATCTTAACTTTCCTTGTTCTGAATATACCTGAATGCATTTTGGATTTTTTTACAACTGTTGTAATATTTTTATTTAGTTTAAGATATGCGTTTGCAATTAATTTCTCTTTTACAGTTAATTCATTTGGAACTTCAAGAATCATAATTGAACCCACAATTTCCTGAGATCTTGGAAGTAAATTTATTTGCTTTTGTGTAAGTTTCTTTTGTAGAAGAGAAGTGATGGTTTGTTTCTTTTGCTTCATTGGAAATGTGAATTTTGTGTTTACAACTTTAGCTTTAGGTACTTTAACTTTCTTTATTATAGGAAAATAGAGGTAATCTAGTTCTCGGACAGGGTTGTAATCTAGATGCATGAGTTTCTTTTTTATAAGAAAATCTTTTACTTTTTCTGCATTCTTTAATTCTGTAAACGCTGCTAACATAAGATTTGGATGAAAAAACATTTATTTAAATCTTCCTTAAAAGAAACTACTTAATCCTTTTTGATTTAGTTTAGTTTGTTGTTTAGTTAGTTTATCTAACTTTGATTTTACTCGTTCTTCATGGAAATCAAAGCCTTTGAGTAAGGTGAGTAAATTTTCTTCATTAATCTTTTTCCATTCTAAGTTATATTCCTTAGTTGTAGGGATGTGCTTAATAGTGTCAAATATAATCTTCCAATCTAAATCAGGATAGTGTTTATTCCATTCAACTTGTGTGAAAATTGATTCAACATCTTTATTCTCTTGAACTAGTTTTAATCCTTTCTTAGGACCAATTCCTTTTATTCCGCCTGGATTGTAATCTGTTCCTACAAGAATTGCGAGGATTATTAGTTCATCTCTAGTTAGTGTAAGTTCTTTGAGAACGTCTTCAAGAAGAATCATTTCTGGTTTTACAACCGTATAGCCAAGGGTTCCTGCTTTCTTTCTCTTTCCAACTATTGATAAATTTCGTATTAAAGTAGGACATCCAAAAATGAGGTTATCATAATCTTGAGATATTGATGCAAATGCATCTCCCTCTTTTACCATAAATGCAGTTTGTGCCTCCCCTTCTGAAGGAGCTTGAACTATTGGCAATCCTAATGCTGTTAATACTTTCTTTGCATCTTCAATCATGTCTTTTGTAAGAACAACAGTTCTTGAAGAATATCGTTTCATACTAGCGATGTCTCCATCTTCTTTTGCTTTCTCTAAAAGTAGTGACGCTTGTTTTTTTACTTCTGAACGTTTTTCCCATGTTTTCTTTTTTATATCTGGAGCTTTTCCATCAAAAACAAATACTAATTTTAATCCATGTTCCATTAGTGTAGTTGTTCGATTAAATAATCCAATTAAATGGGAAGTGACTCTGCCTTCTTTATCTGTAAATGCTGAACCGTCGGGCCCCCTTATTGTAGTTAGAAATTGATACAGTAAATTCATTGTATCTACTGCAAGAACTTTATCTTTAAGTTCGTGTAAAGATGTTTCCTTTCTTGTAACAATGTCTTTGAATTTAAGTCCCATATTATTTGGTATTTGTGTTATATTAAAAAACTTACTCTATCCTTTTTACCATTGCATTTTCAAACGCATCTGATTCAAGCATTTCCTGCGCTTTCTTTGAAATGTCGTTTGAATATAAAAATAATAATGGTAATTTCTTAATCTGTGCTTCCATGTATGCTGCTGAGATATCTTTCTCATCACATCGTTTCTTATTCTTTGCTTTACAATAATATTTCATCTTTCCAACAGCAGAAGGAACTGTTAATATAAAATCCATTTCTGCATTCTTTCGGACAGTTTCTTTTACTTCAATAGATATTTTAAGAGTTTTTAAGAAATCTTCAATTATTGGAAGGAAATCTTCACTAACCTTTCTTCGTGGCTTCTTTTCTTCTATTATCTCTGGTTCAGGTTCTGCTTTCTTAATCAGTTTCGTTTGAACTTTTTTCTTTTTCCTTACTGGTTTAGCTTGCTTTTTCTTAACTGGTTTTGGTTCATCTTTGGTTGCAGGTTCTGCTTTTTCTGGTTCTTTTGGATCACTCTTTTCTGCAACATCTTCTGGAGTTATTTCTTCTGGCTCTTCTTGAGGTGGAACTTCTTTTTTCTTTGGTTCTTTAATTTTCTCTTCAATTACTTTTTCAATTATTTCTTCAGAAACTTGTTCTTCTGGCTTTAGTTCTACTTCTTTTGCTGGTTCTTCTTTTGGTTTTAGAATAAGCCCTATGCTCGTATTTGTTTCTTCTTTTGGAAGTAAATGCCATTTCCAAAATAGTTCAACCCCATTTTGTGTACGAACTTGTAATGGAACTGCAAAATCTTTTAATGCGCGTAATGCAACTTTTGCAAGTAAATCTAAGTTCTTTTCTTGAAGTACTTTTTCGTCACGTAACCTGTCAAGTACCACTATGTTTTTTGGATTTGTATTTCCTTGAACAAAGCCATACAATTTATCTTGCTGACCGTCTAAGTAATATAATGGAGAACCACCTACTTTAAGGTTTGATATCCTTACTTTACGTTGTGAGGTTAAGTCTGCTAAATGTGCTGATGCAATGAGTATATCCGAACCTATATGTTTGGCTACCTTTGCAGGGAGAGTTGGCCCTGTTGATTGAATAAATGCGAGAATTTTATCTTGGTCAGTCATAGAAGATTTACTAAATCAGCGGTTTATAAGGATTTTGGAACTGGAGTGATAAAGAAAAGAAAAATTAAGGTCGCATCCACCTTATCTCATAATAAGTTACATCATTCTCGCCATCTACAATTCCCATTAATAACCTTTTCTTGGTACTATGGGCAACTCTGTTTTTAGCTGAGAAATCGTGCCATGTTAAGGTAGACCCTTCATGAGCTGGAAAAACAATCCATTTTGCGTGATCTTCTCCTGGTTTTACTCCACGGTCGTATACTCTGAAATCTGCACCAAATTTAAGTGCTGTTTTTACAATATAACCTCGATTTCGCATGTCTTTGAATACAACATATCGTATCCAGAAGTTTGGTTCTGTCTTTCTTGCTTTCTTAATGTATGATTCTGGTTTAACTTCCCTTCCTGCTTCTGTCTTTACATGTAATCTTCCTTTTTCCATTAAATAAAGACCTTCAATTAAAGAAAGTTCAACCCTTCCGTTCTCTGCAATGGTTCCAAACCTACTTTGGTTATAGAAATCTCTTGCGTCATCAGATGATTCAGTTAATACCCGTTCACCCGCTAATATTCCTTTTACAAGGACTTTTTTCTTTTCTGAAAGAGATTCAGATTCTACTGCTTTTCCAGATTTTTTTGTTTTCTTTGCCATACAGGTATAATTCAGAATATGCTTTTTAAACTTTCTGTCTATTTTCACTCCAACTCCAATAGCTACCTTTTCCTATAATAACATGATCAATAAGGTTAATTCCAACTATCTCACCAGATTCTTCTAATTTCTTTGTGATTAATAGATCTTCTTCAGAAGGTGTTGGATCTCCTGAAGGATGATTGTGGATGACTATAACGGAATGTGCCATACTTTTTATTGCACCATGAAATACTTCTCTAGGGTGTGCTAGAGATGCATTAGCCAATCCTATTGTAACAGTTTTTTCATTAATTACATTCCCTTTTACATCTAAATATAATGCGATGAAGTGTTCTTTTTGATTATGTTGTAATTTTTGTGAAAATATCTTGGCAACGTCTTTTGGAGAAGTTATTACTACTTTCTTTTCTTTTGGAATTCGTTTATGAAATTCAAAGAGAGCAACTATTTGACATGCTTTAGCTATTCCTATTCCATATTCTTGTGATAGTTCTTGTACTGAACAATGTTGTAATTTACTCCCATATTTTTGTAATAATTTATGAGATATTTCAAGAACGTTTTCTTTTTTTGTTCCTGATTTTAAGATAATTGCGAGAAGTTCTGCTGAAGATAATGATGTGGGGGAATGCATTAGTCTTTCTCGGGGCATATTCTCTTTGAGCATGTGTTTCATAATGTGTATGTTGAAGAAGTCATTTATATATTCTATCCGTACCTGTCTAGTGTGACCAGTGCTTCCCATTTAGCTTTATTATTATTTGACCAGTGCCTTTAATTCTTTCATCGCTTTCTTTGAATTCTTAGATTTAGAAATAAAACTGCCAGAAATAATTGAATCTGCACCTGCCCTGACAGCCTTACGAACAGTTTTCGGATTCATGCCACCATCAACCATTACTTTTATATCAGGATTAATCTTCTTAATTTTCTTTATTTTACGTAATGGAGATGATAGAAATTTAGCCCCATAAAATCCGGGATGTACTGTCATGACTAGAATTACATCAATATCATTCAAATAATCTTTTAACTCTTTAATTTTAGTTTCAGGATTTAATGCGATTGCAACTTTTTTGTTTTTACTTCTTACATATTCAATAAAAAATTGAATGTGCTTAATAGCATGTAAATGAACTATGCATAAATCTACTTTGTTTCCATACTTTTCAATCCACCTCTCTGGATGAACAATCATGAGATGTGCATTGTATTTGAATTTTTTACTTAACTTAAAATCAAACCATAAAGAAGTGTTATGTACAAATTTACCATCGGCAACATCAAGATGTAATTCTTTTGAAACTCCTTCTAGTTTCTTAAATAGAGCGTTAATCTCTTTCTGCGACTTACCCATTACTGACGGATATATTTTCATGCACAAACACCTATTCTTTTTCCAGTTAATTCAAATATTTTGTTGCATATAATCTTCTCGTTTATAGGTCCGAGAACAAATGGTGTTGAGATTGTTCTCATCCCGCTGTTGAATGTTGATCTGTAAAGATTCTTACTTCTTCCACACCCAAGGAAACAACCAACTTCTATGTTATAATTCTCATCGCCCAATTCACAATCAATTACACTTTCATTACCACATCCATTTCCAATTTGTTCATTCCAAGGAGCGTTAAGAATACAATCATTATCTGAAATGGTTGTTGGTAAGCAAGATTCATTATTGGAGGTACAATCCACATATGAGGATTCATAACATTGCGTAAGTGAAGGATTAGGCCCAATGTAATCTGTTTCGTATTCATCTACAAGTGCTCCAAATACATGCATTAACTCGTGTATGACTAAAGCAGTTCCATTGAATAATGGGGGGTTATGATATGCTCTCCCATACCTATATGCGCCGTATCCTAGTTCATGTGAGTCTGGAGTGAGGGGATTATTATAAAGTATTAAATTAAATTGGTTTTTAAGATTGCACGATGTAATGAGTTTATATCCCTCATCTATGTTTATTGCTTCTCCTTCAACCACCCATACATTAAATAATTCTTTATTAGAAGAAAATGGCTCAGCACTAAAAATTCCAGGAGTGATATCTTCAATATCTTGTTGAGTTAACCCAACACCAACCATTACTACATTGATTGGGCCTTTATTATTAGTTATTTTAACACACGTGTTATTTGCATTATTAATTATTTTGCCACCTCTAGCTAAATCATAACGTTTGATTCTTTTTCCATTCTGATAGTAGCTAACTACTGCTTCATAATCTTTTATTGGTAAATTTTTTACTTCTACTCCATAAATCCCATCATAAGGAAAACTATCTCCATGATACCCGTCATCATATAATGTGTATCCCTTCTTCCCCATTTCAATTCTAGGTTGTTCTATGTTTATTCCAGAAGTGGAAACAACAAATCGTACTGGAACATCCTTTGCGGAAATTTCTGGGATTATTTCTAAAGAAAAAATTTCTGGAATTTCAAGTAAGGGGGTATCTGGCAAAGCAAGTTCTTGTGAAGGAAGACAAACTCCTTTCCTACACCCAAATGGACAAGTATGTTCTGTTGCATCTACTTGATTTATATTACAAGAGAATTCAATGAGTTTTGTTGGAGAAAGACACATATCTGTAAACTCTCCTTCATTTCCATCAACATCTTCTCCTGTACTTGTTCCTAATTTGTAGTAATCTACTCCATTATCTGAATCTTCACAATCTAAAGGATTGCATGTTGTATTTGTACAACCAGTTACACAATCTAACGTACTTGCAATAGGAACTTTATCCTCACAACGGAATACTACCAGTTCATCACTTTCATTTATCCATCTATTCTTACATCCATCAGTAAGTTGGAATGATTTTAGTATTACTCCTTGTCGAGCTAATCCAAGAACTCGATCTTCCTGTTCAAAGCAAACATTCCAATCAATTGAATCGCCTTTAAGAAATATTTTGTTCACTAAATCCTTTTCACTTATTTCCGAACTGCAACCTATAAGAAAAATAGTTAATATGATTAATACCCATTTCATCTCTCTACCTTCTTAACCTTTGCTAATCTTCGTTTATGTCTCTTTAATCCAGAGAATTTTGTTTCAAGCCATACTTTTGTAATTTTTTTTGCTTTTCCCACAGTGAGATAATCTGCAGGTAAACTAAGCACATTTGCATTATCATCTAACTTAGTTGTTTTTGCTTCTTTTACAGAAAAACCAGTGACACCGCGAATTCCTTTTATTTTATTTACCGCAATACAAATGCCTTGGCCGTTACGACAAATAACAATCCCCTGCGATTTTGTTTTTGCTACTTTTTTTGCAAGAGGGATTGCATAATCTGGATAGTCATCGTTTTTGTTGTATGAGTATGGGCCGAGATCTTCTACTTTGTACTTCTTTTCTAAGTAGGGGATTAATTTCTTTTTTAGTCCATATCCTCCATGATCTGATGCGATGTATATTGTTTTCATTTCTTGATTTTCCTCACTATGAAGTATGTTATTATCAAAATACCAACATGTAATACAGCTGATTCCATTGATTTTGATTGAACTATACCTGCCTGCACAGATAATGCACCAATGAATGCGTTTGCAAAAATTGGTATGAATGCCCATTTAGGATTCCATCCAATGAATTTTTTCAATTGTGGTATTGAGAGAAATACAAAGGCAGTTGTTCCTATGAGCGTTGCTCTGATTGGATTTACCGTGGGATACAGAAATACGTAAATGTAATCAATAATTCCCTGTAGTAATATTAATGTAATAATTATCTTGGTGTCTTTTTTCCATTCCATATGTATATGCCTCCCGTTATAAGTACTATCATTCCTCCCAGTATCATAGCCCCACTATTTGATGTTCCAGATAAATACGCTGCATCGCTTCCATCTGTTGCAATTAAGTACACGAGTTCATCTATAATCATAGCAGATGAAATTCCAACTAATGCTGTAACAACCCAATGTTTTATGTTAAATAAAAGTAATATTGTAAGTATGACAAGTATAAAAGCTCCTGTGTACAAATGATGAATGTTATATTGGCCTACATTCAGATTAATATTTGGTGAGAAAAAAAGTATAAACCTAAAAAGTACAATCGTTGCAACAAAACTTCCAAGATATATTTGTAATGTTTGTTTCATTTCCCACTTCCAAATACTTTTATTCGTTCTTCTGCAACCTTTTGAATTGCATCTCTTGCTGGGCCGAGGATATGTCGTGGATCGAAGTCTTTTGGTTTCGTTTTAAGGAATTTTCTAACGGCTCCATCAAATGCTAACCGTAAATCTGTATCAGTATTTATTTTACAAATTCCGTTTTGTATTGCTTTCTTTATCTGCGAATTTGGAACGCCATATACACCAGAAAGTTTTGCTCCGTATTTTACTGCTTGTTTTACTACCTTCTCTGGAACTCCTGAAGCTCCATGCAATACTAAAGGGATTTTCACTATCTTTCTTATTTCTTTTAGTATATCGTGACGTAAGTGAGCACTTCCTTTAAATTTATGAGCTCCATGTGATGTTCCAATAGCTACGGCAAGGAAATCACAACCGGTTCTTTCAACAAAATCTTGTGCTTGTTCTGGTTTTGTATAAATTATCTTTCTGCTTTCTATTGCATCTTCCTTCCCACCGATTGTACCTAGTTCTGCTTCAACGGAAACTCCTCTTTTATGTGCCCATTTGACGACTTTCTTTGTTATTTTTACATTTTGTTCATAAGGGAGATGGGAACCATCAAACATAACTGAAGAATACCCTGCGTTAATACACTGTTTAATTATTTTCAAATCTCTTCCATGATCAAGATGTAATGCGATTGGAACTTTAACAGATGCAGCAGCAGAACCTGCTAAACATCGTAAATAAGATAACCCTGCATATTTTATAGCACCTTCTGAGGTTGATAGGATTATTGGAGAATTTGTTTTCATAGCTGCATTTGTAACACCTTGCACTATTTCCATATTATTTATGTTAAAATGTGGAACTGCGTAATTCTTTTTTTGTGCTCGTGCTAGGATTTTCTTGGTTGATGCAAACATTGATACCTCTTTTTTGATATTGTAGTAAGAAACATATGTTTTTATATGTTTTGAATATACTACCTGTATGTCACTACAATCTATCGCAAAGAAATTTAGAAAACCATCACAAAACGTATCTCCATTATTCTATACACGCTGGTCTCCACGGGCTATGAAAGGTAAGTTAACAAGTAAAGAATTAAAATCATTATTTGAAGCGGCTAGATGGGCACCTTCTGCATTTAATGTACAACCGTGGCGGTTTATCGTTGCAACAGGTAAGAGAAAAGACGTTTTCATGGATTTCTTAGTAGATTTCAATAAAGCGTGGTGTAAGGATGCAACTGCATTAGTTGTTATAATTTCAAGAACAAAATCAGAATATAAAGATAAACCAAATCCAACACATTCTTTTGATACGGGAGCTGCTTGGGTTTCCCTAGCATTAGAGGGAGCTCGTAGAGGTTTTGTTGTACATGGTATGAGTGGGTTTGATTATACAAAAGCAAGAAAAGTTCTTAAGATTCCAAAAAAGTATAAGATTGAAGCAATGTGTGCTATAGGTAAGTTGGGTCCAAAGTCTGTGCTTCCCGAGAATATTGCAAAAACAGAGAAACCAAATCAACGAAAGAAGTTACATGAGATAGTTAACTTTGATGGGAAGTTTAATTGGAAGTGACTTTCGTCTTATATTTCTTCATTAATTTCCGTACTTGTGCCATCGTACATAACCCTTCTTTTGTTCCAATCTGCTGTATAAGAGATGATGCATTTGCTTGAGCCATAGCTAATACTTCTTCAAAGGGCATTTTTTTTATTATGCCTGCAACTACAGAGGCTGCAAAACAATCACCTGCACCAGCTGTTGAAATCCTAGGAACATTTGGGGGGATTATTTTGTACGTTGTATCTTCATGTAATGCGTAAAACGTACTGTGTCCGTTTGTAATAACAACTGTTTTAGGACCAAGAAAATGTAGACCTTCCAATAATATTTTCCACGAATTTGTTCTCTTCCCTAAAAGAACTTGTGCTTCTTCTTTATTTAATATTAACACCGTTGTTTTTTTTAAGATTGGTTTTAAATGTCGCTTTCCTTTCTTTGCTAAATATAGTGAAGGATTAAATGCAATTTTAGTATTATATTTTGTTAATTCTTTCAACACAGAAAATGATTTTCCAACTAAACTTGCCATGTAAATCCACTTACATCGTGGTTTTTTGAAATCACGTGCATTAAGGTCTCGAGATGCCCCCTTTTGCGCGTAAATAATCCTATCTTTTTCAACAGGCGAGGATACAATTACAGAAGAATTTGTTGGTTTCTTACTAGTGTGAAGACAAATATTCTGAACTTTATATTCTTTCATCTCCTTGTTAATAAACTCTGCATCGTGGTCATTGCCTAATTTAGAAAGTATTTTTACATTTAAACCCAATTTAGATAAAGTTGCTGCAGTATTTGTTGCTCCACCACCAGAATGTACTTCTTTAGCTTTCACAAGAATTTTGTCTCCAGGATTTATGCTTTTTAGTGCTACATCTGTTGTTAAGAAATGATCTACTGTTGCACTTCCAACACATAATACGTCGTATTTAAACATTTTAACCTCTTTATTAACATATTTTTGTGTAACATACATTTGGATTATGGGGCACGGCGGGTTTCTATAATCTGCGATTATAACCGCCTCGGCAAGCCTGGGCCCCCATTCCCAAAATGATGTTACTTACACATTCTTCACCTGATAATAATTATGTAATTTGTCTACCTTAATAATAATATCTGATTTTATCTTTTCATAGCAAAGATACGTAAATGGTAAAAAGACATCTACAAAATGTGAAACTTGTGTCTTTGTCATACCTTCTCCCTTTTTTTCTTTCAAACGTTTCTCCTGTAATAATCGCCACAATTTATGGCAAGAAGATGAATCTGGGACAATCATTATCGTTGTATCAATCAGTTTCCAAAGCGGAAGATATGGGGTAATATGTTTAATTACAGTCTTATGATATTCTCTTGGATCAATACTTTTCAAGTTAATACGGTTTTTTGTACAAATTTTCTGTAATTGTTTTGATGTAACAGAAGGAATACCAACACACCACCCTTCTAGGATAATAAAATCTTGTCTTCTTTTGATATTATTTACTTTTTTGAGAACGTCGCCAAACCCCTTATGTTTAGATTTGTCAAAATGAGGTATTGAAAAAGGTTTTCCCTCTTTAACATTTTTGAGAACAGTATGTAATTCTTTTACTCTATGTGTTCCCGGCATCCCCCTAGGTATTTGATAGAAGGGATTCTTTTTGTATTTCTTTTGGAGAGCTTTTCTTTCTTTTGCCGTTGTATAGAAATCATCTATTGAAAATGATTGTACTTTATATTTAAAATACGTCAAATCTCTTTTAATAAAATTAGCTATTGTTGTTTTTCCAGTTCCTTGACCACCTTGTAAAGCAATTATAGTTGTTTTTCCTTTTGTATGTGATTCAATGAGATTCCTTACAATAGGTTTTATAATCCGTTCTTGTTCCTCTTGTGTAAATTTACGTGCACCCATAATAAAAAGGATAAAAAAGAAGAATATAAATCTATCTTAATAAGCTAATAATCTTATCAGCAAATTCTTTAGCTGAATTAGGGCCGTCAGCAGTAACAATCCTTCCATCTACTACAACCGGTTCCTCTACGTAATTAGCTCCTTGATTCTTTATGATCTCAACACCATCTCCTGGATGTGCTGTTGCGTTCTTTCCTTCAAGAACTCCAGCTAATGCAAGAATGGAGGGAGCTAAACAGATAGCCGCAAGAACTTTATTTTGATTAATTGCTTCCTGGACAGTCATATGTGCTTGAACATCGTGTTGATATTGTGCAGAACCGCCGCCGCCAATAAAAACGATTGCGTCATAGTCTGCAACGTCAATATTATCAATAGAATCAGTTGCTTGTACCGTCCTTTTGAATTTGCTGGTGCATGTGCCAGTTGTTTTAGATATTGTGACGGTTTCAAAACCAGCGTCTTCAAATGTTTTCTTAGGCACTTCATATTCTTCATCTCTGAAGTTGTTTTGTGCTATAATTAATGCTATTTTCATAATAATCACCTGTTCCAGAAGATTTAATAATGCAACTAATAAATATTTCTATAATGGAAGAACGGAAAATTAGAATTACAAACATAGAAGAAGCTGAAAAGAAATTACTCTCTGCTGGAGCTATCTTCCAAAATGAAATGGAAGCAAGCGATACATATTACAAACAACCAGAGGGACATGTTCTGAAAGTAACTGAGAATGATTATGGGAAATTCTTAATACAACTTGTACAAAAAGGGGGAAAATTTGAAGTTACTCGGCATGAGAAGATAGAAAAACCTAGAGAATTAAAAAACGCTCTTAAGGAGAGATACGGAAGGGATATTATTTTAGACAAAAAACGAAGACGATTTGAGTGGAAAGAGTATAATTTAGGTATTTATATCATTGAGGATGTTGGAGATTTTCTAATTGTTAAAGGAGAAGTTGTGCAAGATTCCTTATTTGCCGAATTAGGTTTTGATGAACCTGAATTTGTTGAATTTCCTTTCTCTGAGTTAGCAAAAGAGATATAAGTAAAAAGTTCTTCCTTCTTAGATGCTTAATGAAATACTCTCACTTGTAATTGGATTTATTATTATACTTGTACTTGCAGAGATGATTATTAAGAATTCGATTTCTATTGCAAAACATTACGGAATCTCTGGTACGTTTATTGGGCTTACTATCCTTTCCATAGGAACAAGTATCCCTGAAATTATGACTCATATTATTGGAAGTGTTAAAATTGTTAGCCAGCCAGCATTAATGAATACTTTATCTGGATTACTTATTGGAAACAATATTGGTTCTGACATTTTTCAGCAGAATCTTGTGCTTCCTGTTATTGCGATTATAGGCACTGTTGTTGTTATTAGAAAGAACTTATTTGTAGAGATGGGTGGTTTAATTGGAGCCGCTTTGTTAGTATGGTTATTTTCTCTAGGAGGGGTTATTTCACAGGTAGAGGGATGGTTGTTAATTTTAGCATACTTGTTTTATTTATTATATCTAAAGAAGAAAAAACTTCATGAAAAAGGTGTTGTTGCGACTAACGATTTATCTAAAAAGGATATTTGGTTAGGAACTTCGTTAATCTTAATTTCGTTTGTGTTTATGGCATTTACAGCAGAGTTAGTGTTAGATGCTGCAACAGTTATTATTTCATCTCTTTCAATAAGTGCATCCTTCTTTGGTGTTATTATGCTAGGAGTTGCATCGGCCTTACCAGAATTAACTACATCTCTTATTGCAGTGCTTAAAGGAAAGAAAGATGTGAGTGCCGGGATTTTAATTGGAAGTAATATTACTAATCCTTTGTTTGGTATTGGGGTGGGAGCAGCAATTTCAAGTTATGTTATTCCAAATGTTGTTATTTGGTATGACCTTCCTATAAAGATTGCAACCGCTGGTTTGATATATTATTTCTTGTTAACAAATGAGAAATTAAAGAAGTGGGAAAGTGTTGTTCTTATAGCACTGTTTATTGGATATATTATCATTCGACAAATGTACTTTCCTATTGACTTTTAATTGAGTTAAAGTTATCAATAGGTTTTTAAATGCTATACATAAATAGAAAATATGAGTAAAAACAACTTCCTGCTAGTAGATTTAAATGAAACTAAAACAAAGAAATTAGCTGAGACCATTACAAGTGATACTTCCCGTAAGATTTTAAATTATCTTGCTGAGAAAGATCATGATTCCGAATCTTCTATCGCTAAGTCTTTAGATATTCCTATCTCTACAGTTCATTATCATTTACAAAAATTAGTAGAATCTAGCCTAGTACATGTAGAAGAATTCCACTATAGTACAAAGGGCAGAGAAGTCAAACATTACAAACTTGCAAACAAATATATTATTATTGCTCCTAAGAAAGTAAGTGGGTTAAGAGAGAAGTTGAAGAACATATTGCCTGTTGCTATTGGAATAGTGGGAATTAGTGCGATTATTAAGTTTGTTCAAGATAGCGGTTCTTTTGTAATGGAAAAATCTTCTTTTGCTGTTCAAGAAATTGCCGCAGATTCTATGATGGAAGCTGTCCCACAAGCAATGAAATCTGCGCCTGTTGTCCAACAACCAGACCTTGCTCTTTGGTTTCTTTTGGGAGGAGTTACAGTTATTGTATTATACTTGTTTATAGAATTAATAAAAAATAAATTGAAAATCTAATGTATTTTCAGTCATTTTTTAGATAAAATTTTAAAAAATAAATTAAAAAAATAAATTTACTTCTTAATCTTTCTATATACAAACAATCCAATTAAACCAATTACTGCATATGGCAAGATTACAAAGATAAGATGTAGTAAAGTATTAACACTATTTACTAAACTTCGTACCAGGTTGCCTAAACTTGTAAATGCGATGTTTGCCCATTCAGATTGCTTTTCTGTCATTGAGAAAGAAATGGTTGTATAATCAACTTTTTCATCTTGGTTTTGTAATCTTTCTTCAAGGTATTTTACTCTTCGTTCTTGATCAAAAATTAGATTAGTTAGTTGGATCTTCTCATTTACATTCTTAGATTCAGAGAACATTTGGTTATACTTTGTCAATCTTCGTTTCTCACTGTCTAATTCTATCTTTGTATCTGTGTAACTGCTTGTAATATCTCTTTTATTATTGTACAAAGACGTTACTTTTCCAATTCCTTTTAATTGATCCATTATTGCATCTGCTTTTGAAGAATCAACTTGAATTTGATAATAACCGGATTTAGAATCGTCGTGTGTATTTACATTTTCATTTACTATCAAAGAACCAGAGGAAATTACTATTGCTTTCATTTTTTGTTCATTATCTGTGTATGAACCTCTCCTCACTTCTGTTAACAATGAAAGTGTTTGTATTATCTTCCTTTCCTGTATCTCTGGTGCAAATCCAGAATCGTAGAAATCAGATGGTTCTGCCATTGCATACTCCATTGTGGAACCTACTTTACTAAATCCTGAAGAAACAGGGTTTATTCCGGAGACAAAAATAATTGCTACTAGAAATAAAGCAACAAGTAACCAATTTTCTTTTAATTTATGTAATTGTTTTTGTATCATGTTAATCACCAACACCTATAGAATAAAGATAGTATATAAACATTACAAAGAGTTCAATTTCAGTTGAAGTCTTCCTTCTCAATAAGAATCTTCACATCGTCATCTTGTAATGCAACAGCCTGTAAACTGGAATGATTTCCATTTTTGATGATAGATACATTCCATTCAGGTACACAATAAGAATTTGTATTAATTTGTGCACAGGTGTTTGTAAAAGTTACTCCAAGACGATCTAATACAACTCCTAATGGAAGAGAATAGGTGTGCACATTGATTTTTCCTTTTTCAGCGGTTACGAAGAGATTATTAGCTTGAGGAATAAGATTGACATTACTATTATCTGCTTGTACATCTAGTGAAAAGGATACAGCATTTTCTATAAATTGATAAGGAGAATATTCTTTACAAGAATTCTGAAAACATAAATTCTGTGAACAAAGAACTTTAACCGGCTTATTATCACATGTTAAATAGCAATCATTATCTGATTGGCATAATCGTGGTTCTACGTATGTTCCACCATCTTCATTAGATAGGGGAGCATTAAGAAAACCAGGAACCATAAATCCAAGTGCTATTAAGAACATAAGTGTTAAAACAACTGCTTGTTTTAGTTTTTGTGACTTCAATAAAGATTTACCCATAATGTCAAGAAGAAAAAAAGAAGAATAAAAATGTTTCTATTCCTTAGTGTGTGTCTTTGGGTAGGGCACGACGGATATCGTACCCCTTTGGGGTACCCGTCTCGACTAGTCAGGGCGCTACCCTTGACACACGCATTTATTCCACAACTAATGTTCCTTTCATTACAGCTGCTTGAGTTCCACTACAACTTGCACATAGTAATTCAAATGAACCCGCTTTGTCTGCTGTAAATTCTACAGTTCCTGTTCCCTCAACTGCTTGTTCTACTCCTAATCCAGGTATTCCAAGTGTTAATCCTGGAAGAGCAAAACTTGGATTGGAAGTATCTGCAGAAACTGTTAAAGACACTTTATCTCCTTGTTTTACAGTTAACTTTGTAGGAGAGAAACTCCATTTTTTGTAGCTCATTGAAAGTTGTGTTGTTGGTTCAGCTGGCACTTCTACAGGTACTTCAACTGGTTTTTCCTCAACTGGAGGTGTTACCTCAACTGGTTCTTCTGTAGGTACATCTACTACTACTGGTTCTTCTGTAGGTTCTTCTTTAACAACAGGTTCTACCGGTTCAAGATCAACTGTTTCTTCTGTTGGAGTTGTTCCATCAACATCGAAACCTTGTGGAAAGAAAAACTCACCATCTTTAGTCATATAGGATTCAATTGGTTCCCCTGCAAGATTTAATGTTATTTTGTATACTGTTCCTACATCTTCAGACTTTTCAACTGTTGCAACGAAAGGAGGTTGTAACAACTTATCATTTACATATGTTAATGCCTTCTGTTCAGCTGTATCTAATGAAATTCCATCTGCAACTGCTGCTCCTGTTGGTCCCGAAAAGTGAAATCCACCAGTAAATACTGAAAGGATTAACAAGATTACTGCAATTCCAGTAATTGCTTTCCAGGTAGAAGTTTCTTTGAAAAGATTTTCATCTTCTTCTTCATTTGCCCATGGATCGATTGGATCTGATTTAGGCGTATCAAGAGGAGCTGCGCTTGTTTGTTTTACAAGTGGTTCCTCATGTGTAATCTCAGTTACTTCAACCGGAGGTAAATCGTCAATCTCTGGTTGAATGTTATCTAAAGAATCTAACTCAATTGGTTTAGCGTTGGTTGCTTCTTTTTTAGTTGATTTTTTTGATGTTTTCTTCTCAGCTTTCTTTTTAGCAGTTTTAGCTTTAGCTGGCTTGACATCTTCAATTTTTATCTCTTCATCATCAATAAATTCCTCGCCGAAATAGGATTCGTCAAGTTCATCTAATTGCTTCTGTTCCATATTATTCACCCCTATAATAGTGTCATTTTCGAGGAGATAACAATTTATAAATATTTATATAGTTAAAAAGTTATGATGAATTTACCTGTTATGATTTGTAATTTTTTCTATTTCTCCATCTTTTAAATAAATAGTCTTTTTTGAGTAGTTTACAAGATGGATATCATGTGTTACTAAGATTATTGTCTTTCCTTCCTTACCATGAAGGTCTGTTAACATTTTCATAACTTCCTTCCCAGAAGCAGAATCTAAGTTTCCTGTTGGTTCGTCTGCAAGAATTATGTCTGGGTTGTTGATTAAAGACCTTGCTATTGCAACTCGTTGCTGCTGACCACCAGATAATTCATTTGGTTTGTGGTTAAGCCTATCTCCTAACCCCATACGAGTAAGAAGCATAGTGGCTCTTTTAATCACTTTATCTTCTTCTACCTCTTGAAATAGTGTAGGAAGGGTTACGTTTTCTAATGCAGAAAGTGTTGGAATCAAATTAAATTGTTGGAAAATAAACCCAATTTTCTGACCACGTATTTTTGCTAATTCTGATTCACTTAAATTTGAGATGTCGTGGCTGTCAAGAAGAACTGTTCCTTGTGTAGGGACATCAAGAACACCTATTTGGTTCATTAATGTTGATTTCCCTGAACCGGAAGGGCCTAGAATCGCAATAAATTCGCCTCTGTTTATGGTTAGATTTATTCCTTTAAGTACATGAAGGACGTTCTCTCCCATCGTGTATGTTTTCCATACTTCCTTGAGTTCAATTATTTTTTTTGTCATTTTACTCATACCTTAAACTGTCTACTGGGTTTAATTTTGATGCGCCATATGCTGGAGCGATTCCAGATAAAACTCCAACAATAAATGAGAATAGAAGTACTCCTCCTATAAAAAATATGTTGATTTCTATTGATAAAAATGCTGGACCTACAAAAATTAAAAATAATTCTTCGGTAATTAACGCAAGAGTTATACCAATAGAGACACCAAGTAATCCTCCTCCAAGACCATATAAACCAGATTCAACAAGGAAAAGAGATAAGATATGTTTATTCTGTGCACCAAGCGCTTTTAATACGCCTATCTCTTTTGTTCTTTGTAATACTGCCGTATACATTGTATTCATTATTCCAATTCCTCCAACAAGAAGAGAGATTCCAGCAATTCCAACTAACACCACTTGTACTATGTCAAGTATAGTTGCAAATGATCCTGCTAACTGCTGTGGCGTTTGAACTGAAAAATCTTCTTTTCCTTCATCTAAATCACGAGATTTTCGTAAATCCTTTTCAACAGAAGCGGCAACAGCTTCAACATCTTCTCCTGAATCTGTTTGTGCTATCAAAATTCCCAGTTCATCTCCAGTGTCAAATACTGATGCATAGATGTCTAACGGAATAATTATTGATTGATCGTCTGGAGGCGAACCTATTTTTTGCATAAACCCAACCACTTTAAATTCTCTATCTTGAATTTGTATTCTATCTCCAAGTTCAATCTGTTTTTCAAAGAATGAAGGTTGTGTATATTCATGTCCAAGTACTGCCCTAAATCTGTCTCCCTTTTCAATAAAACGCCCTTTAAGAATTTTGTAACTATTTGCTTCTCCAATAAGTGCACGATCTTCCGGATCTTCGGGCATTCCTGTTACGAAATTGTATCTTACAATATCATTAAATTCAATTCTTCCTGTAGAATATATCAATCCTGCTGCACGTTTCACTCCATGAGTTTGTTGAATCACTTCTAAATCGTCTTCAGTAATTTTAACTGCGTCAATTGTTAATCCTGGTGTAAGGGCATTTCCCTTTGCAGCAATGAATAATTTGTCCTTTCCAAGGGCATCAAATTGTTTATCTATCGCATTTTTGAGTCCTTGCCCAAGTGTAATTAATGATACTATTGCGGCAATTCCTATGATAATCCCTATGAGAGTTAATATTGATCGTAATTTACGGCGTTTAAATTCTTTCCCTGCAAGTATAAAATATTTCTTATTAATCATTGCAAAAAACCTCCCGGTTTTCTCATGCTACAAAAAATCTTTGTTTTTTGTATCATTTTCTGAATGCCTCCACAGGAGTTAAACGTGATGCTTGTAATGCTGGTAAGAATCCCGAAAAAGAACCAACAATAAATGCAAATGAAAGAGATCCAAAAATAAGAAATCCAGAAATCTCTGCTTGAATTAATACAGATCCAAATATTTGTGTTGCTACTACTTCCACAAATTTACTTATTGAAATTCCAATGATAATACCAATTGCCCCACCTAACAAACCAAGGATTCCCGATTCTATTACAAATAACCACAATATTTTTTTGGGAGATGCACCAACTGCTTTCAAAATTCCTATCTCTTTTGTCCTTTCTAATACAACAGTATACATGGTATTCATTATCCCAATACCACCAACAAGAAGAGAAATTCCTGCAATGCCAACAAGAACTCCCTGGACTATTGCAAAAATATTGTTTAAAATACCTATAATTTGTTGAGGTGTTTGAACGGTAAAATCTTCTTTTCCCTCCTCAACATCACGAGATTTTCGTAATTCTTTCTTTACGCTTTCTGCAACAATGTTTACATCTTCTCCACCTTCTACCCGTAATGGAATAACATCAAAGGCTGTTGGAATATCTAAGATTTCACGAAGGGATTCTTCCGGGATAACAAATGTTCCATCTTGTTGAGGGTTTCCAGATTTTTTTAGTATGCCCACAACTTTAAATTCTTCTCCCTGAACAAGTATCTTACTTCGTAATTCAACATCATCTTCAAAGAAATCAATAAGGATGTTGTGTCCCACTAACACTTCTTTAGAACCTTTTTCTGGAAAACGGCCTATTTCAAGATTATAATTATTAGCTTCTATAACAAGATCTTGTTCATCAGCGCCCTCTGGGAATGTTACTGCATATGTATATTTTTTATCATCTTTAAATTCTAATTCAACGATTCTAACCAACCGTCCTAATGCTAGGTCTACTCCCTTCACTTTACTTATTACATTTTTATCTGCTTCTTCTAAATTAACTGGAACACCTGTTCCCGGCGGTCCAAATCCGGAACCTGCTGCTTGAACTACTAATTTATCTGAACCAAGTGAAACAAATTGTTCATTAATTGCAGATTTTAATCCCTGACTTAAGGATAATAATGATACAACGGCAGCGATTCCTATAAATATACCAATCATGGTGAGCCAAGAACGTAATTTTCGCTGGCGTACATTGCGAATCGCAAGACGTACATAATTAGACATCATCGTCGTTTTTTCCTATGAAACACGGAACGATATAAACTTTTCAGGTCTTGAGATAAGTTTCGTTCCGGTTTCTTGTAATAGGTTCTGTAATAATAAATACCGCCTATTATCAGGAGAAGAAAGAATAAGTTACGAATAAGGTTACCCGGTTCTTCAATACCAAATCTCTTTAGCTGGAATGAAGAATATAAATTCATTTCTAAGTTAAATTGTTGTTGGAACTCTTTATTATTTGCATCAAAATATTTCAATCGTACCGGCACTTTAAGTGAATCTGCTTTCTTACTTACATATATATCAATTTCTTCACTTTCTGTATCGTCAGAATCAATGTCTCCAATGTAAAAGTAATCACTCGTTGAAATTAATTCATAATCTTCAGAAGGAAGTAAGAATAATTCAACAAACTTCACATCATTTGTTCCTGCATTTGCAAGTCCAAGAGTTAATTTACCAGGAGTTCCTTTTTTCATCACATTACTTTTTTTGATATATGGGCGCACCTTAGGGGTATCTCCTACCGTAACTGCAAGTATATCACTTATTGTAAATGAGTTTGCACGATCATCATTATAGGTAATTGTAACAGGAACTTTATACAATCCAGGTGTTGCGTCTGGTGCTGCGATGATTGAGAATGTTAATGAATCTTGAAAATCTCTTTTTAATTGCGATATACGTCTCTCTGAAGATGATTGATATGGTGCTAAAGGCATATCATCGTCATCAAAATCTAACTTAAATTTAATATCTCTCAATAATGAGTCTGCAAGATTTTTTACAGTAATATGCACTTTTGCCATCTCTCCTGGAGCTATTTGAGAAGGTTCTGATTTAATTGAAGTAATATCTAAAACTGCATCTTCAGTTCGGATGTCAATAAGAAATTCTTCATCTGTGTAAGAGATTGTTGAACTTCCCTCATGAATCTCTAATTCTAACTCAGTATCATCTTCAACCGCATTTTCATCCACCTTAATTTTATATGTAACTACGACCGCATCTGCTCCTGTTGAACCTGCACGAAGTTTTCCAATGCTTTTTATTCCGTCTCCATCTACTAAGCTAAAGGGGTATTTTTGTATTAATTTAACCTTAACATCGTTTTTAGTTTCTTTTCCCTGATTTTCTATTTTGAATTTAACTGTCACAAACTGACCTGGTTCTACTGGGTCCGGTGTTTGAGATTGTAACGTTGCTGTAATTTGTGGAGAACTTGCTTCGCTTGTCTGTTGAAGACCTGCCGTTGCGAGAGGTATAAGTAGTATTAAAATAGATACAAGCACTACAATGTTTTTGAATTCCACTCTTTTCTATACCAATTTAATATAAAATGATATTTAAAGGTATGGTTTTGTTTCAAAAATTATTACGCACCACTCCACAATAGTAAACAAATATTAATAAACGTTCTATTCTTTTAAAGTATAATGGAGTTTCGAATTCAACGTAAGCGTAATGAAAATGCTGATAAGTATCCTTCCGAGAATCTTAAGTTAATTAGAAGATTTTCAGATTCCCTACAGAAAGAATTAGGTGATTTTTGTATTGGTGTAATCGCGTTTGGAAGTCAAGCTCAACAAAAAGCAAGAAAAAGTAGTGATATTGATGTTCTTGTGTTAACAAATGATTCTAGTTATGTTTTAACTGAACCGCTTATAGAGGGATATAGAATTATTGTTGAAAATCTTATTACAAAAATTTCAACTAAACTTCATGTTACATCTATGACATTTACAACCTTTTGGGATCATGTAAAGGCAGGAGATCCAATTGTGGTTAATATACTGCGAAATGGCTTTGCTTTGCATGATAGTGGGTTTTATGACCCATTACAGCGGTTAGTAAAACAAGGAAGAGTGAGACCTTCTGAGGAAAGTGTATGGAGATATTATGGAAGAGCTCCACGAACGTTACTTAATTCACGATGGCATGTGTTACAAGCAACATTAGATTTGTATTGGGGTGTTATTGATGCGGCTCACGCAGCGTTAATGAGAAGAAATGAAGTGCCACCAACTCCAGAACATGTTGCTGACATGTTGGTAAAGATTTATGTCAAACCAAAATTACTTGAAAAAAGATATGCTGATACTATGAGACGATTTTATTTGTTAAGTAAAAAGATTACACATAGAGAGATTAAACAGATTTCTGGACAAGAGTATGAAGCGTATTACAAAGAAGCTGATGACTTTGTAAAACGTATGAAGAAGTTAATTGATAAAGGAATGGTGTAGAAAAACAATAACCTTTAATAATCCCCACTTACTTCTAGGTGTTGATGAAAAACAAAGTTCTTCCACTTGTATTGAAAAATGCACTAGATTTTAAAGGAAATGTTCATGAAAAAGCTATTCTTGGTCTCGTTCTACGCCAACATCCAGAATTAAAAAAGAATGTGAGAAAAGTTCTGCAAGAGATAAATGATGCTGTAAAGTCTATTGAAGGAAAGGATTTGAAAGATATAAGGAAACAATTAGAAGAATTAGCTCCGGAATTACTAGAAGAAAAGAAGGAAGAAAAGGTTAAGGGGCCACTAAAACCACTTCCTGATGCTGAAGATGGAAAAGTTGTTGTGCGAATTGCTCCTTCTCCTTCCGGACCATTACATATCGGGCATGCGTATGGTGCTTCGTTAAATTATGAATATGCAAAGATGTATAATGGAAAATTCCTTGTGCGAATTGAAGATACAAATCCAGAAAACTTGTATGAACCTGCATATGATTTAATTGTAGAAGATGCGAAGTGGTTGACCGAAGGAAATGTTTCCGATGTTGTTATTCAATCTTCTCGGTTAGATACCTATTACAACTATGCAAAAAAACTTGTTGATATGGAAAAAGCATATGTCTGTTTATGTAACCCTGACACATTTAGAGAAATGAAAGCTAATGGAACAGCATGTCCCTGTCGAGATCTTGCATTAGAAGAACAACAATCACGTTATGAAAAAATGTTTGCCGAATATGCAGAAGGAGAATCAGTCTTACGATTAAAAACAGATATTGCTCATAAAAATCCTGCTATGCGAGATTTTGCTATTATGAGAGTTAACGAACACGTTCATCCAAAGACAGGAAAAGAAAAACGAGTATGGCCATTAATGGTATTTTCTGTTGCAATTGATGACCATGAATTAGGTGTAACTCATGTAATGAATGGAAAAGAACATGCAGATAATAGTAAGAAAGAAGCATTAATTATGGAATTATTTAAGTGGAACGTTCCTGTCTATAAACATTGGGGGCGGATTAATTTTGAGGGATTTAAGGTAAGTGCATCTAAGACAAGAATTGCAATAGAACATGGTGAATATACTGGATGGGATGATATTAAATTGCCATTCCTTTCAGCATTACGAAAAAGAGGATACCAACCCGGTGCTTTTAGAAAGTTTGCTATGAAAATTGGTTTAAGTTTAACAGATAAAACAGTAAAAATGGAAGAGTTCTGGAAAATGGTAAATGCATTCAATAAAGAACTTGTTGAACCTATTGCAAACAGGTATTTTTTTGTTGATAATCCTCAGAAAATTACAATTGATGGAATGAATGAAAAGAATGTTAAAATTGATTTGCATCCAGATGATTCAAAACGAGGTTCTCGGAAGTTGACTGCTTCTGGAAATTTTTATATCTCTGAAGATGATATAAAAAGTTTAGCTGAAGATAAAATCCATCGATTGATGGATTGTTGCAATTTTAAAGTTGAGGGAAATAAGTTTGTATTTGTATCTGATAGTGTTGATGAGTATAAAAATGCAGATAATAAAGGAAAAATTATTCATTGGGTTCCTGTAAAAGAAGCTGTTCCTTGTGAAGTATTACAAACAAATGGAGAAGTTTCTAAGGGGATGTGTGAGAAGATGTTACAGAGTGCAAAAGAGGGAGACATTGTTCAGTTAGAACGACGATATTTTGCACGAGTAAATAGTATTGGTGAAGAAGTACACCTTTGGTATTTACATAAATAAAAGGGGGAATAAAAATGGGAAAAATATCAAGAGATACGCCATTAGCGGAGATTACATTACGGCGATATGAAAAGCCAACAATGGGGGAAAGAGAATTAGTAAGAAAGTTCTGTCTTTCAATAGGATTATTACAGCCAGGTGATTCACGTGATGTAATGGTAGATGTGTTACATGTATTACTAAAAGCAAGACAAAGAAGGGAAGAATTACATTCTGAAGAGGTTAAGAATTCTGTTATGAGTGAAAGAAAGGGATTGGGATTACCTATGCTTGGGATTGCATCATCTAATATTAGAAGGCAATTAAAACGGCTAAAAGATTTACATCTCATTGAAACGAATGCGAATTTGTATAGAGTAACTGAGTGGAGTGATGTAAGTGAGATTTTTGAAGAGAAGGTACATAATTTCATTATTCAGTCTGTTGTAAGTAGAATTAAAGACTATACTAAGAAAATTGATGAAGAATTTAAGGCAGAATAAGAAAAATTGAGAATAATAAAAACTAAATTATATCTTCTTCAGCAACTAACTAAAATCATAGATTTTCGGAAGTTACTTTGAGGGTAATAAGAATTAAATAATGTCCTCTTCAGCAACTACAATAAAGTCGCCACTTGCGATAACAGCAGAAAATGGTATCAAGATTTGACCTTCTTTTGTTTTCTCTAATTCCATTCTATCTGTATAAGATGTAGGGTTCCGTAATAACAAGTGTATTAGTTCTCCAGACCCAACTTCGAAAATAAGATCTCCTACTTCTCCAAATTTTTTTCCTGATTTGGATACAATGGTTTTGCCAAGTAATTCCTTTGAATAGATTTTGCTAATGTTAGACATAATGATTCACCCTCACTTTTGTGAATTTAATTGGGGCGAGTTACTATATAAAGTTTACGGTAATCCTATGGTTGTATTGTGTGATAAGATTTATATACCTTATTTCCATTCTGTTATAAATGGGAAAATTTACCTCTTTTGATGGCACCAACATATTCTACTTATATAATAAAAGGAAATCAAGAACAACCCTTGTTTTTCTTCATGGGGTTGGTTCTAATTGGACTGTATGGAAGAAGGAATTGCGATACTTTGCAGAAAAAGGGTATTCCACATTAGTTCTTGATTTACGAGGACACGGCAAATCTGGTGCTCCAGAAGATTTTAAGAGATATAAATTGCCCTATTTTACACGAGATATATATTGTTTACTTAAAAAATTAAGAATAACTAATTTTGGCCTAATAGGGCACAGTCTTGGCGCAGCTATTGCCATCATCTATTGTAAGAGATATCGAAGAAAGTATCCCCATTCGCTAATTTTAGTAGAAGGTGCAAGTACATATCCGTTTAAACATGACCGTATGCTTAATCATGGCCCTTATTTAACACATATATTACGATTTATTGCAAAGCATAAATTGACATCAAAACAACATGTATTTAAGTTTCATGAAACAGATTTATCAGAGGAGGGATTAGTTCAGGACATGCACATAATCTCACACATTTTACACCTTACTCCATTACGAACTATAGTAAAAACATTAGATAATGTTGAAAAATATGTTTTTAAGAACCAAAAGGGGATTGACCATGCACTTTCATCAATGAAAATCCCTACGTTACTTATAGCAGGAACTGAAGATACAACTGTTCCACTTAAGTTCACAGAAAGAATCCATGATCTTAATAAACGTGCATCTATGAAAATAATAAAAGGCGCTCACCATGAAGCGATTATTAGTAAGGCGCACGAAGTTTCAAGCGTTATTAACAATTTTATGAATACAAAAGTAAAACCATATTATAGGTAAATTCCCATTTACTTAACAAAATAAATATTCTTTGCCTTTAAATCATCTACCTTAAACAGTGCATCATCAAAAACGTGTAAATTAACTACTGGTTTTAATTTCTTATTCTTTGTATATGATTCTTTAAAGTCCGGATTTACTTTTACAAGTTCACTTAAGAATGTACTAGCATATTTCTGTTGTAGTTGTTTGCTTCTCTTTTTTCCTTTCTTTAGCTCAACGTGAATATGAAATTCTGTGTTATGTTGGTGATCGTGTCGTTTTTCTAACTTAAAACGACTTGTATTCTTTGATAATTCTTTATCTCCGATTACTATATCTTCAATTTGGCTTGGAAAGACATTTGCTCCATCAAAAGAAAGAGTGCCGTCACTTCTTCCAAATATACAGAGAAACGGTAAATGAAGAATGTTTTTTTGTTCTCTTTTTGATTTTTTGAGGTGTTTGTATAATTTTGGTTTATGTTTTCGAAGAGCTTTCATCATGCCCAAATAACTAAACCTTTTCCCCTCATCATGCAAATTATATTTTATTTTAGGAAGAGCTGCATGCCAATCCAAAAATGTTACATGAAATTCTTGCTTTCCTTCTTTATTTAATTTATTTTGAATATAATGCATCGTAGGATTATACTGAAAAACCATGGGTACTCCCTCTTTACCAAATAATGCTAGTTGTAAATCTTTATCCCGGTTAATCGCTTCTCGTATTTCAAAACAAAGTGGTGTTTCAAACCCAACTCCAATATCTATGTCCGAAGCCCCATAAGAGGATACAATTTTTGAATTAGGATTCAATTTACTTCTGACATGATACATCCATTCTAATGTAACACCTTCTCCTCCAATAACAAGATCTATATTGTAATCTTTCCAGTTAAGAACATCTTCATTATCATCAATTAAATTCTTTACAAACGGAGGATATCCACCAATAAGATAATTCCTCTTCTTTCCAAACATTTTAAGGGTATTAATAACATCTTTTGAATCTGTAGTTGTGTTTTTTACAAGCGCAATCCGTTCCATTAATTCACAGAATTTTACGCCAGTAGCCCAAGGACCAGAGGACCACGCACTTAATACAAAAATATCCTTTTTATCTCCACCAAATGCATAATTAAATTCAAATTGTACTGCCTTTAATAGAAGAGATTCTTCGTTAAAATCGTGAATCCAATTTGTTGCTTTTCCAGACGTTCCTCCAGATTCGTCAACATTTCCATGTTTTGGAAGATGACCTTCTCGACATCTTTTTTCAAATGAATATTTTTTTATATAATTTTCTTTATCCGTTTCAGGAACAACTTCATTAAATAATCGTGCAGTTCTTATTTTCTTTGGATTTACTTTTTTTCTTGCAAGAAAATTTTTGTATGCGGGAGTTTCTTTTGATGCAAGTTTGAAAATGTGTTTTGCTTTCTTTCGAGAAATTTCTTCAAGCATTTCTGGAGGAACTGTTCCTAAAAACATACGTATTCTGCGATAATCACCTAATAAAAAGTTTTCAAATTTCTGTAATGCCGGAAGGGGCGTTGCATGAACTAGTTTTGATATCATCTATTCCTCAAATGATAGTATTATCTTTTTGTTTATTAATGTTACTCTTACTCAAGAGATGTAGTTTTGTTAGTAAAATACCAAAGTATAGTCTCCAGGATATAAATCTTTTTAAACTGTTGTTATTGTAGAGTGGTTATGATTTATGATCCAGTTAAAGGAAAGGCCCCAGGACGAATTGCAGTTCCAACTACATTTTATGTTGGTGCTGATGGACAATCAATTAAAGCAGATGATATGAAGTATAGTGCCGACTCTATTTTACTATTTACTGAAGACCAACCAGATATTCTTAGAAAAATGGTTAGTTCAGCTCAAAGAGCGCAGAGAGCTTTACGAGGTAGATTTGGAGAACCAGAAAAATTAACGCAAATTTGTGCTACTTCAAGTGTTCCTAATGTTGTTGACAATTTAGGCCAATATAGAACTCATTCTCCAAATGCTGAATTATATGCATGTTTAGATTTTAATATGGGGCACAACACAGAAAGTAGTGAACGAAGACCAACAGAAGGACTATGGTATGATTCAACATTTCAACATTTCCTTGGAAATGGAGGCGCAATTGTAATGTATACTGGATTTCCTGAGATGGTAGAACAAGCCCAGGTAATAATGGATACACCAAGAAATTACCCTAAAGTTAAGAGTGTTGCAATTGCTCAAAAAGGAAATCCAAAATTGCCATTAGATAGGGTGATATTGGGATTAGCTATGAAAGCAATGTATCCTAGTCGGTCTGGAAAAAGATAGATTCTATTTTTGTTAATTACAATTTCAATAGTATTTTAGATATTTAACCGTTGTAAGTATACATGAACACGAGTACCAGACACGTTATCTTTGGTAAATGGTTCATAAAATACAGCGCCATTATGTAAATCAAGAACTCTTTTAAGATTCTTTGTACCAAGGCCACCTTCGTCTTCACTTTTTCCTTTCGTAGAAAGACTTGCAGTTGAATTAATGTCACCACGCATGTATGCCATTAATTCGTCTGCTTTTGGTTGTGGAATCCCTCCACCGTTATCTTCAACAATAAAATAAAATGCAGGGTATTGTCCTTCTTTAAATCCAAGTGTCTCTAGATGAGGCGGTGATTCTTCTGAAGATGGACTCATAGCACAAACACGAACATGGGTAGCACCTGCATCAATGGAATTGTATAAGAGATCACGTAACATATATCCAAAAGCATCTTGATTAGAACTTAATTTTGGGTCATACACTACATCTGTTGTTATGCTAATATTTGAATCTTTTTCATGTTGAGCCGTCTTAATTGCATCATCTAGAGTGTATTTGAATGAGAAGGAATCCAATATGTTCATTTTTCCAACACTCTTAAATTGTCTGTTCATCTCATCCATAATTCTTCCTATAGAACCCAAAGTACCAAGTAATACAAAGGGGTTGAAATCATTCCAAGAAGATTTATCTAAACGGGATGCATATTCTCCTTGAACAGATTTTGCCCTACCTATAGCATCCTCATATTGAATATCAAAGAAATCATCTAATCCACCAAATAAATCGTCTCCACCAACTTGAATTACACCTTCATTTTTATCTAAACTATCCTCATGAATTTTTACTTGATGTAGTTGATCAGCAATAGTTCCAATGTCTCCTAATTCATATATTCCAAAAGGTTCTGCAAGAGCTTGAAGATATTCTCTTCCAACAGAATCTCCCTCAGAAAGATTCCATGCACGTGCTAATTCTTGAGAAACTGTATTTACAACTGTTTCTTTCTCTGAACCATAAATCCCTTGCAAAAAATTACGAATGCCGTGCCTATCTCCAGAAGATCTAATCCTTGCTATTTCTGTTAATAACCCAACAATTACTTCTTGACGTTCTTCCAATTTAGCATTCGCATGTGTTAAATCGTCAGTCATATGTCTGATTGTCGCCTTTCGAAGAAAGGTCTCTTCCATAAGAGAACGATTTTCATCAATTAATTCAGGGAACAATAGAGCTGGAGCTTTTGCATATAGTGCTTTTGCTTGGTCAATAATTCTTTTCCAAACATTTTTTCTTTTTCCAACAATATACTCACTAAATTCTGCGCCATCTTTCATTTCTATAGCAACACGATCGATTGGAAGATCAGTTTGGCCATACAATTTCTGAAAAGTGGTTCTAAAACTTGCGATTGAGATGTCACAATCCCTATATAATGCTAATTTAGTTAATTTGTCGCCAAGTACATCTTGTAGAAGACGCCTATATTCTGGCTTTGTACTTCTTGTAATATGAACTTTTCCATCAACTTTCTTTGTTCTTGTATCTGTAACAATACTCCAATTTTCAAATTGTGAACCCATCTGACCTAATAAATAATTAATTGGAATAAATCTCGCTGCAGCAATTAATGGGTCATTTTGATAGTCTAAAAATGTATTTTCGGTTGTTTGTCTGAAAAATTCTTCTGTAGAAATTCCTAATTGTAATTGTATGTGGGCCGACATGGCAGTATAAAGACTATATTCAATATTATTGTTGGGATCCGATAATAGTTCAGCCATTTGTTGTCTATCTGCTTCAAATCTGTCACAAAAAGAATCTACAATTTCATCTTTTCTGTCTGAGACAATTTTAAGCATAGAAAGAGTATATTTTACTGTTACATCTCTGTGCCCTTTTGATAATGTGTGAGGTTTATGGAACCTATATATAGATAGTTCAAAACCTGCTAAAATATCTTCTAAATCTTGGTTATCAGACGTCATGTACTATTTTGTATTGGGCCCTTTATAAAGATTGTTGTCCTGTTGTCATTAGATAGTAACATCAACTAAAAAAGATAGGAGTGATGTACACTTCAACAAGAGCGGCAAATACTAAAATTGCAAAGCTAATTCCAACTAAGGACATTGAATCTTTCAGAACTCTTCCATCCTTTAAACTATGTTTAATCAACGCAACGGAGAGAATACTTCCAGCTAGTCCAGCTACAAAATACGCACCAATTTCAAAAATTCCATGCGTCATGTATCGAAAGAAACTAAATGTAGCTGCACCAAAATATGTTGAGATTGTAGAAAATCCTGCTAAAGAGGCTATGCCCGAAATTTTAGATTTGAATAAATCTCCCATTGCTGTGGCAACAGTCGATGCATTCCATGTTAAGATGAATATCGCTCCAGTTCCATAAAGAAGCGAAAATACAATACAGAAGAATAATACTCTTGTGTTATTTACCAGTATGTTAACAAATAAATCCCCATGAGTTATCTGTCCACTAATAGTACTTGTTTTTACAACTTGTGCAAGATCTTGTACGGCTTCTTGTTGTAATCCAAATAAAGAATCTACTGTTTGACCTGGGAGGAAAACATACATTGTTACAAGGGACGCAGTTATTCCAAGGAATAAAAATAAGAGGAAGGTAATAACCTTGATGTGCTCTTGTAATATTCTCCATTCTTTGTTAAACTTAAAATCTAACTGTTCTTCATCCCGAATCGTAACATATAACGTAGGTAAACTTGCGAGAACAATTAGGAAAACCATCATTAATCCGGCATTTCCCGGAAAGACAAGGTTTGCAAGAAATCCAGCGATAAATGAGTGAAAAAATCCTGCAAAAAACATTTCCCAGGGCTTCTGTTTTAATACGAATGGGTTAAGTAATGATTCAAGAACCATGTGGTAATTAAATTGTTATAGTTTTTAACTGTTTCGATGAGGCGAAACTTTCATGTATGCTTTTACAAATGGTTTTATTTCTTTCTTTAACCACCCTTGGTTTACTAACATAGAGGTTATTTGTTCAATTGATTTTGCTTTCATCTGTTCATTCTCAATAAAATCTTTAAGTTTATTCAATGCTTTTTCACTTAAATCATAACTAATTTTAAGACGTTTAAGAGCTACAGCGTAAGATATAGCATAGACTTTATGGATTTTCTTTCCTTTTCCTTTGTTTGTATATGCATTTACAAATGGTCCTATTGCTTCTTTATTCCAACCTGCCGCAATTAATAAATCCAATACTATTTCTGGTTTCTTTGATTTTGAAAGTACATATTGTTGTAGTTCTTTTATCCCAACATCATCGAGACCATACTGTTGTTGTAATGTTTTTGAAACTTTTGCTCGTTCTAGTACTGTTTCAACTTGTGCTTCTGTGATCTTGGGATGATGTTTTGCTACTTTTATTATCTTGCTTTCTGAGAATCCAGAATTGATCATTGTATTAACCCAAGATCCAAGCCATGCTAATTTATCACGACGAGGTACATGTCTAAATCGAGAGATACGAGGGATTAATGTAAAGTCTTGTTGTATTAACATCTCTTTTGCATCATCAACGTGTTCCTCTAGAACTTCTTCAAACCATTGAGGTACACCTGCTCTTCTTTTCCTTGCTATAACTGGAACCGCTGAGATTAAACTAATGATAAGTGCTACAATTCCTGCTAGAGAACCATAGTTGATTAAATCTCCAACATCATCTGGTAAGATAGCGAATCCAACAAATCCTTGTGGTTTCTGTTTAGTTGGAGTAGTTGCTTCTTTTGCTTTGTCATCAGTTTCTTTTTCTTCTTTTTCTTTGTCTTCTTCTTTGTCAGGTTCTTTCTCTACAATGTCTTTCTTCTCTTCTTTCTTTGGAGGGAGTGAACCACCACCACTACTGTCTGAAGAAGAACTTCCGCTTGAAGATGATGAACTTGAAGAACTTGATGCTTCTACTGGGTTGGTGATGTTGTTCATTATTATTGTTACATTAATTGAATTGTTTGTCTGTCCAAGAGAATCGTTAGCTAATACTGTAACAAAATGTGTTCCGTTTTCTAATCCAGATACATTTACTGAGGCTAGCCAATAACCAGAGTTATTCTCTGTAGTTACGTTAAATACATTTCCGGTTCCATTATCAAAACTTAGGAGTACGGACTGAGGAGTTAAATCTTTAATTGTAACATTAAATGTAAAATTTCCTGAAGAAAGATTGAATATAGACCCATTAATTGGGAATGTTATGTTTACTACCGGTGATGTAAAATCAGCAATAAAAGAAATCTGTTCCGAAGCATTCACATTTCCAGAAGAATCATTTGCAAAAACTGTTACAGTATTAAGACCTTCTGTTAAACCAGACACATTAACATTTGTATACCATGTCCCACTATCATTTATTCCAGAGACATTAAAGGCATTTCCACTTGCATTGTCGAAGCTAAATGAGAGGTTATGAACAAAGTTTAATTCATTAACAGTTACATTAAAGGAAACATTACCATAAGATAAAGAGTAATTTGTTTGGTTTGCTGGATTTGTCCACACAACGGTTGGTGCAGTATTATCCACTGTAAATGTAATCTGTTGAGTGTTATTGACATTACCTACACTATCATTTGAATGAACTTTCATGATATGGACTCCTTCTTCTAAACTTGTAACATCAAGAGTAATATTCCAATGTCCTGAAAAATTGCCAGGGGTTCGATTAAATCCTGTTCCTGTTCCATTATCAAACATGAAGATAACAGCATATGGTGTAACATCTTTTACACTCACATTGAAGGTAATATTACCTGAAGTAGTGGTATAATTACTAACATTGGTATTGATATGGTTTACTACTGGTGCTGTAAAGTCTGGAGTGAGATAAATCTTCTCAGAGAAATTTATGTTTCCGGCACTATCGTTTGCAAATATGGTAATACTGTTTAGGCCTTCTGTTAAGCCAGATACATTCACGTTAGCATACCATGTACCACTATCATTGATTCCAGAGACATTAAAGGCATTTCCACTTGCATTGTCGAAGCTAAATGAGAGGTTATGAACAAAGTTTAATTCATTAACAGTAATATTAAAGGAAACATTTCCATAGGATAAAGAGTAGTTGGTATTGTTGTTTGGATTTGTCCACACTACGGTTGGAGCAGTATTATCTACAACTATTGTTAATTGTTCTGTGTTATTGATATTACCTACACTATCATTTGCAATAACAGTAACAACGGTCGTACCTTCTACTAAACCACTCACATTAACATTAGCGTACCATTCTCCAGAATCATTTATTGCAGTAACATTGAATACGTTTCCAGTATTATTGTTGAAGCTAAATAAGACGGCGTAAGGAGTTAAATCATTAATAGTAATATTAAAGGAAACATTGCCGGTAGAAAGGGTATAATTGCTATTATTATTAGGAAGAACCCACGTGACGGTTGGTGAGGTGAAGTCTGCTGTTAAAGAAACTTGGATGGAATCATTTACATTTCCTACAGAATCATTTGCAAAGACGGTGATTGTATTGAGACCTTCTGTTAAACCAGAGACATTAACATTGGCATACCATGTACCACTATCATTGATTCCAGAGACATTAAATGCATTTCCGCTTGCATTGTCAAAGCTAAATGAAATATTATGAACAAAGTTTAATTCGTTAACAGTTACATTAAAGGAAACGTTACCATAGGATAAAGAGTAGTTGGTATTATTCTCAGGACTGAACCATTCTACAGTTGGTGCAGTATTATCCACAACTATTGTTAATTGTTCTGTGTTATTGATATTACCTACACTATCATTTGCAATAACAGTAACAACGGTCGTACCTTCTACTAAACCACTCACATTAACATTAGCGTACCATTCTCCAGAATCATTTATTGCGGTGACATTAAATACGTTCCCAGTATTGTTATTGAAGCTAAATAAGACGGCGTAAGGAGTTAAATCATTAATTGTGATATTAAAAGAAACATTACCGGTAGAAAGGGTATAATTACTTACATTTGTTGGTGTTATCCATTCGGCAGTTGGTGAGGTGAAGTCTACTGTGAAAGAAAGGTTCTCAGTATTATTAACATTCCCTTTAGTATCATTTACATATGCTGTTACTATGTGTCTTCCTTCTTCTAACCCAGAAACGTTTACCGAACGTGCCCAATGACCAGAACCATTAAATGCTGAAATGTTGAATCTATTTCCTGTTGCATTGTCAAATACAAAAATAACTGAATCATTATTTTCTTCAAACACACTCACATTGAAAGTTTGGTTAAAGAACATTATTGAATAGTTCTGATTGTTTTCAGTAATCCATTCTACTTCTGGTGCTGTTGAGTCTAAAGGAACTAATTGATCTGTTACAATTAACTGATTACTTCTTGCAGTTGCTCCATCACTCGTATTATCGTTTGGAGTAACATCAAACGTCCAGTTTTCACCCGTAGTGGTCATATTAGATACGATAATATCTGTTTTATTTTGAAATATTGCTTTAATTTGATCATTGGTAAGAGACCTGTTCCAGAATTTTAGTTCATCAATAGTTCCTTTCATTTCTTCTCCAGAGAATCCACTATATCCTATTCTTAATGTTGAAATAGAGGGGATAGAACCCTCATGAGTTGAAGTTCCCGATAAGACTCCATCGAAGTAATAGCTCAGTTTGTCAGCAGCAGTCCCTTCACGTACATACGCAACATGGTGCCAGTTTCCATCAGTAATTGGAATATCATCTGAGTTTGTAAGCTCTGAGCCATCATATACAACATTTTTCCTGGACTGAAATGAAATCCGGGATCAAAGCTATTCAAAGCCAATATTGTTTGGTAAGCATCAGAACTATTTGATTTAATCCATGCTTCAACAGTATAATTGCTTGTACCAATTATTGGGAAGTTAGTTGTAATTAGTTGAATTTCATTATTTACATTTGAGAAATTCCATGCACCAGAATTGTTATATCCTTGAGTTGGCACATATAAAGGATTGTTGTTTAATGTTGTTATATTGTTTGTAAATCCTGCATAATCCGTTCCGTTTTTACTATCTACATCTTGTTCAAAGTTAAAGTATAGAGCAAGCTGTTCAGTTCCATTAACATTCCAAGTTATTGCACTCACAACTGAATCCCCGTCTGTATCACTTGTTTCAATATATGCAGTTAAATTATTATTTGAATTGTTAAGTAATGGATTTGAACTATTAAGATCTGCTGCATCAACTGTTGGAATTGCCAGTAAACCAATTGGTTCATTGACACCAATAGCTGCACCGGTAATCATGCTTCCTTCAAAGAAATCTGTTGTTGTACAACCCGCTAATAAGATACTTAGAAGTAAGAAAATGTTCAGCATCCATCTTTTCTTTTGGTGTATCATTTCTTCTTGTATCTCCAATAGACTGTTTTGATTGTACTTGGTGCTTTATTGAGCAGTTTTGCAATTTCTACGAGCTTCATGTTCTGGTTATGTCGCAAGTAGAAAACGAGTGATTCTAAGACAGAATATTTCCTGTCTTGGAATATAGAAACAGGAATCTGTAATTGAGAAGATGTTTTCAATGTCGTTTCTTTTATTCTAGAAAGTGTGGTGTATATTGTATTCTTATCTCGTTTTAAGAGTGTAGAAATTTCTTTCACACTTTTCTTTTGGTATTTTTTATAGTACAATACCAGCGAGCTGAAGCCAGATAAATCTGAGTTAAAAATAGATGCCGGAACTGCTTCTTTTTTATTCAGAATTTGTGTTAAGAGTTCCTTTTTTTCTATTTCAGACAGTGTTGAAACTAAATTAGAAATAGTTGATACTAGCTTCTGACGCTCTTTTGAATTCAAGTTAATATCTAGTATGGCCGATTTTCTATTTAAAGATTACTATTTTGTAGACCAAAATTACTACAATGTAAACCAAATCATAAAATATATAAAGAAAGTGAGAATGTAGTAAGAATGGCAATAGATCCAGTATTATTTTCAATAGGAGCTCTTGAAGTGAGATGGTATGGATTAGTTTATGCTCTTGGTTTTCTTGCTGGAGGTTATTGGTTGCAATATGCAGAGAAGAAAGGTTGGATACATCTTGGTAAGGATAAAAACTGGGATTTAGTTATGTATCTGGTTGTTGGGGGAATTCTTGGTGCAAGATTATTTGAAATCTTTTGGGAACCTTCTTACTATTTAGGTAATTTAGTTAATGTCTTAAAAATATGGCAAGGTGGCATGAGTTTCCATGGTGGCCTAGCGGGAGGATTGCTTGGTCTTTGGTTGTTTGCACGAAAAGAGAAAAAGTCGTTTTTGAAGTTAGGAGATCTTGTTTCACTTCCATTTATGTTGGCTCTTGCATTTGGAAGAGTTGCAAATTATATCAATCAAGAACTTCCTGGAATTGTATGGAATGGTTCTTGGTGTATTGAATTAGATGGATGCAGACACCCCTCTACATTATATGCTGCTGGAAAACGTTTTCTTGTATTTGGATGGTTATGGTTCTTGTATCAAAAAGATAAGTTTAAACCTGGGTTCATTATGTGGAACTTAATATTCTGGGATGGTTTAGGTCGAGTAATAGTTGATTTTTACAGAGAAGATGTTTTATATTCCGGACTTAAGTTAGGACAGTGGTTTAGTTTAGTAATGGTTGTTGCTGCATTGTATGCGTTTTGGAAATATTATAA
>CAZEAB010000002.1:0-110007 GCA_964510085.1 uncultured Methanosarcinales archaeon | reverse complement strand
AATGTATTGTGCATAAGATTCTAATGCAAAGAAACTACTTTTTAAATATATCTCCGTTTTTGTAAATAATTCAACCCAATTTATTATTCATAAAAACGCCCTTTTATTCATCCAATGAACAATAGACTCCAATAAAAAATAAATAATGTACCCCCATAAAAAATGGAGGGTGATTAAAAAAAAATCAGTAATGTCCTCTAAAATCAAAAGATTTTTGGTACATCACTTTTAGTAATGCAGTAACACTTCTACATGCTTGCCAAATATCCGCTTCATGTCTTCAAACAATGGTTCTTTGACGAAAACTCTTTGAGGAAATTTTGCGCCTACAAGTGCTTTTTCAAATTCTTCTAAATCTGAATCTTCCATCGTTCCTAGACTTCCATCTGGTTTGATTGGTGCTTTACTTATCTTTCGATCTTTTGCATCAATGTCATGTACTATGAATGCAATTGTATCTAGTAAAGTAATTTCACCAAAGGTTTCACCAAATTTAACTCGAACTTTTGCTCGTTCTAATTCTAATCCTCTCTTCCGCTGCATGTATTCAACTAAAAAGCGAATCAACCCACCAGACCCTTTACGTGCATTTTCGATGTCGGTTTTAGATAATTTCTTTTTATCATATTTGCCTTTTGCATCAACAATTTCGTTTAAGTCACGTAAGTATCTTGCTGGAACTTTTCCTGTTGAAATTAATTCGTCTTCAAAGATTTTTATGATCTCTGAATCTTCTGCTTTTTCAACACCTTCTAACTTTAAGACATCTCGAATGATGGTTACAACTTCATCATATAACATTACAATACTTTTTGCGTTATGTTTGTTTTCAATTTCTTTAAAGAGTTCTCGAATTCTGTCAAGATATGCTTCTGCATCTGTTAACAATTTGTCTAATTCTGTTCCAGATAATTCCTTCTTGTCACCGTGTTCGATGTCTTTTCGTACTTGGACGTTCTTTTTAAGAATGTCAACGTACTTTTGTTCAAGCATTTTTTCTTTCTTGACAAATATTTCTTCAAGAACTTCTGGTGTTTCTTTTGGAGTTGGTGGTGGTAAGCCATACAACATAATAGCTGCCTGAGTTGGTGTTAAGATTGCATAGAATGTATCTTCCATACCCATTTCCTTCAATCTATGTTTTACTCTTTTAACAGATTGTTCACCAGTACTCATGAAGAGATCTATAGCTTCTCGAGATGGTTTAATTCTTCCCATTCGTAACAGCTGTTTCCAAGGCATGAAGATTCCTTTATCGAAGAAAGGGACTCCATCTCTTAGTAATGTGAAGATGATTGGGTTTGCTTCTTTTAATGAATCCCAGAAGTCTGTTAGGATGTATACTTGAATGTTGATTTTGTTCTTTATTCCAGTAATTTCTCCTGCTTCTGCACCCATTCCTATAATGATTGCACGTAATTTGTCTTTTAACTCTGCTCGAGTCATCTTTTTGACATCTGTGTCGTCAATTACGATCCATACATCGATATCTGAACTTGGTGTTGCTCGTCCTTGTGTTAAGGATCCTGCAAGAACATAACTCATGATGTATTTTTCGAATTTCTTGATAACCATGGATTTATGGATTTCTGCTATTTTAATTGCTGCAAGCATTCCTGTATCATGGATTGGTGCTGCTATTGAGATTAAATGGTTTAATTCGAATTTTCCATCATAACAATTTAGCCAAATGTCTGTTAATAGAACTGATTGAGCTTTGAGGTTCTTGTCTGTATCTTCTGCTATTTTGGAGATAATTGTTGAGAATTTCTGATGTAGTTCGTCTTTACTCATCTTTTGAGAAGTTGTGTCGTCTACAACTACTAGAAGATTGATTGCTTTTTCGTCGACTTTTTCGCCTTCTTTTGGCTTTTCTGGAGGTAAGAGTGTAATTCCTACTATATAATCTCCAAATTTATCTAGAACTCCGTCTTTAAATTTGTCTAATGTTGTCTTTAATTTTGATAATTTTTTTTCTAATTCTGGAGGTAATTTAGGTGTATTTATCGCTGGAACTTGTGATCCTGCTTCAATTTTCTTTGGTGATATCTTCTTTGTTGCTTTCTTTTTTGCCATTTTAGTCTCCGTGTACAGCACCAATGTGAAAAAAATCGTCTGTGCCATCAATGTCATCTATTGTCAAAGACAATGATGGCATGGCCAGGCGGAACTTACCATGTTCGTATGCTTTAGTGTACGGTTATGGTCAGTGTAGTAGATTTTTTCCACAATGTCTGCATTATTTTATTATGATGTGACGTTTTAATCAGTCAATGTAATATATGTGTTCTAGGGTTATATTTCTTTAGGCAAGAGGTGTGACATTTTAGTCAGTTTTTAGTGATTTTGAGGGTATTTTATGCCTGTTTAGAAGTGTTACTTTGAAGTGGTGAATAATAGAAACATTTATATACTAGTTCCTCTGATAGATAGTAAAACACACAATACAGAGGTAAATATACAAAATGGCATTAGACGCATATAAAGCAGCACACAAATATAATACAAAATTAAGCAATAACTTTAGAGACTTCGGTACACTTCAATTAGCAAAAGTAATGGAAGCAGACAAGGGTCCAGATGGGTTATTTGATTACGAAAAATTTAACGATCAAAAATATAATAAAGAAGTTTCAGCAAAAATTGGAAAAGCAATGGGCGCTTTTACAAAACAATTTGCTGGTTCTGGATTAAACCCCGATGATGCAGAAGATGCAATGAAATTACAATCATTATCATACGGTTTATTTGGATTTAATACCACAGATGCAGCAGAATACTTTAATCAAGCTGGAGATCAAGCAAGTGTTGCTGGATTTGGTAGTCACTTACAGAATAGAACTGCTATGGGACACATGGCAAGTAAGCGAAGTGAAAATGCAAATACACATCTTTCAATGGATGATAGGGATGCAGTTATTGCTGAAACAGGTATTGCTAACAAAGTTTATGCTGAGAGAATTACAGAAACAGACTTAGGAGAAATTATGGGTACTTACATGAGTAATGATGGTTCAGTTCCAAATGGTTTCTTGAGAGGAAAGCATTACGCAAAAGAAAGTCTTGAAGGTAGAATAAGTTTAGATACCGGTGCATTGGGTAATGGTAACTTACGACAACCTGGTCAATAGACCTAAATTTTATTTTTTTTAATCTTAATTTTTATAATTAATTCTATATTGCCGAAAAGCTTATAACCAAAAATATACTCCTCATTCATTATGGCTGATGAGAATAAAGCTCCCAAGCATATTGAGAAGCATAAAAAATTATACAAACATGCTAAGAAGTTAGTTGATACTACTCAATTAAATCATACACTAGCGTATAATACTGCTGCTGAAGAACATCTTATGGGAGAAGATGGGTTAATTGATTATGAACGATTAGATGATACTAAAACACAAAAGAAGTTTGTTAAGTCTATGTCCGATTTCTATGTTAGTAAAGCTAAACAACATTTTAAGATTGATAAAGATTTAGACCAAGGAGATCAAGATATTTTAATGAGTGCATATGCTGGAACGACAAGAGCTGAGTTAGGAGAGTTAGTTCGAGAGAAAGGTAAAGATTTAACGGGAGTTCAGTTTACACAAGAAGCACAAAGATATGTTAATAAATTAAGACAGAATTTATACATCTCTTCAGCTCAACATCTTAGCCATGATAATATTGAAGATATTGTTAAGTATACTGGTATTGGAGAAATGGTTCACAAAGAGAAACTTGACATCCAGGAAGCTACAGGTATTCTACGAGCGTATGAAGAACAAGGAGGGATTACCAAAGGTTCTTTACGAGAGATTGGTATTAATCCTACTAAGATTAAGAAGAAGGAAGCTAAGAAGAAGAAATAACCTTCTCCATCTCTTTCATAACATCTGATTCGGAAGTAAACTTTCTGTCTTTTGGAGTATATGAACGTAACAATTTCTTTATCCTACCATATAAAAATGCTGTATCAGAAGCAACAATACCATGAAATCCTGTTTCTAATGGCCACTTATAGATGAATTGATGTATTAATCCTTTCATGAAATAAACAAATGGTTTCATCCCCCAACGTGCTTCATAGTCGGTAAGAACCCATGCGTCAAAAACTATTGAGATATCCCCCTGCTGAAATTTCTTATTATTATGAGTTGTATCTGTTACTTTATCTAACAAGATTTTCATTTTTATGAGAACTTTTCCATAATTTGTGATGTATTTATATGGGCGTAATTCAACAAATGTTTTCTTTCCTAATTCTGTTACGAGTTCTTCTGTTTTCTTTTCTTGTTTATGATATCCTTTCTCTTCAAGAGCTTTATTTATAGTATTAAAGAGTTCTTTATGTTTAAAAATACCTTTGTAAACAAGTTCTCTGTTGTTAATTACGAGGTCCTTTTGTAGATAGTGGTCCATTTTATTGGTATGTGTAACTATAGACGTTTAAGTATCCTTTTACTTTTTGATGTAGGTCGTCTATATCGCTTTCCAGCCATTTTTGTAATTTTTTATAGTGATGTTTGAAAAAGTATTTTTCTATGATGATACTCATAAACCAGCTAAATGGACTTTTACTCCATTTGTTAAAACGGTCGCTTATTACATATCCATCAAATATCATACGTAAAACACCATGGTCCAGTTTTAGTTTTTCTCCTTTTTTATCCACTTCAACTTCTTTGATGTCTATAAAATGAAGTTTAATTTTAACTTGTAATTTGTAGTAATCAGAAGAACTTTTCCATGGTTCAAGAACCATACGGATTTGTTTTCCTTCTGGCGTAATCTGTTCTTCGTTCATTTTTTCGTGCCAATCCCATCCTTTTTCAAAGAACCAGCCAGAAATAAGATTATATATTTCCGCTACATTCATTAATCCTTCATAACTAAATTTAAGATGGTCTACGATAAGCTGACGTTCTGCCATACTCTTGAGAAGGACTTTTGGCTTATAAATTGTTCTGTTTTTGGTAAAGGTTTTTAATGTACGCATAGAATAAAGCCCTTATGAAGAATGCAATAGAATTACGGGGTAATTTTCGGAGGATTGGTGTAGAATTACCTACAACACCACAACCTATTAGAAAGGATCTTAGAGACATCTGTCTTAATAATAGGACCAACATGCGTTTTAACAGAGTTTATCAGGATGTAACCAGAGGAGAATTGTATTTTATTACAAGCGAGGGAATTTATTTTTCAAGATTCACTGAGCAAGGTGATGATTTACTTTTACGAGATAAGGAGTTTCTTACTGACAGAATTCATTCCAGAGAAGTTCATGTAGGCATAAGAGATTATGATTTTGTCCCTGGGTTGTATTTTGTAGCAAACTTTGAACGAGCTAACCAAAGATTTTGTTTACAATATCCAAAAAGTGTTAATTTATCTACTGCATTTGTAAAAAATAAAAACACATTTGGTCCAAATTATGCAGAATTATACTCCATTAAAGTAAGATAGTAATTTACCAACACACTTAAATAGTATTATTCCTCTTTGTTTGTTATGTCAAATTCTAAAAAGAAGAAGAAAAAGAATCCATTAGATGAATATTTGGATGAATTAGATTCGTATGATGAAGGTGTTGAAGAACCTAGTCCCATTATTTCATCAGGATATTAATATGGAACACGAATTTGTAAAGAAGGAAGAGAAAACTACTTGCTGTAGATCTTACCTCACTCCAAAAGGGAGGTGTTATTCCTGTGTCGAAGAATAAGTCTGTGATTATTGAACTAGTAAGGGGTTTTAAAATAAGACCATATTTTGTTACAGGTGTGTTCCTAGCTATGATTATTGCGTTTTATATTGTATGGAAAATAAATCAAAATGTTTTTATGTTCTTGCTTGTTATCTTAATATTAAAAACAATGATAGATGTTGGTGGGTATTTAAAAAAATGAAAATTATATCATGGAACCCAAAAGGGGTGACGAGAAATGATTAAAATCATTTCTTGGAATGTGAATGGAATTCGAGCAGTGCTAAAGAAGAATTTTAGAGATTTTGTAAAAAAAGAAAATCCTGAGATATTATGTATTCAAGAGACAAAAGCACATCCAGATCAAGTTGATGAGATGTTGGGGGAGTATGAACACCATTATTGGAATTCTGCTGAAAAGAAAGGTTATTCTGGTACGGCTGTTTTTTCTAAAGTGAAGCCAATTTCTGTTCGATATGATATGGGTGTAGAGAAACATGATAAAGAAGGTAGAGTAATTGCTGTTGAGTTTGATGATTTCTTTTTAGTGAATGTATATACTCCTAATTCTGGAAGAGGTTTGACTAGATTAGAATATAGACAAGGGTGGGATAAAGCGTTTTTGAAATATTGTCAGTCATTGGAAAAGCCAGTTATTATCTGTGGTGATTTAAATGTAGCCCATACAGATATTGATTTAAAGAATGCTAAGGCTAATTATAATAAAACAGCAGGATATACTCAGATTGAGATTGATGGGTTTGAGAGGTTGAACAAAAAGTATATTGATTCTTTTAGAGAGTTTGAGAAGGAAGGTGAACATTATACCTTCTGGAGTTACATGTTTTCTGCTAGAAGCAAGAATATTGGGTGGCGTATTGATTATTTTATGATAGATCCAAAGTTGAGGAAGATGTTGAAAGATGCGTTTATTCTAGAGAAGGTTATGGGTTCAGATCATTGTCCTGTTGGGATTACGTTGGGATAGTTTTTTAAAAGAATGTTCTAAAAACAACATATGATTAAACGAATTGCAGCAAGTGCGTTAGTAACAATGTTAGGTTGTTCTGGAATGCAGATTGATAGAGGGGATGATTTTAATAAAATAGCTGACACGAGAGATTCTTTAGCTAAAGGAGTTCATCCTGCTCAGAAACAAATGGATACAAGATGGAGATACTCTATTATGTTACATGATGCAGTTAGATGGTATCAATCTGGAAGATCAAATAAAAATAATAGTGACCCGTTTAATTTTGTGATTCAGTATTGTCGTATGTCAAATGAAAATCTTAGAAATGCTGAGAATGTGTGTGCTACAACTGATGTTTGTGATAATCTTTATTTAATTCGACATCTTAACAGAGAAACACAAGATACATGTAGAAAATTTGTAAGAAGTTATATTTGAAGTGAATCTAATAAGTTATAGGTGTGTTCTTTATCAATTTTCATTAATACATCTACAGAAGATTTTGCAAGGTTAATACTCTGTTGGCATTCAGAACTGCAAGGGAAGTGAGAGATTATTGCTGCATCATTTTGTCTCTTTGTTAAATTTGTGTAGGGGTTAGTTGGTGCATGTTCTGGGTTAGAATTTTGGGATGAAAAATTTTGTTTGAAATAAGTAGTACAACATTCTGGATATCCTAACGTTTTTCCAAGGTCTTCATGGTTGTTAAGCATTTCAAAGTATTTAGCAAGATGTGCTTTAGTTTCGTCTTTTGATATGTACATGAAGAACATGCCTGGTCTTGGATCGTTTTCAGAGATACGCATTCCTTTGTTTGAGTATTGTGTGTTGTCTACAAGAAGTACTTTAAAGTTTGAAAGGGAGTAGAAGAGATTATTGTCATTACAATATGTTTTTATTTTTTGTAATTCATGTGGGTAGAATCCTTGTCTTACTACTGGTTTCACATCATGTTGAAGAAGAAGAATCTCTTGTGCTTTCATCTTGGATCCAAAGAGTATTGATAGTTTTTTTATCATGGGTAGTGTGAAGAAGAGAAACTATATATTTATTACTGAATTAGAGCATTTAATTCTTCTTGAAGTTTAATGTTTTCATCAAAAGATTTCTGATTATATTGTAACCCAAATGTGAAATAGTATGGTTCTTTGAACAAATCATTATCAACTAAGGAAATAAGTAAAGTGTTGTCAACCGTAACAAACTCGAATTGAACATTGTTTTCTGTTGCAATATCCATTATCTTACTTACAGGTAATTGGTTATGCTGTTGTATTTCAACTATCTCTTTTGCTATTTTTGGTAATTTGTTATACTCTATGAAAATATCTTCTCGATATAAATCAATGATAGTGTTGTCAATAGATTCTTTGTCTATTAACTCTTTAAGTTGTAATGAGATTTTTGCTTCTACTGTTACTGAATTCTTTCCAATAGATGTAGTTGTTTCTTGAAGTAATGGTGTAAATTGTACATCTTGAATTTCAAATAAGCAATTGTCTAAAGGCTGTTTAATGGCCATTGCAAGTTGTTTTTCTAATTCTGCTTTGTTAGGAATAATTGTTTTGCCTTTGTTGTAATATAGGGGGATTGAATGGTCTGCTAATTCAACACCAGTTGTTTCAAACATCCCTCCTTGTTTTCCTACAAGGACAATTGCATCTTCTGAAGAAGAACGAATACATGAGTGTATTGAGGATTCTATTGCGGTAAAGTCTTCATTTGATTTTGTTAATTGAGGAGATTGCCAGAGAAGGATAAAGGTTATAGTAGCAAGTACAAGAATTCCGATAATTATCCAGATTGTTACTTGTCCTTTTTTCATTTCATTGTATCCTCATTCAGATTTAATGGTTCTGATTCAGTTATAATTGTAATTTTTCCATCACCAAACTTCTTCTTTAGTTCTGCTATAAATCTTTTATTTTCTGCTTCTTGATCAAATGGATTCTCTTGTTTGAATTTGTTTATATCTTCTTGAATACGGGGGTTTGATGAAAATCCTTGTGTATGGAATGATCTTGATATTTCTGCTTTCAAATTGTCTGGGAGAGAATCCATAAAAGCATATGCGCTTCCATCTTCTATTTCTGGATTCCATTGGGAGATGACATCATACACACTACCTCTAGCTTCCTTGTAAATAAAACGCAGATTAACTTTTGTTTCTTTTGAAAGTTGTTCATTCTTGCTAGAAGTTCCAATTTGACCTAACAATTTAGCTGCTTCCTGTCTTTCTTGGGGAGAACCTTCTTGAATTGCACTACTAAGAGAAGGATGATTTGAAGTCCATGTTCCTGAGAGAACTTCTATACCTAATTGCGGTTCTTTATCCCAGATTTCTATTAAATTGTCTAATTGAAACATAGCTGGCCGTACAGATTCACTTTTTCCTACAAATTCAATGAAATGTGGAACAGAACTATGTAAAGAAGCTGGAAGTTTTAGTCCTTGTGGTTTTATTTGTCCTGTTTCTGCTACTTGTTCCATTGTTGAAAAATAATCGTTATTTTTATTTTTTCCATCATAATATTTTTTGTATAATCCACCAATTACATCTGCTTTATGTGTAAAGTCATCTACTTTCTTTTCATCTGAAGGAAGTTTTTTTATTAAATCAAAATATCTTGCTACATCCTCCGGCGTTGAGAATAGAGTTGGGTCAACAACATCTAGTTTTTTTGTAAGTTGAGTATAAGACAATTTACTTAATTCGCCATTAGAGTACATTTCAAGAAGCCGTGCTTGAAGTAAAGGTTGCGGTGGCCTTTCCTTAAGACCAACAGTAAGCACATAGTTAAGGGTACCATATTCTTCCTGTTCCTCAACACCCTCATTATTTACTAAATTAAACGCACGACGAAACTCTTCACCTGTTGTAAAATCATCTAATTCTAACGAACTATAGGGTTCATGCATAAACCAAAGTTCTTCATTTGTTAAATCAGGTCTTTCATGAAGAACTCTGATAAAAAAATCTTTTCTTTGTTTACTTAAAAGAATATACTCTCCAAAAGCAGTCTTTAATCTATCTTCATATTCATGTTGTTTCCATACAGGAATCGTTCCTCCAAAGGAAAGATGATAATAATTTCTTGCAGCCCATGCGTCCATGTATCCACTAATATCCCTATGTTGCGAGTCTTCGTCGATTATAGTAAAATCTTTACTAAGAGGATCCACAAGAATTGTTTTTATTTTTTTATCGCTACCTTTCTTTTGAAATACAACACGTGTATCTAATTGAGGTAAAGAAGTTGGTGGCCATGCTGTTAATCCATTTTTATCTATTACAAGACCAACCATCCCATTTTGTTTATGTTCAACAAATTCAACAAAGCTGTCATCTCTAATTAAATCAACTGATAGTGTTGGCATGTCTGTAAATCGGTTTATTTTTATTTGATTATTATTCTTAGGTTGTAAATGTAATGAACTATACTTTTTGAAACTCACACAACTAATGGAAAAATCTTGACATTTCATACCATTCCACCCGTTAACAAAGATAGTATCTTTGGAAACACCAATATTTGTTGCAAGTTGTCCTCCTTGAATATTAGTGTAGGAACTTCCTTCTTTCAATAAGAAAGAACTTGTAAGACCTTCAAAAGTTGCTTCACCATTTAATACTCCTTTTAGAAATTGACTTGAAGTAGAACGATATTTGACATTTTCTCCTTTAACATTTATTCCAAGAACGTTATTTAAATCTTCTATTTGTTCATCTTCATTAGTAAATTCGGAGTCTATGAATTGCCCCGTTGCTAGTCTTAATGAAGTTGGAACATCTTTTGTAATTGTTACTGTAACATCTTTTGTAGAAGAGAAACATTCAAAGTTAACACATACGTCTTTTGCTGTGATTTTGTTTTTGTTTAGGTTTCCTTTTCCAAAAGAGACTTTTTTATCTATATCTGAAAATAAACCTTCTGTATGTGCAACAGCTTCAATTTCTTCTGCTGCCTGTATTTTTCCATTAACAACTTTTACTTTCTTTGATACGGCAACATTATTTTCATTTGTTCCTATTTTAAATGGGCCATTTGCTGCGTCTATAAAACCAGTAAATCCTTCACCACCATCAACGCTGATTCTTGTACCTTTCATTGCTACTAGCTGAAAATCTGGATTTGATTCACTTCCTAATGCCATTCTTCCTTTTTCCATAATTAGCTGTCCTCCAAGAAGTGAGAACGTTCCTGCCATCAGAACTCCTTTATGTAAAAATGGAGAAGAAGCTTGCACACTTTCTGCTTGGATTAGTTGACCGCCTTTGTTTAGAATTACTTTCCCTCCAAAGAATGAAGCTCCTCGATAATTAAAAATGGTGTTTGAAATTACAACTGTATCTCCTTGTACAATAACATTATCTGTATTTGACAAAATTTTAATCCCATAATTTTGTTGAAGGTATTGTTTTTTTTCTTCTTCTGTTTGTAAGTCTCCATAATTAACATCTTCTGCTATGGAAATTACACTAATAAGTACGATAATCAGTATCAACCACTTTTTCATGATTAATGTAGGAAGAAGTTAGTGTATTTAAAGTTTCTGAGAATGTCAAAGTAAATTTGATAGTATGTTTTATTGTCTTTCTTTTCTTTTAGAACAAGTTCAAATGCTTTATCATGTAATCCGTTCATTGCAGGATTTTCAAGAATTAATGAATTGCCAAGATTTGCGATGTTATGTTTCTTTATTACTTCCATCCAGTAAAAGGAGAATGAATAGGCTTTCGCTTCTTCTAAAGTTGGATCTTCTAGCGTTTCTGTTAACACGTGTCCCAGTTCGTGGCCGAGTGTTAACATTATTCTTCCTAATGTGTCATTAAGTACAAAGATTTCTGAGATTAGACCGTGAGCTTTACGGTTGAATGAAACTCCAACCGTTGATGGATGTGGTGCTACTTTTCTGAATTCTTTCTCATCTAAGATAGAGATTGCGACATCGTTTGGAAATGGTTGATTGAACATTTTTTGGAATGTTTCTTCTACAAATGGTTTTATTTGGTTTGCTTTTTTTATGAAGATGGGGTTATTTCTTGGTTTTAGAAAGTTATCTGGTTGGAAGTGGTATTCTTTGTGTGGTGTTATAAGTTGATACGTTGCTTGTGGAATTGTGTATGAAGGCGTTGGTTGGTGGTAATGAGTTGAGAATGTAGAGATTGTTGGTGTGAATGTAGGTGTTATAGTATATGTTTGTTGTGCAGATGTGGAGTAGAAAGGTTGCACAGAAGGTTGAGGGCTGTAGCTAGACGCAATTGATTCTAATCCCGAATACTGTGACGTTTGGTACATTATACTGTAAAGATATCTTTTTAGAATATAAAATAAGTGGGACAAAAAAGTCAAGAAAAGTTTATATATGTGTATGTGTACATGTATGTGTATGGCAACTAAAACAATAACGATTATGGAAGATGCCTACAAGTTACTTAGTTCTCACAAGAAGAAGGGAGAAAGTTTTTCCGAGGAGATTAGAAGAATTCTTTCGACAGAGAAAAAACGTCCTTTAAGTGATTTCTTTGGGATATTAAGTAATGAAGAGGGAGATGCAATTTTAAAGTCAATAGAATTAAGAAGGAAAGCTAACAAAAAACGTTTTGTGGAGAGGAGGAATTTGTTTAATGAAACTACTTGATACAACTTTTTTAGTTGATGTATTGCGAGGTAAAAAAGAAGTTCAGAAGATATTAGACTCGGATGAAGATTTATTGACTACCCAAATTAACATGTTTGAAATTTTGGTGGGTTTATTTCATAAAAATGTTGCTCCAGAAAAGTTTCTTAAGACTGAATTTCTTTTTTCAAACATACGAGTGTTACCTTTAGATGATTTAGGAATCGTTAGGGCTGCCGAAATATCTGGTACATTAATGAGAAAAGGAGAAACAATTGATGATTGTGATTGTCTTATTGCAGGTATTGCGTTAAGTAAAGGAGTTAAGACAATTATTACCAGAAACAAGAAGCATTTTAACAAAATTAAAGGAATAAAAGTTGAAACGTATTAAGTATTCTCATCCTCAGCCTACTTAGATCATTCCATAGTGGAATTACTCTGGGAATCGTCATTGGATCTTGAGATGGATAGAGATTTATACTGTTTTATATAAGGTTATTGGGGAGAAACCTACTCCTTCTTCATCCACCAGACTCCAAGATATGCTAGCGGTGTATCAAGTACGGCAAAGAGTATCTTGAATATCCAATACGGGATTATTAGTGATATTACAAATACTGCATCCCACATTGGCGTTGTTTTATAGAATGCGATGAACATGAATACTGTGCTATCAATTAGTTGGCTTACTATGGTTGAAAAGTTGTTCCGTAACCATAAGAATCTTCCTTCTGTTTTCTTTCTCCAAAATGCAAATGACCACATGTCATGTACTTGTGCAATTACAAAGGCGATGATGCTTGCGATTGTTATACGGATTGCGACTCCAAAAATACTTGCATAGGTTGCGTCGTCAATAGACCTTGCACCAGCAGGTAGTGCAACAGAGATAGAGGTTATAACTAATACTAATAAGAGTGTTAATACCCCAATTATGATAAATTCATACGCTTTCTTTTTCCCATGAACTTCTTCTATAATGTCTGTAATAAGGAACATAAGTGGAACTGTTAATATTCCTACTGAAACTCTAATAGTATTAAAGAATTGAAGAGAGATTTCTCTTCCTCCCACGCTTTGTAAAAATAATTTTAATGGGTAGATGATTGGTAAGAATATAAAGTTCATGATTGTTGCAAGAGTATTAGGAAGGTCAAATTCTGTGATTTTTGCTCCCAATAAGTTTGCCATAATTAGTGCAGCAATAAAGAATGCGAGAAGGATATTAGTTTTTACTTGTTTAGTTAGCTTCATTTGATATTTTTTTGAGAAGCGTTTTATAAGGTTTATTAAATTGAGTTATGGTTCTGTAGAAATACTTATATAGGTTAACTCTTTCTCATAGGATATGAAAGATGTAAAAAAAGAGGAAGTGAAGCACGAAGAGATTCCTGTTGTTGAGGAAGAGCCAAAAGAAGCTCCTAAGAAGGTTACTTTAAAGCCAGAAGTCAAAAGAGTTCTTATTGGGGGAGTTGTTGTAATTGCTGTTGTTGGTCTCTTACTTATGATTGGTTCTTCTATTACTGGTGCAGCCACATTAGATACTGAAGCAACTGCAACCACTATTGCCGATTCTGTTGAGAAGAAATTAGATTCTTTAGGTTTAAATGTTAATGTTTCTTCAGAAATGGCTGCATGTACAGAAAGGAATTCTGAGTTAATGGTTTCTATTCGAGGAACTTCGGACGATTTAATTGCATGTACTACCCAAAAAACTGCTTTGTTAGAAGAAATTCGTAATTTAGAAGAAGATAAGGAAACGAGTGTTTCTTCAGATACTTTAAAGGCTAGTCAAAAAGAAATTGAAGATAGGGAAGATGAAATTCAGGATTTAAAAGATGAATTAGCTGAGATTGAGGATAAATATGATCCAATAATTGCAAATGTTGCGAAGAAGTTATGTTGTGTTGAGAAAGTGTATGATAATTCTATTAATTCTTATACTGTAAGTGATACAAATGTTCATTGTGTTAGTAATGGTGAGCATAGTTTAAGTTGTTAATAATTTACTCTTGTAATTCTTTTAATTTTTTTAGTACTTCTGCTGCATGGTCTTTTGCTTTAACCTTTGACCATATAAAAGCGATTTTTCCCTCAGGATTGATTAAGAATGTACTTCTTACTATTCCCATAAATTCACGACCCATAAATTTTTTTGGTGCCCATACACCATAATCCTGAATCATCTTTTTTTCTATATCTGCAAGAAGGGTGATATTAAGATCATGCTTTTCTATGAAAGTACAATGTGATTTCTTTGAATCTTTACTTACTCCAAGAACATATGCATTTAGTTCTCCAAACATTGGTTTTAAAGTGGTGAAATCTATCGCCTCAATTGTACATCCAGGAGTGTTATCTTTTGGATAGAAGTATATCACTAACCATTTGCCCTTAAAATTTTTTAATGTTACTAAATGATCATCTTGGTCTGGAACTGAAAAATCTGGGGCGAGATCGTTTATGTTTAGCATATAATTAGAATAATGAAGAAGTATTTATGTGTTTTGAAAAATACGGACCTGGGAGGAATTGCGCAGCATACAGCATAGAGAATGCAGTCTGCTGTTTCGAACCCCCGATCTATTCCTCTCTACTTGAGTATTAGGAGGGAATCGCCTTATCCACTGGGCCACAGGTCCTTGGTTCATTGTTTTGAAAGGTTGTTTTTAAGGGTTTTGTTGGATAAATTTATATATTCTGTATAATATTTGTAAATTATGGAAACTGTAACACTTAAAAAACTTGAAAAAGATATTAATGAAGTTAAAATTCAATTGAACAAAATAACACATATTCTTACAGAAGATTTTGAATTAAGCGAAAGTGCAAAGAAAGCCTTAGAAAGTGCTAGAAAAGAACCATTATCTGACTATGTTGATCATGAAGAAGTTCTTAAAGAGTTTGCATAATGAGTTACGTTATTAAGTGGCGTTCTAAAGCTTTACAAGAGTTACGTAAACTACCTAAAGATATTGCTACGCGGATTGTTAAGAAAGTCGACTCTACTAAAGCTAATCCAAAACATTTTCTTGAGAGCCTTTCAGGAGATCCAGGATATAAAATTCGTTCTGGGGATTACAGAGCAATTGTTGATATTATTGAAGAAGAAAAAGTAATTGCTGTAAGAATTATTAGTCATAGAAGAAATATTTACAAAAGACACCTATAAGTTCCGTCCGAAAAGATTTCGAGATACGCCTAAATTTGAGGAAACCTTTATAATGATTAAATCTTCTGCTCTTCTATTGCGGCTCTGTAGCTTAGTAGGTAGAGCGCGGGGCTGTTAGTGGTGGAAACCAACAGCGACCTCGAGGTCACCAGTTCGAGTATCAAGTGTACTTGATGATTTAGAAAAAGTTCACTTTTTCGAAAGTCTGGTCAGAGCCGCTTTTTACATTAAGAGATATAAAATGACAAAAACAGCATTTCGAACGCATACATGCGGTGGATTATCTAAGAAAGATGCAGGTGACACAGTTACACTTGTTGGATGGGTTGACTCTGCGAGAATTAGCAGTAAGATTGGGTTTATTGATATCAGGGATAGATATGGAAAGACTCAAGTATTTCTGAATAAGGATTTAGCTCACGATTTTCGAAATGTGAATAAGGAAGATGTTATCCAAGTTGAGGGAGAGGTTAAAACTCGTCCTGAGAATCAAATTAAAGACGCTGGTACTGGAGAGATTGAATTAAGTGCGAAGAAAATCACTATGTTGAAAGAAGTTCCTGAATTGCCTATCGATTTAGATGAACATATTGAATCTTCTGAATCTACAAGAATGAAGTATCGTTATTTAGATTTACGAAGAGAGAAAATGCAGAAGAATCTTATGATTCGACATAAAATGATTAAAGCTATTCGAGATTTTTTTGATAAGGAAGATTTTATGGAAGTTGAAACGCCAATTCTTGCAAAATCTACTCCAGAAGGAGCACGAGACTACCTTGTTCCAAGTAGAACTTTTCCTGGAAAGTTCTTTGCGTTACCACAAAGTCCACAAACGTTTAAACAGTTGTTAATGGTATCTGGTTTTGACAGATATTTCCAAATAGCACGTTGTTTCCGAGATGAAGATTTACGTGCAGACAGACAACCAGAATTTACTCAACTAGATTTAGAAATGTCGTTTATTGATGAAGAAGATATGTATGCTTTAATGGAACTAATGGTTAAGTATGTGTTTAAGGAAGTTCTTGATGTTGATGTACAAATTCCTTTTCCACGAATTACGTATGATGAGAGTATGAAGAAGTATGGGATGGATAATCCAGATTTGCGTAAAGAGCAAGATAAAGAATATGCGTTTACATGGGTTACAGATTTCCCTATGTTTGAATTTAGTGAAACTGATAATAGATTTGTAAGTGTTCATCATCCTTTTACAAGTCCTTTTTTAGAGGATATGAAATATATCCATAATGATAAAGCAAAAGTAAAAAGTCGAGCATATGATTTGGTATTAAATGGTCATGAGATTGGTGGGGGAAGTATTCGAATTCATGATGCAGATATTCAGAAGCAAGTGTTTGATGCTCTTGGTCTTGGTGAAAGAGAAGCTGAGGAGAAATTTGGTTCTCTGTTAAAGGCTCTTCAGTTTGCACCACCTCACGGAGGTATTGCGTTTGGTCTTGATAGATGGGCTATGATTATGGCTGGTGGGGATAGTATTAGAGAAGTTATTGCATTTCCAAAGAATCAGGAAGCACGAGATTTAATGTCGGACTCTCCAAGTGTTGTAAAAGATGATCAACTCCATGAGTTGGGTGTTTTTATCTACGAGGATTAGGATGGAACTGACTAAAGAGTTGTTGTTGCAGATTGCAGCAAATTCTCGTCTTAAACTTAGTGAGGAAGAGGTTTCTGAATTTTTACCACAATTAAAAGAAGTTATGGAAGTTTTCTCTAAACTAGAAGAAGTTAATACTGATCATGTTGAACCTGCATTCCATCCAATTACTGTTCGTAATGTTTTTAGAGAAGATAAAGTAGAGGATTGTTTTTCTGAAGAAGAAGTGTTTGATTCTGCTGTAAAGAATAAGGAGGAAGGTTATTTCAAAGGACCAAAAGCAGTATGATGGATGAATTTCATTTATTTAATCATCGTGTTGATTCTTCTACTGGCAAATTTAAATTTAGTGTGAAAGATTCTATCTGTACAGAAGATATGCCCACAACTGCAGGTTCACAGATTTTGTTTAATTATATACCACGATTTGATGCGACTGTTGTTGAGAGGTTAAAGAAAGCAGGTGGTGTGTGTATTGGGAAGACTGCAATGGATGCATTTGGGTTTGGTAGTTTCTCTGTGAATGTTGGTTTGGATAAAGAAGTTCCAAAGAATCCGTTAGATAAAGAGAGGGTATGTGGTGGTTCTAGTGGTGGTGCGGCTGGTGCTGTTGCTTTACTTGATGAGAACCATATTGCATTAGGTCAATCAACTGGTGGAAGTATTGCATGTCCTGCAGCATTTTGTGGAGTTATTGGTTTAACTCCAACGTATGGAAGAGTGAGTAGATATGGGTTATTAAGTTATGCAAATTCATTAGATAAGATTGGTCCTATTGCTAAAACCGTTAAGAAATGTGCTGAGGTGTTAGAGATTATTTCTGGTGCTGATGGAAAAGATGCTACGTGTGTTGAGAAAGAGAAGGGGTTTAGTGAGGATATTGGAAGAGATATTAGTGGTTTGAAAATAGGAGTAATAGCGGAAGCATTTGGAGAGGGTGTTGATCCAGAGATTGCTGAAGCTGTTCGACATGCTGCTGGTATGTTGGGAGAGGTTGAGGAAGTTAGTCTTCCAATTACTATGAAGTATGGTGTGTCTACGTATTATCTTATTGCGTTAACGGAAGCTTCTACTAATTTAGCAAAATATTGTGGTTTACGGTATGGTGTTGAGGGGGAACCTTCTGGAGTTAGTTTTAATGATTACTTTTCTTCAGTTCGTTCAGAGAATTTTAATAAAGAAACTAAAAGACGAATTATTCTTGGTACATTTGCAAGAATGGTGGGGTATAGAGATGCGTATTACATTAAAGCCATGAAGGTTCGTCAATTAATTATTGATGAGTATAAGAAGTTGTTTGAGAAGTATGACGTGTTAATCTCTCCATCTATGCCAGTTATAGCACCTAAGTTTGATGAAGTAGAGAAGATGACTCCTATGCAACAATATATGATGGATATTCTAACAGTAGGCCCTAACTTAGCTGGATTGCCACACATTAGTATTCCTTGTGGGAAGAAGGATGGAATGCCAATTGGGATGTTACTTATTGGAGATCATTGGAATGAAAAGAGAATTATACAAGTTGCAGATTATTATGAGAAAAAATAGAATGGGAAATAGATAAAAAATGGTAACATTGGTTGGTTTGGAAACGCACATTCAATTGAATACTGATACGAAAGCTTTCTGTGGTTGTCCTACTAGTGAGGGGAAACCAAATACACAGGTATGTGAAATTTGTTTAGGACATCCTGGGAGTAAACCAATGTTTAACAAAAAGGTGTTAGATTATGCTTTGAAGTTATGTATAGCACTTGGATGCAAAATTGAGAATGAAGTTGCTTTCTCAAGAAAGACGTATTTCTATCCCGATATGAGTAAGAATTATCAGATTACACAATTTGAAATTCCACTTGGAAGAAATGGAAGTGTTAAATTAAAGAGTGGAAAAGTTGTTGAAATTGAACGTATTCATATTGAAGAAGATCCTGCAGCATTAATTCATGATGGAGCTATTGATGAATCAGATAGTGTGTTGATTGATTATAACAGAAGTGGTGTTCCATTAGTAGAGATTGTAACAACACCTTGTATGAATTCTCCTGCAGAAGCTCGTGAATTTTTGAATGAGCTTGTTAGAATTGTAAAGTATCTTAAGATTTTTGATGAACGAACTGGTGTTGTAAAATCTGATTTAAATGTAAATATTGAAGGACATCCCCGTGTAGAGATTAAGAATGTTAGCAGTTTTAAAGATGCGGAGAGAGCTATGAATTATGAGTTAGTTCGTCAGAAAATTGCGTTGAAGAAACCTGGAGAGAAAAAAGTTCATACAAGAGCGTGGACTGGAAGAAAGACAACTATGTTACGTTTAAAAGAGAATGAAGCAGATTATGGGTATATTATTGAGCCAGATCTTCCTGTATTTAGTGTTAGTAATGATAAGATTGAATCTATTCGTAAGGATGTTCCAGAATTAGCGCATGTTCGCTCTGTACGATATGTTGAAGAACATAAAATTGACACGATAGATGCTGAAGTTTTGTCTATGGAATTAGAACTTGCTGAATTGTTTGAGAGAGTAGCTGCGGAAATTGATCCTAAAATTGCTGCGAAGTGGTTACGTCATGAGTTGATGCGGGTGTTAAATTACAATAAAAAGAGTTTGAAAGAAGTTGAGTTAGATGAACAACATGTTATGGAGATATTACGATTAGTTGAAGGAAAAGATATTTCTGAAAGGACTGGTCAAAAATTGATGGAGAAGTTGATCGATGCACCCTTTTCTCCAAAAGAGTATGTTATTCGAGAAGGTTTGATGTTGGTTGGTGATGATTCGGAGATTCGTTTTGTATGTGAGGATGTTGTTAAGTCTAATGAGAAAGCTGTTGAAGATTATAAAAGTGGAAGTGAGAAGAGTTTTAATTTTCTAGTTGGTCAGGTTATGCGTATTACGCAAGGTAAAGCAGATCCGGCTGTTGTTAATAAGATTATGAAAGAAGTTTTGGGGTAAGTTTTTTATAGTGACTGAATATTTTTCTATCTATGACATATATTTCAATTCAAGAGGCTATGAACTTAGGAACAGGAACTGTTTCTATTAGAGGATGGGTTCATCGAGAACGTGGAAGTAATAAGATGAAGTTCGTTGTGTTACGAGATAGTTCTAACACCATTCAATGTGTAATTAAGAAGGATGCTTTTGAAGATAGATGGGATGAAATTGATGCTTTACAAGTAGAATCTTCTATTGAAATTGAAGGAGAGATTAAAGAAGATCCTCGAGCTCCTACTGGGTATGAAATTCAGGTAAGTAATTTTTCAATTGTTGGTAAGAGTGACACATATCCTATTACTAAAGATCAAAGTATTGAGTTCCTTGCAGACAATAGGCACTTGTGGTTACGAAGTAGAAAGATGCAAGCCATTCTCAAAATTCGAAGTACTGTTCTTGGTGCGATTCATGATTTTTTCCGCGAGAGGGGTTATTATGAGTTTCATGCACCAATCTTTCAGCCGAATGCATGTGAAGGTGGTTCTACGTTATTTGAAGTGAAGTATTTTGATTCCATCATGTATCTTGCACAATCATGGCAATTATATGCAGAGTCTGCTGTGTTTTCGTTAGAAAAAATCTATAATGTTTCACCTACGTTTCGTTCTGAGAAAAGTAAAACATCACGTCATTTAGCAGAATTTTGGATGGCGGAAATGGAAGCTGCGTGGATGCATTTAGAAGATGTTACCGAAGTTGCGAAAGCAGAAGTTAAGTTTATTGTTCAGAAAGTTCTTGAAAAACATCAAAGTGAGTTGGAGATGCTTGGTAGAGATATTGAGAAGTTGAAGATTTGTAGTGAAAAAGATTATCCAACTATTACGTATACTGAAGCTCTTCGATTGTTGAAAGAGAAGTGTGATATGGATGTAGAATGGGGAAAAGATTTACGGACAATTGAGGAGGAGAAATTGATGGAGTTGTTTGATACTCCTGTTGTTGTAATTGATTATCCTAAAGAAGTTATGGCGTTCTATAAACCTGAACGAGAGGGAAAGCAAGAAAATGTTCCAGGTCCTGTTGCAAAGTGTTTTGATATGCTAGCTCCAGAAAGTTTTGGTGAAATTGTTGGTGGAAGTGAGAGAGAAACAGATTCTAAAAGACTTGTTGAGGAATTAAAGAAGGAAGGAGAAGATCCTAAAACATATGAATGGTATATTGATTTACGTAAGTATGGAAGCGTACCACATTCAGGATATGGTCTTGGAGTTGAGAGAGTTATTAAATGGATTTGCGGTTTAGAAAGTATTAAGGATGTAATTCCATTTCCAAGGACGATGGAACGATTCACACCTTAATACTATAACTCAATCCATCCCCAACATCAATTATTTCTGAATCAAATTCTGGATGGTGAAGAACAGCTTCTTTGAAATCTTGACAGCCTTCCATAGAAATATTATCTGCTATAAGTATGCCACCTGTGTTGAGAAGTTCTATACACTTTTCCAGAACGTCTATGTACTTCTTTTTTGCAAAATCTATGAAAATGAGGTCAAATCTTTCTATGAGTTTGTGTGTATTTTCTACAGCATCTCCAACGATGATTATAGCGTCCGTGTTATGTTTTGTAAAGTTTGTTTGTGCTTCTTCTGCTATTTTGTGGTTTAATTCTAATGTAATCAGTTCTCCTCCTTCTGATCCAAGTATTATTCCAGAATACCCATTAGCTGTTCCGAGTTCTAGAATTTTATGTGGTTGATGTTTCTTTACAACTGAAAGAAGCCATTCGCCTTTCTTAGGACCAATTATTGGTATTTTTCGATCTTGTGATTGTTGTTCTAATTCAGATATGTCAGTTATTTTCATATCTCTCTTATTTCTGTCTAGTTCTTAAAAACTTTGTTGTCATTTTGAAGTGTTAGAGAAGTTATATATACTCATTGAAATTTGGTGTCTTGTTACTTACTGAAGCTTACTTGATTGATATCTTCGGATTGATGTTTTGTTTGTGGAAGTTTGTAACATTTTCTTTAATAAATTTTTAGAATAAGCAATTCCTAGTATGAGATGTAATTTCTAAACTTGACAATTGGCTTTGCCCGTGCAATGTGGTACCATAATAAAAATGCTATTACAGAAGACCCTAGAGTAACTCCGAAACTTAGAAGTAGCATATTAATGAATCCAATTCCCATTATTAGATCTATTGTAGAAAGAATAAATGCTGCTGCAAACATAAGTGCCGGGCCAAAAAGAGAACTGCCAAGTATCATATCTGCTGGAACATTATGTAGATGTAGTTTTAATATTAAGAAGACTACTTCAAAAACTAGTACAGCAATTACGAATGCTATCACTTTATCATATCCAGTAATACCAATGTCATGAATGTTCATTGTAAAAAAAGCTACAAGTGTGTAGTAGAAAAGAGCTGTCCCTGATTTTGAGATTACATACATAAGAAGATTCATTAAAACAATAGTAATTCCTAAAGAAAAAATAAGGGTATAAGATGGATTAATAAGATGTGTTCCAAAGTAAATTAGAAGAAAAGAGAACACACTCAAAAGTAGAATTAACGCTAATTCTTTTATTGTAAACTTCTGTATGTGTTCATGTGCAATCATTTTTTCTTTGTTGCTTTCTTTTTAGAGGTTTTCTTCTTAGTTACTTTTTTAATCTTTTTTAATTCTTCTTTTTTCTTCTTTACTTCTTTTTCATGAGAAACTACTGCTTTCTTAATCTTCTTTTCTTCCTGTTTTACTTCTTTCTTCTTTGATTCTAATATTTTTTTCTCCTCCTTAACATCCTCTATATTTTCCATTGCTTTGATTCTTTCTATTCTTGTCCACCATTTCTTGGAAATAAAGCCGATTGTAAGGAATATTCCTAAAAGAAGTGCAAACAATAAGATTGCTGAAAGAATGGTGTATATGTCTACTGAAACTTTACTATAAATAATGCTAATAAAAACATATGCAGTAAGATTGATTGGTAATGGTGATGAGATGAAGTAACTTATTTTCTTTGGTAAATAGTGGGTGAAGTTGACAAAAAGAAGTACAACGCCCTCTAAAAGAAGGATTGATGCGAGAATGATTGCACCTGTTGATCTTCCATCATTAAATATTGTTCTGAATAAATCTATTGATACGAAGATTAAGATAAAACTGTTTCCTAATGCGGTATTCCAACCAAGTTCTTCGTCTTTGTATCGTGCAAAATAAACTGTCATCAATATAATTATCAATATTAATGGAAGAACTATCCAAAATGCTTCAGGGTGATGGATTGGTAAATCTAAAAGATCTATAAATCTGTTCCAAAACGTTACTAAAACATCTACCATTATTTGAATAAATCAAACGAAATTTTTAAATGTTACCATTGTGAGTTTACTCTCTAGAAAGGGGATGTATCAAACAATAATTTTATTAAGCATAATAAATTCCTTCCGTTATGGATTATCTCATATTTTTCTTGTTGATAATTGGAGCAAGTTTTATTCTTCCAGAGTTAGCTAAAAAAATTCATATCCCATATGTTACTTCAATTATAATTACAGGGGTTTTAATTGGACCTTTTGGGTTTAATATTCTTGATTTAGGGGATACGGCTTCTTTCCTTGCATTCATTGGAGCTATATTTTTAATGTTCACGGCAGGATTGGATGTAAGAATTTCATCATTACGAAGGATTGGGAAGAAGTCATTAATAATAGCTCTAACGAATGGAGTTCTTCCATTTATTGTAGGTTACTTTGTTGCTTCTTATTTTGGTTATAACCTAATAACTTCATTAATTTTGGGAGCGATTTTTGTTTCTTCATCCATTGCTATTGTGATTCCATCTTTAAAGGAAACAAAATTAGCTGATACTGATTTAGGAAGAACTATTATTTCTTCTACTGTTTTTGAAGATGTTACTTCATTACTGATTTTAGCGTTCTTACTGCAATCTGTTGATACTAGTCAGGTAATTCCATTAAGTATGTACATACCGCTAGTGATTGTCTCGTTACTCTTATTATTTTTCTTCCTTCCGAAATTACAAGCATTCTTTGTAAAACAAAGAAAAGAAACGCAGAAGGGAGATGTTTTTGAGGGAGAATTACGTTTTATAGTAACAGTCCTGATTGTAACGGCGTTATTCTTTGAATTATTAGGACTACATGCAATAATTGCTGGTTTCTTTGTTGGATTATTCCTTTCAGATGCGATTGGACATAGATTAGTTTCAGAGAAATTGTATACTATTAGTTATGGAATTTTTATTCCAATTTTTTTCCTTGTTATTGGAATGAGGACAGATGTTCTATCTTTATTTACAGTGCAGGAACATTTGTTGTTAACTGGAGCTATTGTTGGTGCTTTAATTTTTTCAAAGTTTTGTAGTGGGTGGTTAGGAGGGATGTTAACTGGCCATAATAATCGTCAAAGTTTGTTGATTGGTTCAGCAACAATTCCGCAATTGTCGACTACTTTAGTTGTAGCTCTTGTTGCGTTAGAAGCAAATCTATTTGATGAAACGTTGGTAACTTCAATTATTGTATTATCAATAGTTACAACGTTAATTAGTCCATTTCTGATAAAATTGTTTCATAAGAGATTAGAAAATAATAACAATTTACCTGCAAAATTAGATAAGAAAATTCGAGGAGTTAAGAAGGAAACCACACAGCTCAAATCAAAAGTTAAAAGAGTTAAGAAAAAGGAAAGAAAAATACAGGAAATAAAAGAAAAAGCGAAAGAAGAAAGGAAAAAAATCTTGAAACATAAGAAAGAAATTACAAAAATTAAAAAAGTTATCAGGAAGAAGAAAAAATGATTTGATAATAATAACATAAAGAGTAATAATAAAAAGTAACAATAATTAAAATGTGTATCTAACCAAATGTAAATGTGTATACCATCACTCCTTGTGGGATTTCAAGTTCAAGCATATGTTCTGAGTAATCTTTACTTTCTACAATTGTATAAAGGTCAAAGTTAGATATTGAAATTGTATTTGTCTTTTTCCCATCTAATAAAACAGTTATTTCTTTTTTCTCATTTGATCCTGCAACAATGTTAACTACTTTAGCAGTATAAGGTAATATTATTTTTCCTTTTTGGCTTATTACTTCCATGTTATCTTTGTTGTTTTTCCACATTCCTTCAAGATGGAACTTGTTTTCAATAAATGTGTCTGGAGATCCATATTCAATAACCTTATTTGGTTGCCATCCCTCTTTGTTACCCATTTGATTTCTTTCGAAACCATACCCTAAGTAAAGTTCTGGTGTTTGAATTTTGTGAGATTCTGGCTTTATGGTTTTTATTTGAGACAGTTCTTGAGTTGTTTTCCCATCCAAGCCCAATACTTCATTTCTTTCTTCTAAAAGTTCTTGTATTACTCTTTCAGTTTCTTCATACCCACCTTCACCAATATGGTCATATACAATAAATCCATCAATGTCTATCAAATATTTTCGTGGCCAATATCTGTTATTATATGCTCGCCATGTTTTGTATGCGTTGTCTTGCACAACAGGGTATGTTATACCCCATTTTTCTGTTGCTTTTAGAACATTATCATACTTTTCTTCAAAGCCAAATTCCGGTGTGTGAACTCCAATGATTACCAGGCCTTCATCTTTATATTTTTCATACCAACTAGTTACATAAGGAAGAGTTCTTTGACAATTAATGCAGCTATACGTCCAAAAATCTACAAGGAGAATATTTTTTCCAACATGTTCTTGGAGTGTGATGCTGTTGGTGTTGATGTATCCATCTGGGGATACTAATTCCTTTGCTCGTACATAATTTCTGGCTTTTGTAGCAATTCTTTTCTTGTCTTCTTCTGTAAGTTTTACTTTTGGTTCTTTAGTTGTTGCAGATTGTTCATTTATATTTCCTATTGGTCCAGATTCTATGATTATATCAACATTTTCATCAATATCAGAAATATCTGGCTTTTGTAATTCAAAATAACCAATAACTGCTACGATACAAATTATAGCTATTACAAGTATAACATTTCTAGTTTTCATTTTTAAGAGATATTGAGGAGAGGTATACTAAAAATCCGGGGATTAATGGTAAGACGCACGGGCTTAGGAATGATATCAGTCCTGCAAAAAATGCAATTCCTACATTTAATAGAGATAGAGACATAACACCAGCTCCTCCAACTGACAGCGAGACATTACTAAATAGTGTAGCTACAATCTCCAAGTTAGCAAGTCTATTTAGTTGATTTACAAAGATGAGAATACCAATTAAAATTAATAGTATGCCAAAAAATATTTGAAGTGGCTTAATCCATTTTCCACCTTTCTGTATCCATTTTTGCGCTTGTGTTGAAAATAAACCAACAAGTAAGAATGGTATGCCCAAACCTAATGTGTAGGCCATCAGAAGTATGAATGCACTTGATGCTTTTGTTGCTGCGAGAGCTAGTATTGCACCTAATGCTGCTGTAACACACGGTGTCCAACCAATTGCAAAAGCTGCACCAAATACAAATGACGTCACATATGATGATTTAAATTTTCTTTTAACCGTTAACTTATGTTCTTTTTCAAGAAATTTTGGTTTTACTAATCCAACAATATACAATCCAAAGAAAATTATTACTATCCCCCCTATTCTCCCTAGCCAAGTTTGAACGGTATATCCAACGTTTGTTAAGATTGTTTGTAAGAGTATCCCCACAATTGAGAAGATAAGTGAAAAACCTAATACAAAAAATACGCTACATTTGAAAGTTTCCCAGTTGATTTTTACCATCTATTAACTCCTTTATACTAGGAATATTTTTATTGTTTAAGAATGTTGTGTCAAAAGGATATTTGACGTAACATCCAAAATACTTTTATATTTTGGAGATATTTTGTTTTCATGATTGATTTTGGGAGGAAATTGAGTACTTGTTTTGAGAAAATTGGGTTAGATAGGTATAAAGTTATTCGAATACAAGATCAAGAGGGGTATAATAAACATAAATGGACAATACCTGATTTGTTGAATCTAAGGTATAACACTACTTTTGATCACCACAATTGGTTGCACTATAAGGAAAGTGATGAAGTTGCGTATTTTTTGAATGAAGCTGGTAATAATGTTTTCCATTATTGTGGATTTCCATTTCAGTTTCATGTTTGGTTTGGGAAAAAAGGGTTTGTGATTGGAATTAGTCAAGAGAAGGAATTTAATGCTGTTGAAATAAATGAAAACAGAGTGTTTCAAACTGAAGGTCGTGGTTTTGAATTTTATAGAAGTTGTAAGAGTGTTGTGTTCTTTGATGATCCTAAGAATGTGAAGTGTGTGTATTTTGAGTATCTTTTGGAATAGTTTTTTATTGTATCTATGTTTTTTGATTAATATGTATGTGCTTAAGCAAAAACCAGAAGATTTTATTGTGAAAGAAATTAGTACTGTGAAGTTTGCTACGTCTGGAAGGTATGCATATGTTCTTGTACGGAAAAAGAATAGAAATACGTTAGATGTTGTGAAGCAGATTTCTCGACAGGTAGGAGTTCCCGAAAAGAAAATTGGGTTTGCTGGTACAAAAGATAAACATGCTGTCACAGAGCAGATGATGTCCATTTTTAGTGTTGGTAAAGATAAGATTGAAAAGTTGGATATTGAGAATGTTTCTGTAAAGTTAAAAGGGTTTGGAGATATTCCAATTTCGTTGGGAGATCTTGAGGGTAATAAGTTTGAGATTGTTGTGAGAGATTATTCTGGAGAAGTTGAAGAAGTGGATTTTGTTGTAAATTATTATGATGAGCAGAGATTTGGTGGTCAGAATGAGAAGATTGGGAAAGCGATTGTGAAGAAAGATTTTAAGGGAGCGTGTGAGTTGTTAGAGTTATCTGTTGTGAAAAATGATTATATTAGTGCTTTGAGAAAGATTCCATTGCGAATGTTGAGGTTTTATGTGCATGCGTATCAAAGTTATTTGTGGAATGAGTGTGTTAGTAGGTATTTATCTTCTTTTGATGTTGTTAAAAAGGTTGAGTATAAGTTAGGGAAGTTAGTTTTTGTAAAAGAGAAAGTAGGGGAGAAAGTTCCATTAGTTGGATTTGATTCTAGTTTAGTTTTTGAAGACGTTAGAGAGATTATAAGAGAGATTATGAAAAAAGAGAACATTACACATCGAGATTTTATAATTAAACAAATCCCAGAATTAAGTATGGAGGGAGAATTAAGAGATGTGTTTGTTGATGTTAAAGATTTAGTTGTTGAGAAGTTGGGTGATGATATTGTGAAATTACGTTTTGTTCTTGGAAAGGGAAGTTATGCTACGATGGTTGTGAGACGTTTATTAGAGTAACTATAAGAAAGCTTTTTAAATCAATTAAGTTCTTAGTTGTTTGTGGGCCTGTGATGTAATGGATAGCATCCCTGTCAGTACATGCTGCAAGGATATCAAATGGTAGGCTTCGGTTTTCATACAAGATGAAACCTGCTCATCGGGGTTCGAATTTCCCTAGGGAACGACTGTCCCTGCAGGCCCGCATTTTTTAACTTTCTTCAGAAACATATTACTTTGTATTATTGGGGCACGCCAGGATCGTACTTCCTTGAAGTACCTGGCTCGTCTACGACAGGGCCCCTAACATACAAAAGTATTTCTTTCTGAAGTGATTATTTCCTTCAAGAATATTTATAATAAATCATGCTAATTTTACTCAAATGAAGAAAATAACTAAACTAAATATCTTACACCTTGTACATTCTCCATTCTTTTTCATATGGTGGGCATGGTTTCTTATTCCTACATCAGTATGGCCGGAGAGAATGGTGTTTCAATTTTGGTGGGCTGTTTTATTAGTAGGAACGCAAGTTATGTGGGGGATTGTTGTGTTTGGGAAGGTTGCTTCAATTTGTCCGTTAACTACTTGGATGCAGGATTTACGTGGATATGCTCGAGATGATGAGAAGAATGTTGGACATGCGTATATTCATGAACAGTTGCAGTACATGGGTATTCCAATTGGCAAAAAATTAACAAGTAATCTTCATATAGGTAGTTTTATTGTTGTGATAGTACAGTTTATTTTAATATTTTTTTAATTCCTCACTTTTTGGTGATAATCTTTTTATAAGGTGGTTATTTTTAGGTTATTATGGCAATAAGAGATGAACAAGTACAGAGCTTTCGTTTAGATATGAGTGAGTATCATAACACTTTCTACTCACGGCCTCCAACATTTTCTGAAGATCCTAAAGAAGATGTTGAAGCATTATTGGAGAGGTATTGTGCTGCTACCGCTTTATTCAAATATCAGATGTCACCAAGAGGTATGAAGAGAACATTAGGTATTAAGACATATGCTCAAATTCAGGAAGAAGGTCCACGAATTTTGGCAGAGATTGAAAATGAAGGAATTCAAGAAGTTTGTTTAAAATATCATGTTCCGGAAGGATTTCTACGAGATACGTATGAAATTTCTGGGAACAAACCTAAAAAGAAATCTAGAAGAAGAAAAAAGAAATCTGCTAAGAAACAAGATGGTGTGAAGGGTAATGGAGCATCTGAACCTTTTTCGTTAGAAGATAGACTACCAAGACGAGATGTGATTCTTGATGAGATGGCTGATAATGGAATTCAGGAAACAGCCGCAAATTATGGGGCTTCTGTTGATGAATTAATCTTGCGAAGAAGTATTAAACAACGAGATTTGGCTGGCGTTTTAGGTTTGCCAAAGATTAATATTCCTGTTGAAGATGTTATGAGGGCTACTGGACTTTCTGGTTCCGAATATATTAGATTATTTCCGCATGCGCTTAGGGTATAAATCAATAAATCATAAAAAAATGCTTTTTTAAGATCTAAATAAAGTATTCTCTTTATTTAGGATAACATTTAAATAGCGTCTATATTCTTATACAACAATGGTACTTGACAAGCTCGGTGATTCGTTAAAGAACACGTTACAGAAGATTACGAAGTCGGTTTTTGTAGATGAAAAGCTGATTAATGAACTTGTTAAAGATATTCAAAGAGCACTATTGCAGTCAGATACGAATGTTAAACTGGTGTTTGAGTTAACTTCTAAGATAAAAGAACGAGCTAAGGAAAAATCTCCTACCGGGATTACACAACGAGAATATTTGGTTAAGATTGTATATGAAGAATTGACAAATTTCTTAGGGAAGGAAGCGTATGAGATTAAGGTTGAAAAGAAGCCGACGAAGATTATGATGGTTGGTTTGTTTGGAAGTGGTAAGACAACAACTACTGGGAAATTAGCAAAGTATTACAAAAAGCGTGGATTTAAAGTTGCGGTAATGGCTACTGACACATGGAGGCCTGCTGCATATGACCAATTGAAGATGTTGGCTGAGTCCGTTGGTGTTGATTTCTTGGGTATTAAAGGAGAGAAAGACCCTGTTTCAATTTATGCAGCTTTTGAAGATAAATTGCCAGGGTATGATGTAGTTATTGTAGATACAGCTGGAAGAGATGCGTTATCAGATGAGTTAATTGATGAATTAACACAAATACATAATGCTGTACAAGCTGATGAAAAGTTGTTAGTTATTTCTGCCGACATTGGTCAGGCAGCTCAGAAGCAAGCACAGGCATTTCACGATACGTGTGGTGTTACTGGTGTTGTTGTTACAAAATTAGAGGGGACGGCTAAAGGTGGTGGTGCGTTATCTGCATGTGCTGTTACTGACGCAAAAATTTCGTTTATTGGAATTGGTGAAAAGGTTGAGGATTTAGAAGTCTTCCATCCGGAACGATTTGTTGGTAGATTGTTAGGTATGGGGGATATTGAGACATTACTTGAGAAGGCTAAAGAGGTAATTAGTGAGGAATCTGCTGCTGATATGCAGGAGAAATTTTTGAAGGGTGATTTTAATTTAGTTGATTTATATGAGCAGATGAGTGCTATGAAGAAGATGGGTTCTTTTGGTAAGATTATGGAAATGATTCCCGGTATGGGTCAATTAAAGATGCCAAAAGATATGTTGAATGTCCAGGAAGAGAAGTTAGGAAAATGGAAATTTGCTATGGATAGTATGACTCAACAGGAATTGGAAGAGCCCGATGTTATTAATGCTGAGAGAATTGATAGAATTGCGTCTGGTTCTGGATTAGGTGTTGGTCAGATTCGTGAGTTGCTTAAGCAGTATCGTCAGAGTAAGAAAATGATGAAAATGTTTAAAGGCGAGAAGGACATGAATAAAATGATGAAGAAGATGAAAGGAAGAATTCCTGGCATGTGATTAATTTTATTTCTTTTGTTCGAGCTTTTGTAAAAGGCCGTGATGTAGCGGATGAGATTAAATTTAGTTCATAAAGCTATATTGTTCAAGGTAACTTTTGTAACAAAATTCACTAATAGCTTCAACTTTTTCTCTACGAGAATTTTCTAGAGCAATAATGTATTCGGCTTTCTTTTTTATTGGGATTGCTAGAGGTTGAAGATTTTTATGTAGTAATATCCAGTTTATTAAAATTCTGCCAACTCGTCCATTCCCATCAATGAAAGGATGAATTATCTCAAACTGAGCATGAGACTGAAAAGCAACTTCAAAATCGTTTATTTTTCGAAAAGCGTCTTTTATCCATTGTAAAAGTTGTTCCATTTTCTCTTCTACAAATAAGAAAGAGGTGGTGTGAATATCCCCAATATAATTCTGTACTTTTTTGTATTTTCCAAGAGAATCTTCCGTTTCAATGTTTCGATTTACCCTTTCATGTAATTCTTTTAAGTCTTTATGAGTAGGAAATTTTTTGTAGTTAGATTTTATATAATTCCATGCTTCTAACATATTAGTAGCCATGTACAATTCTTTTTTAGAGTGATGTAATGGAACAATATCATTAAATAGAAAATCTGTTGTTTCTTTTGCAGTTAATGTAGAGCCTTCCAATGCATTACTATTAGCAATAAATTTGCCAAGGAATTTCTCTTCTTCCTTTTCTTTTGCTGTTTTTGATAAGGTTAAAAAGTATTTTTTATAGTTGTTAGATGCCACTTTTAGATCTTCGTGCTTTGTATAAGAAAGTTTATCGCACATCTCATTAAGAATCCAATCTTTGTTTTCGTAAGAAAGTTCCATGCATGTAAATTCTTCTTTGGGTATGGGTCTCTTTTTTCCAATATATTTGATTGTTTTTTGTTGTATTTTTTTTCCTTTCCGGATAGATGTAACTAAGTAGAGATAGTCATTATTCTTTATTTTTTTAGTGAGTATGCTAACCATTTATTATGTTAACCACTACATTTATTTAAATGTTTCGTCTTTAAAATGAGGATTGATTATTTTAAAATTTGAGTTAACCACTACATTAGTACTTGACATATGTTTTTGTAATAATTTTTCTTTCTTCTTCAGAAAATTCTTTTACAACTTTAAATTTACCAGTAGTTTTATTATTGCCAACAGTAAATTCTGTTACTACAATTCTAGCAATGAAATCCCAATTCTCGGCTCTAAGGTCCATTGGAACATTTATTTGGTAAATTCTATGACCTTCTTTTTCAAAATTATAAATAGTGTCTTTGTTTAGAGAGGTAGGAATAGGTATTCGTAAACAAGCTTGTATTAAGAAAGGATTTCCCATCTATATTCCTCTTTCTGTTCGAAAACCACATTTCTTACAATATTTTACCATGAACATTCCATCTGGGTATTTATGTTGGCCTTCATGTAAGTTCTGTTTGCAATCTGGGCAATGTGTTAGCATGTGGGTTTGTAGTGAGAAGTAGTATATAAACTTTACAATTCAATAATACGACCGGTTTTACCGACGTTAATAACTTTAGTATTACCAATCATTTCTTCAATCCCATGTGTTTCGTGTATATGGCCACATATGTGGATATCTGGTTTGAATTCTTCAATTGCTTTACGAACTCCTGAAGATCCCCACACTGGGTGTTTTAATCCGATTATACTGTCATTTGGTTGGATGTGTGTTACCATTACTTTCTTCTTTACATCTTTAAGAGAATCGTGTGCTGTTTTTAATGTGTTAAAGAATTGTTCTTCCGTTAATTGATGCATTCCTACGTCAGCATAACCACATCCGAAGATTCCTACATCTCCTTTTTGAATAACATATCCGTGAAGATTCTTTGCCTGATATTTCTCTGCCAGAGCGTTAATTTCTGCTAATCCTTCATGATTTCCGGGTATAAGAGCTACTTCTAATCCTGCATCTTTAAATGGTTGAACCATTCCTTTTACAGGTTGATCAAAATCAAATATATCTCCTGCTAGAATAACAAGATCTACGTTCTCTTTGGCTCCTCTTTCTGCCATTTTTTTGATGAACGTTCGGTCTGAATGTACGTCTGATAATGCGAGAATTTTCATAGTATATTAGGGGATTTACTAGTATATAAATGTTTTGGTTTGTGACTGAAGAGTAGTAAAAACCGAAAGGTTTATATACAATATTATTCTTATAATAAATAAGATCTAAAATGGAACAAACAAGACGAGATTTATTGAAGAGTATGTTTAAGATGGGAGCTGTTGGTGGAGCTGCTGCATTAGGTATTGGTTATATATTTAGAGACGAAATTTGTAATCAAGGTGTTGAAGTTAAAGAACCAGAACAACATGCATCATTAGATGAGCAAGTTATTAGACAATATAAATCAACTGCAACAAATCCACTTAAAGGAGAATTAGATGTAGTTGAACGAACGGGAACTTTTGGTTATGGAAGAGTTAAAACTATAGGAGGGTGCAATGTACCAGGTAAACCTCATCTTTTTGGAAAAGTACAAGCAAAATTACATGATGGAACTGATTTTATGGTTAAACCAGGTACAGAAGTATATAACCCATTAGAAGGAATTGTGGTAGAAGTTCAAGGAGGTTTCAAGAAAAATGAAGACGGAACTTTTGAATATTCAAATACAGATAATGGGAAATATGGAAATTATGTGGTCATAGAACATGATGTAAATGGCACTAAAATTCGAACAAAATATGCTCACTTAGGAACATTTGATGAAGATTTATCAGATAAGATAAAAGCATCGATTGGTTCTAAGATGAATGATAAAAATCCTCATTCTGTTAATGTACCCATTAAAGTTTCACAAGAAGCTCAAATTGGAACAGTTGGAATGACTGGAAATTTAGCTAACGAAAATGTGAAAAACTCACATTTACACATGGTTGGATATGTTCAACAAAATGGAAATTGGGAATTATTTGATTTAGGTCAAGTGATTGATTATGGTATTATGCCAAAAGAGAAGTAAAAATGAATAAAAATAGTTTAGCTGATAAATTTGTAAAAATAGGAGTAGGAATTGGATTAGCTGCTTCACTTTACGCTTGTTCCGATAAACCAAGATTTTGTGATACAGTAGACTCTCATCCTCAATTTATGTCTTGTGAGTATAAAGGTAAGATTGAATATTTTACTAAAATTAATGATAAAAACTTATTAATGTTGGAAAAAGACGGTAAGAAAATTTATTTTGATACTTCTGATAACTGGTTTTAACGTCCTTTTAACTTCAAGTCTAGAACAAGATCTTCTAACTTCCGTAAGTCGTATTTTACTGCATCTACTTTACGTCTAATTTCATTATCACGGAAGTCAAATGTTAATAATTTTCCATAAATCATGTCAACAGCATCACGGATCTTACTTACTTTTTCAACTTCGCCTTTTCCTGCTAGAAATACTGCTTTTCGGACTAATTCTCCAGGTAAATCTGCTAAACCAAGAATGAAATGTTCGTGAGAAATTCCTTCAATTGCTACTAATTCTCCAGTTTTAACAAAATTGTAGTATAATACTGCTTCAGCATACTCTTGTATTGCTACTTTATAACTTCCTTCAAAAACCAGTTTTGGTTGTTTAATGGCAATTACATTTAGTTCTTTTCTTTGTTCTTCTATTTCTTGTAAAAGTTCAGTAGCAGAGTCTAATTCGTCTCTATGTACTGCATAAATGAGTTGTTTACTTAGTTTAAGAACGTCTCTACTTTTCTTAATAAGCAGTTCTCTCAATGAATCATATTCTTTGAATTTTGTTTCTAGTTTATTGAAGTCTATCATATCTAGCTGGTAATAAGAGGGGTTTATAAACCTTGCGTTTTATTTACTGTAGAGTGGTTATTTCAGTAACTCTTATAAAGAATAGTAATTTTGAGGGTTAAATGGATCTCACAACTACATTAGATGAGTTAGCTAGAAGTACTACAAAAGTTTTTTTAGATGGTTCTATTATGGGTAAGGATTACAATCTTAGTTCTATAAGAGTACGAGCTCCAAATTTTTCGGATTATATTGGTGCAAAAGGAAGAGTTGTTCCAAGATGTGGTAATTCATTTGGATTTAAAGGAATGTCAATAAGGTTATTGAATAGACAAAAACAACATGTTGATGATTTATTAGCAATTATTAGAGATCATTCCAATATTGTTACGGTAGAAGAAGTACTTCAAGAATATAAAGTGATGATAAACCATTTACAAAAGGTAGTAAGAACACATAAAGGTGTTAAAAGTGGTCATAAAGAAACAGCTTTAGAATCATCAATTGACGCACATGAAGAGATTTATAGATTATTAGACTCCCGTTTAGAAGAGTGTTCGTGGCCAGAATTAGAGAGATACATGCGTAAAGCAAGACTCCATGAACCTCGAAGAAATATTTTTCAAAAAAATAGAGTAGTTTCTTATTCAAGTCAAGATGCAAAGCTAGTTGTAGCAGCAATGATGGAATGTTTTGATCCTACTGCAAATGTTGCAATAGTTACTGGAGATTTTGATAACATAAATGCAGTATTAAACTTAGGTGAAGAAATAGTTCAAAGAAGATTGCCTTCGGATTTAGCTTATTTACATGACCAGGAACTTGCTTCATTATCAGTATATTTCCCCTCTAAAAGTGAATGGAATCCAGGGAAAAAGGTTAGGTTTATGTCTGATTCAAAATTAGGTATGGCATATGAATTAGATGGGCGTAAAACTGTTGCTAAATTGATATTATAATTCCTTAAAGTAGTTAATAAAGAATTTTAAATAATAAATAGTATATTCTTACTATTTCTTATTCCACGCATAAGAACGCATTCGTGCTGTAGCGCCATAACCGCATGAAGAACATCGATTTTTACGAATATGGTATGAGTGGCCACCGCACCTTCTACATTGAATGTGGCTTGTTTTACCGCTCTTACGGCCCATACTTGCTGTTCCTTTCATTTTAATTTGGGTTTATAAGAATGATTGTATCTCCTCGTAAAAAGACAGTGCCTAACTTACGAGCTACTTCACCATTCTTGTGTTCTTCACACTCTTCTAATACTGTGTTTATATGAATATCAAATGCTCTTAATATCCCAACATATCGTTGGCCGTTTTTTAAGTCTACTAAGACTTTCTTTCCTCGTGCTTGATTTAATGTGTCTAAAGGACGTGATGCTTCCATTGTAATTACCTCAATAACCGCAGAAAGTTGTTGTTATATAAAGGTTGCGGTATATTTAAGCTGAATCAAAATGTTCGTTACAAATTTGAACTAAATCGGCTATTTTAATCTCTTTACATAAACTCTTATCATTTCGTTCTTTTGCTACTTTTAATCTACATGCATTTTGGTTCAAACTACTTTCAATTTTATCACATAATTTGAAATCTTTTGTATTTTTTGCAATGGTGTATACACAAAAATCACGATCTTCAGTAAATACACATAAATCTGTGTTATTTGTTTTAAATGCAATTTCTTTATAGCAACTTATACGTTGTTTGTCATTTACAATAAACGCACATAATGTGTCATCATTTGTGTCTGTTGCGATACTATTGAAGCAGTTATTCTGCCAGTAGGGGGTTTTTATACCCATACAAACTTCAAAATTACCCTCTTTAACTGCAAATGTCTGAGTACAGAAGTCTTTTGTTGCGGAATCTACAATTAAGTCACAGACGGTTACATCATCTTTTGCTTTAGCTAGTTCTGCAACACATGAATCTCGTGATTTATCGTTCTTAATTTTACTACATGATAGCTCTTCAAAGAAACATTCATCTTTCGCTGAATCTGATAGTCCTGCACAAGGTCCTGTTTCAGTAGAGTTTGTAAGACAGCCAGTTAGTAGTAATGTTACTGCAATTAATATGATTGGTACGAGTTTCATATTGGTGTTTGTGTATGGTCCTCTTTTAAAGTTTATGAAAATGTAGAAATGTTTTTAAAGAGGTCACTGCTTTATTCTCTTTACGTGGACGTGCCGGTAACTAAAATCTTAGATTTTCGGAACCGTCAGTCCATGTTTCACGTGGACGTGCCGGAGTGGTCACTTCCGTCTGGGAGCCATATAAACGGGCTGGAAGGATTCTCACTTGAGTTTCCTGGCTATGCTTAGGACCCAGTGGCTTAGTGCCTACGCAGGTTCAAACCCTGCCGTCCACATATTTTATTTCTTAGATTAGGTAAGGCAGGCTTGTGAATCTTTGATTTTAACTTGTCTGCCGTCCACACTTTCTATAATCTTGAAGTAGTAGCCCAAACACGTTGACCTAATGGTTTATGATAAATATGAATTGCACCAATTCTGGGAGCTATTGGATTTGTTGGAACAAGATCATCGTGAAGGTTAAAACCACCAGTACAGTCTAATCCAGGAAATTGTTCGTTATCAACACACCCATATAACAAAAATTTGGTTCCTTCCCTTGAATCTTGAGCAATTTTTTCTGCTACTTTATCTTCGTTATTAATAAAATTGTAAACAAGTGAGAAGTCTCTAAAACTTCCAGGGTGATATGTTGCATTGTCTGTAAAATCTCCTTGTAAAAATGTTGTGTCTGTTCCTAATTGCTGTGCATGATATCGTGCTAATTCAACTAATTTAGAATCATACTCAACTCCTGTAGATCTCATTCCTAACAATGAACCCAATATTGCAACTCGACCATCACCTGACCCTGCATCTAATAAGCTATCATCTTGAGAGATAATACCCTCCTTAAGGAGATAGATAAATCCAAGTAGAAGATGAACTGGGTTTGATGGAAGATAAACACCTCTATCTGTTACTCTACAAATATGGGTTTTACTTGGTGGCACATCAACAGCTCTAAAATAATTTACATATTGCTCTAACTCGCTCATTCTACACCGACTTGAAAAGTTCTGCAACCCTTTCTTTTCCAATCTCTAGAATGAAAGAAGCTAGTTTAGGGCCTTTCTCTTTGTTTATTAAGACACGATATGCTGTTTTAAAGAAATCTGCTGGCGGAAATTCTGCATTTGTGCAAAGGATATACATCTCTTCATGAAGTTCTTTATCGGTCCAATCTTTCTCTTGAAGTTTCTCTGCAACTTTATGTAGAATTTCCTTCCCTTCTTTACTAAGTGTTACTTGTGATTTTTCTTGTACAGTAAAACGAAAATCTTCTGGTGCATGTTCTTTTACCCAATTCTCTGCACATTCTGCTCTTGCTTTAAGACGGTCTTTATCAAATTTATTTTTAAGTTCCTTTGAGAAATATCCTATTACTTTGTCCATATCAAAGTTGTAAATCTGAAGTAACATTGATAGATGACGGATACTTGGTTGATATGGAAGTGATTTAGGTATTGTGTTCATGCTTAATTCATATGCTGCTTTTAATTTAGCTGCGTGTTTATGATCTTCTCCAAAATAGATTCTTTCTACTTTATCAAATTCTTCATAGATAGCAAGTACGTCTGTGTCAAATGATATTGAAAATTCTCTGTTAGGTCTTGTACCAGCAAAGATATATCTAATTAATGCAGGTTCGTATACTTTAAGCATTTCTGTTAATGTTATTACATTTCCTGCAGATGATGCAAATTGACCTTTTCCTTTAATTCCAATCCATTCGTACATGAATCCAACAGGGGGTTCTGTTTTGTAAACTTGCTTTTGAATTTCTCTTCCGGTAGTTACAGAACCACCAGATGCAAAATGATCTTTTCCAGCAGATTCAAAATCTACTTTATTGTGGTGCCATCGCATTGGCCAGTCTACTCGCCATCGTAATGTTACAATTCCTTTCTTTCTGAAATCAATTGTATCCTTGTGACCACATTCGCAAGTATAGTTTACTTCATATCCCTTTTCCCAAGTGATTTTGGTTTTATCCTTATCACATTTCTCACAGAATACAAATATTGGTAACCATTCTTTTGCAAGAGGTTCTCGTCTGTATTCATTGAGTATATTTTTAATTTTTTCTGTGTTTTCTAATGCTGTTTTTATTTCATCCGCATACTCACAATTAAGATAGTGTTCATGACTATACATAAATGTACATTCAATTCCTACTTGTTTCATTTCTTCTTCAAACACTTTTTCAAAATGTTCTGCATAACTTTTGTGGCATTCAAATGGGTCTGGAACTTTGAAAACAGGTCTTCCAAGGTTTTCTTTAATCATATCTTGTTTTGGAAGATTTTTTGGTACTTTTCTAAGTACGTCATAATCATCCCAAACATACAAAAATTTGACTTTTTTTCCTGCACGTTCTAGTCCTTTACGTACAAGGTCTTGTGTAACTGCTTCTCTGAAATTACCAAGGTGAATGAATCCGCTTGGAGTGATACCTGATTCTACTACGTAAGTCTTTTTGTCTCCTCGTTTTGCAATTATGTTTCTTGCTGCTCCATCCGTCCAATGAAATGCTTTTGATTTGTTAGATTCTTTTGACATTTTGAGTATGTTAGTAGGTTATTATATAAAATTTATGTGTTGTCTGAAAATATATCTGCAATAATACCATTATAAAGCCAATAGATAAACTAATTAGCATTGATATTTCTAAGGGAGATAAATTTCCTGTTTTGAAAATCTGGAGAATAATAAGTACCATACTGATAATTGTTGAATATGAATTAAACAGATATCCAACCAGCCGTAACTGTTTTTTTGTTTGCATCATCTAAATTGAAAATAAAGACCAATGAGAATTGTTATTAGAATTAGGATTATGCCAACAGTTGCTATAGTTATAGCAAGGTTCTCTTTTTTCATGATTATAGTATTATTTAAACATTTAAATACCTTATCATTACCTTTATATACCTCAAAAATTTAATATTAAAAAAAGAGGTTCATATGATAATTACTACTTGTGGGAATTCTATTCCTATTGCAAAGGCTCTTGCAAAGAAGGTTAAAGCGAAGTTTTCTCCTCTTACTATTTCTTCATTTCCAGATGGAGATATTTATTTGAAGTTTAATACCTCTGTAAAAGGAAAGAAAGTGGTTATAGTTCAATCATTTCAACCTCATTCTGATATGAGTTTGTTTGATGTTGTTGTTGCTGCAGAGACTGCTAAGGATTTGGGAGCGAAGAAAGTTATTTTGGTTGCCCCGTATCTTGCGTATATGAGGCAGGATAAGAGGTTTCATCCCGGTGAGGCTATTACAAGCAGGATTATGGCTAAGTTGTTGAATAATTCTATTGATAAGATTATTACTATTGATCCGCATTTACATAGGTATAAGTCGTTAAAAGATATTTTTACAATTTCTACAAAGAAGTTGACTGCAAATACTGTTATTGCTGAGTTTATTAAAAAGAAAATGAAGAATGTGGTTATTATCGGACCCGATTGGGAGTCATACCAATGGGCAGATGTTATTGCTAAGATGGTTGGATCTGAATCTACGTGTTTAGCGAAGACAAGATATTCTTCTCGAACTGTTACGAGTAAGATGATTAAACCGATTGAAATGAAAGGAAAAAATGTGGTTATTATTGATGACATTATTTCTACTGGTCATACTATGATTGAAGGTGCGAAGAAGGCGAGAAAGTTAGGTGCGAAGTCGGTTACTGCGATTGGAGTTCATGGTTTGTTTGTTGAGAAAGCTGTTGATCAGATGAAGAAATATTTTGATAAGGTTATTACAACTAATTGTATTGAACATAAAACAAATAAGATTGATGTGACTTCGTTGTTGGTGAAGGAATTGAAGAGGTAATAATTAAAATATCACCCCTCATTCAAACCTTCTTCCCATTCTTCCAGTAATTTGAGTATAGCTGCGTTGTTCTTAATCCATTGAACTAAATCAACAAGAACTTTTTCTAACTTTTCCCATTCTTCTTTGTGTTCTGCAATGTTAAAATCGTCTTGGCATGCTGCAAGTGCTTTCGCCAGCTCTCCATCATTGAATGAGGCAAGAATTTTCAAATGTGCTGCTGCTACATCTAATTGTTGATGGAATTGTTCTTCCTGTTGTTGTGCTGCTTTAGATATGAATTTTTTTAATTCTTCTAGTAAATCTAATATCTCTCCTTCTTCTTCGGCAACTTCTTTTTCTTCGTGAGATAAATGACGATATAACCAGGATAATCTTTTTACATCATCTTTGCTGACGGTTTCACCAGCATTTGTGATAACTTGTTCCATTTCTTCAGCTTCATGGAATTGTTTTAGCAAATGTTTTATTGCTGTATGTATTTCTTTTTGTAATTCCTTATCTATGTGTTCAAATGTCATTTTGTACCTCTTTAAAGTATTTGTATATTGGTTTTTGTTCGCTCATGTTAACTTCTTTATTTGCTTGACGTGCAAGTACGTAAAGGAAGTCGCTAAGTCTGTTAACAAATCTTAGCATTTCTGGGTTAATGTGTATTGCATTTTTATTCTTTACGCAAACGAGTGTTCGTTCAGCACGTCTTGTAATAACCCTACATAGATGAAGGAATGCGCTTGCTTTTGTTCCTCCTGGAAGAATAAAACTTGTTGGCATGCCTAATTTTTCTTCTAATATGTCTATTTCTTTTTCTAAATGGTCAATATGTTCTTGTGTAATTCGAGGAAGTGATTCTGGGCGAAGGGCACTACCTACTAAGTCTGCACTAAGTTGGAATAAATCATGTTGCATTTTTGTGAGATGGGCTACCATTCTTTCATCTTCTACAAAGCTAAGAGTTAGTCCGATTACAGAGTTTAGTTCATCAAAAGCGCCAAGGGCATCTATCCTAGGATCATCTTTTGAAATTAATCCGCATCCGAAAAATTGTGTTTTTCCCTGATCTCCTATTTTTGTATAGACTTTCATAATCCTTCTCCTATTGTAATTACTTGATCTTCATAACTTCCATCACGGTAAATTGTTATTCCTTTACATCTTGCTTTCCATGCAAGAAGGTATGCATTTTCTACATCTCTAATTGCGGCAGTTCGTGGAAAATTTATTGTTTTTGATATTGCGTTATCCACGTGTTTCTGTAAAGTTGCTTGCATTCGTATATGCCATTCTGGGTCAATATCTTGTGCTGTTACAAATATGTCACGTACGTCTTTTGGTATTTCTTTTATTGATTGAATGCTTCCTAATTTTGTGACTTTGTTGATTAGTTCAGGAGAGTAAAATTCTCTTTCATGTGCTACTCTCTCAAATGCTTTGTTAAGAGATACAAGTTGGTTGCTGTCTAATACGGTTTTATGATAACTAATTGCAAATGCTGGTTCACATCCCGGTGAGGTGTCTGCAAAAATACTTCGAGTGCCAGTTGGTGAAAGAGCTATGCAAGTCATGTTTCTAATTTTTCTTCCAACTCGTTCGTGTTCAGATCCTTTCCATGCAGGGCAAACTCCTCTTTTTTTTGCGAGTTCTTCTGACATTTCATATGCGGCGTCTTTGATGAATTTCATTAATTTCTCGCCAATTTCCAATCCTTGTTCTGAATCATATTTGATTCCAAGATTCATTAACATGTCAGCAAAGCCCATTATACCTAATCCAAATTTACGCGTGAGTTTTGTTGCTTCTTCAGTTTCTTTTGTGGAGTATGTTGTGACATCTATTGCATTATCTAAGAAGTGTACAGAGGTTCTAACTGTTTCTTTTAATCCAGTCCAATTAAAGTGGTTCCTCATAACAAATTTATTAACATCTATAGAACCAAGACAACAAGATTCGTTTGGAAGAAGTGGTGCTTCAGCACACTGGTTGGTTGTTTCTATCTCGCCAAGGTGTTTTGCTGGGTGTTTACGATTAATTTCGTCTATGAATATTAATCCGGGATCTCCTGTTTTCCATGCGTTTTGAGTTATAACTGCAAATACGTCTCTTGCACGTAACTTCCCAAAAAATTTGTTGGTTCTTGGATTTTTAATGAAATATTCTCTATCTTCTTCAACAGCTCGCATGAATCTATCTGTCACTGCAACTGAAACATTGAAGTTCTTAAGTCGGTTCTTGTTTCTTTTACATTCAATAAATCGTATGACATCGGGATGATCTACTCGAAGTACGGCCATATTCGCTCCAGGACGTACTCCTCCTTGTTTTATTGATTCGAGTGCTTTATCAAAGACGTTCATGAATGCTACTGGGCCTGCTGCAACTCCTTTATTTTTACTAACGGGATCATTCTTTGGTCTAAGACGGGAAAAACTAAATCCCGTTCCTGCACCTCGTTGGTGTATTACAGCAGCATCATGAAGAGTTTTGAAAATGCCTTCCATTTTATCTTCAACAGGAAGTACAAAACATGCAGGTAGTTGTTGGACTTTTGCACCTGCGTTAATTAAAGTAGGGGAGTTAGGAAGAAATTTTAATGAAGCCATTATGTCAAAGAATTTAGAAGCTGTTTCTTCAACTTGTTCTTCCGTTAATCCGTAGAGACTATCTGCTTTTGCAACATTAAGTGCAACACGCCAAATCATGTCACGAGGTGTTTCTGCTACACCTGTTTTATCTCTTAATAGATATCTTCGTTCAAGTATTTTTAATGCGTCATAAGTAAAGTTTAAACTATCAGAGGTGTCTTTCTTTCCAAGAATTATTGCACTTCGCTCTCGTTCTTTAGTTTTTTTGTACCGATAAAGAATGTATGCTTTTGCTGTACGTACGTGTCCATTTTCGATAAGAATTCTTTCAACTAAATCTTGAAGATTTTCTACTGTTGGTTCATCATATCTCTCTTCTAGCTGTTCGAGAACTTGATATGCTAAGTTAAGTGCAAGGTCTCTATTATCCCCACCAACAGATTGAGCTGCTTTGAATATTGCTTCAACTATCTTATTAATATTAAAATCCGCACGTCTTCCATCACGCTTCACAACATGTTTTATTTTTGTTGTTTGTACTGAAGCATTCATAATATTCCTCCTTAACTACATCCGGTTGTATCCCCACATACTTCACAAAGCATGCAGGTTCCGTTCTGTCTCATTTGTGTTGCACCACAACCAGCACATTTAGTTTTTTCATTTGTATCTTGAAATGATACAGTGGATGTTTCTTGTTGTATCTCTTGTTGTGTTTCTTGAGCTTGTTCTTGAACTGTACTACCTGCTGGTATTGAATCAGTAGTTGTTGGTTCAAAATCAATTAAAAAGTCGCGTAACTCTGTTATGATTGGGTTACCTTCTATGGTTAAACTTTGTTCTGCTATTAATCGAGGAGAAATTCCTTGCTGCAGACTTAGGTTTACAACATTACAAAGTGCGTCCATGGTTACTTTCTGAATTGGTGAGACCCATTCCATCTGAATATTAACGTTTGTTAAAACATCTGTGTGAATCTCTGCATGGTATGCCACTTTTTTCATTCCAACTTGAACTTGTTTAATGATTCTTGTAAGAGCAGCTAGTGGGGTCTGTGCAAGTGGTTCCGAAGCAGTTTGTGTTGTTACCTTTGTTGTTGGTGCTGCAAGTATCTTTGCAAATTCAGATGATTCACTTAATGTTGCATTTAGAGGTTGTGATAATTTACATCCGTCTCGATATAGAGCAACTGCTTTAATCATCATTTTCCATGAATCTTGGTATGCTTTCTTTATTTGTTCAACAGTCCATTCCCGTGGCATGTTAATTGTTTTTGAAATTGCACCAGATATGAATGGTTGAACTGCAGCAAGCATTTTCATGTGACCATACGGATGGATGTACCTTGTTCCAGTATTTCCACATTTATTTGCACAATCAAACACAGGGTAGTGTTCTTCTTTCAAATGTGGTGCTCCTTCTAAAGTCATTGTTCCGCAGATGTAATTATTTGCTTTAGTTATGTCTTCTTGAGTGAAACCAATTACGTGAAGAAAGTTTTTGTTGTTTCCAATTTTGCTTTTGTAAAATTCTTCACCGAGGGTAAATTCATTAAACATAAAGGTTATATCCATTGAATTTCCAAGTTCTTTTTCAACTGCCGAAATCTGTTTTTCATCAAGTCCTTTTGCAAGTAATGATTCTCTGTTAATTGTCGGTGAACCATCAAACGTGCCTCTTCCTAGGCAATATGCAATAATCTCTCGAACTTCATTTTCTTCATATCCCAAATTAAGAAGTGCTTTTGGAACGGATTGGTTTACGATTTTAAAGAAACCGCCACCTGCTAATTTTTTAAATTTAACAAGTGCATAGTCTGGTTCTACTCCTGTTGTATCACAATCCATTACTAAGCCAATTGTTCCAGTTGGTGCAATAACTGTTGTTTGTGCATTTCGAAATCCGTATTGTGTCCCCCATTCAAGTGCATTATCCCACGCACTATGAGCTGCTTTTAGTAAATTTTGAGGACATAATTCCTGGTTGATTCCTAATGGCGTAACTGACAATCCTTCATAATCTGTTTGATTGTATGCAGCACGTCTATGGTTTCTGATAACTTGTAACATTGGTTCTTTGTTTTTTTCGTATTCTTCAAATGCTCCAAGTGTTTTTGCGAGTTCTGCAGAGGTTGCATATGAATCTCCTGTTAAGATTGCCGCCATAGCTCCTGCAATTGCTCTTCCTTCATCACTATCGTATGTAATTCCTTTCATCATTAATAGAGAACCTACATTTGCATATCCTAAACCTAGAGTCCTGTAAAGATAGGAACGTTCTGCAATTTTTTCTGAGGGGAAGTGTGCCATTAATACAGATATTTCTAATGCGATAGTCCATAGACGAATTGCGTGTCTGTATCCAACTACGTCGAATGTGTTATTTGTATCATCATAGAATTTTCGTAAGTTGATAGATGCAAGGTTACATGCTGTGTCATCAAGGAACATATATTCACTGCATGGATTACTTCCGTTAATCCTTCCTCCAGCTGGACAGGTGTGCCATTCATTGATGGTGGTATCAAATTGCACTCCTGGATCTGCTGAAGCCCACGCACAGTATCCAATATCATCCCATAATTCTTGTGGGGAGACTGTAGAGATAGTACTCCCATCTGTTCTACTTTTGAGTTCCCATTCATTTCCTGTTTTAAGAGCATGAAAGAAGGTATTTGGAATTCGAACGGAGTTGTTTGAATTTTGTCCTGAAACTGTTTGATATGCTTCCGACTCGTAATGTGTGTCAAAGACTTCCAATGGCATTTCATATCCTTGCTTTGCTAAATCTAACGATCGTACTAAATAGTTTATTGGTATTTCATCTTGTACAGCTTCACGAATCATTGTTTGTACTGCTGGTATTGCAAGTGGGTTCTCTTGATTTTTTGCTGCATCAATTAATTTAGATAATCTTTTGTGAAGAATTCGAGATCCTGCAACAAGGTCTGCTACTTTTTCTTCTTCTTTCACCTTCCACCAAATGAAATCTTTTATTTCTGGATGATCTAAGTCAAGACATACCATCTTTGCTGCTCTTCTTGTCGTTCCACCGGATTTTATACTTCCTGCTGCCGTGTCGAATATTTTTAAGAAACTCATTAAACCAGAACTTGAACCACCACCAGATAGGTTCTCACCTCTTCCACGTAAATTTGAGAAATTACTTCCGGTCCCACTTCCATATTTGAAAATTCGTGCTTCTCGTGTTAGAAGTGAGAAAATTCCACCGTCCCGTACAAGGTCGTCGTTGACGTATTGAATAAAGCACGCATGCGGCTGACTTCGTACGTATGCGTCTTTTGAGAGTTCCAATTTTTTGGTTGTTGGGTCTACATAGCTATGTCCTTGTGCTGGTCCAGTAATGCCGTACGCCCAGTTTAATCCTGTCGTAAACCATTGTGGGGAATTTGGTGCAGCATATTGACCAGTAATCATGAATACCATTTCGTCATAGAATATATCTGCGTCATGTGGAGATGCAAAGTATCCATATTTTTCTCCCCAATGTCTCCAACAGCCTGCAATTCTGTGAGCAACTTGTTTGATTGATGTTTCAGAACCAGTTATTACTTTTCCGTTCTCATCTAGTAGAAGTTCTCCTTCGTTATTTCGTAATGGAACTCCTGCTTTTCTGAAATATTTTTGTGAGAGGATATCTGTTGCTACTTGCGTCCATGTTGATGGGACTTCTACATCATCCATGTTAAATACTAATGAACCATCTGGATTTTTTATTGTTGAACTTCGTTTTTCAAATGTGTACATATCAAACGGATTTTTGCCGTCTTCTGTAAAATATCGTGAAATTTTAAGTCCTTGTTTTTCCATTGTAATTGTTTCTTGATTTTCCATATTTACCACCTTTAACCTTTTAATTGGAGATTCTTAAATCTAAACAAAATTTGTCCAACCCCCCTAAAACATTGAGTAATGTTTAGATATTTCTAGAGATTAGTTGATTTAAATAGTTTATAGTGGTTGAGAATATAGTTTTGTAATGTGTATTATAAGTGATTGAAAGTTATGATAAATGTTTATGTGTGAGTGTTAGTACTTTGGGGGAGGATTTGAGAGTACTTTCAACAACTTTTTAAACAGTAACTAGTTTCTATTACCATGCTCGAATTAATACTTAAAAGTCTATACTTCTTTCTACCTGCATATATTGCTAATATGGCGCCTGTTTTTGCGATGAAGTTAAATGTTCCAAATAAACCAATTTGGGAGAAAAAGCTTGGTTCTCACAAAACGTGGAGAGGTCTTGTTTCAGCTGCGTTAGTTGGCCTTCTAGTGTTTTGGTTACAGAAAATTGCGTACATTAATGGTTTTAGAGCGTTAGCGTTACTTGATTACAGCGATTTCTCAATTATGCTAGGTTTCTTTATGGGTCTTGGAGCGATTGTGGGAGATGCTGTAAAAAGTTATTATAAGAGAAAGGCAGAGATTAAACCTGGAAAATCGTGGGTTCCGTTTGATCAACTTGATTTTGTAATTGGGGGGATTATTGGTTCATTTGTTATTTACGTTCCAAAGGCCGAAGTTATTTTGATATTGTTACTTGTCAGTCCATTATTACACGTGGCTGCAAATGTTATTGGGTATTGGTTGAAGATTAATGACACGATGTTTTAAGAGAATTTTCTTAGTACTAATTTTACTTGTTTTATTAGGTGTTACTAGTGTAGCTATTCCTTATGAGTTATCTTTATCTCCATTCTTTTCAACTCCATTTGATGTTGTTACAAAAAGTCCTACAATATATACGCGGCATATTGTTCGAGTGAATGATACTGGATTTACACCAGAAGTGATTACTATTTCTCAAGGTGCTACAATTGAATGGAGAAATGAAAGGAAGAAACTTTCCCTATTACTTCTTGGTGTACGTGAGATTATTGATATGAAAAGTCCTTTTGTAAAATCAAAGAGTTCATTTACATATACATTTGACAATACAGGAAAGTTTACATACGTTGATGGTGTTATGATTGGTCAATCTGGAAAAATTATCGTTGAATAAAAAATTGTACTTGTTTCGCTAATGAATATGCTGTAGCAACCCCTCCAAAAAGATAACTGAATGTAAGAAATCCTACTTGAAATGGTACTACCATTGAAATACCAATAAGAATAAGCCCTACCGATCTCATAAACATAATTGGTGCTTTTAGTTTTGTAATCATGTGTATTAGTACGGCTAGTGTAAATAATCCTGCAATGATATATGGGTAGAAATCATTAATGTAATAACCAATTTTTATTAATATTAATAGAGTAATAAATGTATCAACTCCAATATCTAGGTACGCTCCGTATGAAGAAGGTGTTCCAAGACGTGCAACTACACCATCTAATCCATCAAACGTAACATGAAGAAGTGCAAAGAGAATAAAGTATCCAAGATGCGTAAATGCAAAGTACATTGCAGTTAGACCGGTTAATAATGAGAAGAATGAGAGTATATTTGGACTAATCCCCAGACGCTTCAGAGATCTCCCAATAGTGTTTAGTTTTTTATCTCTGTATTCTCGTGTTTGTTCTATAAATTGTAATGCTTGATTATGCATAAGAAAGTATATAAAGAATGGTTATAAAAATGTTACTATGGGTTTGTATGAGATAGAATTGGACAAAGCACTTGCAAAAATTGAAGAAACTAGTGCTAAAACTGTGTGTATTCAGCTACCAGATGGTATGAAGCCAGAAGCTCAACGAATTCATGATTTTCTTGTTGAAAAAACGGATGTGAGAGTATTTATTTGGTTAGGAAGTAATTTTGGTGCGTGTGATATTCCACTTGGTTTGAAGAGAATGGGTGTTGATTTGCTTATTAGTTGGGGACATAATAGATTTGAGAGGAAGGAAGGATGGTAAATACGTTATTCTTAGATGCCCCGTACTCTGGTGATGTAGAATTGTGTTCTGATACTCTTGATTATTTGAAAGGAAAGAAAGTAGCGTTATTTGCTTCTGTTCAATTTGTATCTAAGTTAGATACAGTTACAAAACAATTAGATGAAGCAAGTATTAAGTATATTGTGTCTAAGGCTGATAGAGCCCATGTTGTTGCTCAATTATTAGGTTGTGATAGTTATCATGATTCTTTACATCTAGAAGAAGAGTTTGATTCATTTTTGTATGTTGGGGATGGTAGGTTTCATCCGTTGGCATTAGTATTAGGTCAAAAGGAGCAGAAAGAGAAAAAAGAAGTTGTATGTAATGATCCTATTGGAAAGAAGATGTATACATTATCTAGCGAGGATATTTCTACATTGGTTAATAAATATAAAGGTGCTTTAGTAAAGTATTTGTCGTCTGATTCTGTTGGAGTTATTGTTACGGTTAAACCTGGACAGGAACAGTTAAAGGCTGGTTTGATGTTAGAGGAGAAGTTTCCGAATAAAAAATTTTATTACTTTATTGATGATAACATTTCATTTGGTCAGTTGGAGAACTTTCCTTTTATTGAGGTATGGGTTAATACTGCATGTCCGAGAATTGGGTTTGATGACCAAGAGAAGTTTAACCGCGGTGTTTTGAATTTAAATGATGCATTACTGGCAGAGCGTGTTTTGAGCACGTTACAATAGATTTCTCGTCAATAAAAAAGAAAAGTTTAAATACTCATTTCGTTTCTTTATCGTCAGAAAACAGCAATGTTTTCAAAAACATGAAAAGAGGGGATGTGTAATGGCACAAGTTGTTGCAAAAGCTGGAGTAAAAAAAGAATCAGGTTACTTGTATTTTGTCGATAAGAACGGAAATATAGCGAGAGCTAAAATGAGCCGAGCTGGTCGGAAAAAAGGAAGAACCAAAAAAGAAGTAGTTGCTAAGACAAAAGTTAAGAAGGAGTCAGGTTACTTGTATTTCGTTGATAAGAAAGGAAACGTTGCAAGAGCAAAAATGGCTCGTGGTAGAAAAGCTGGTAAGAAGAAAAAAGCGACTAAAAAGAAAACCACAAAACGAAAAGTTGCTAAGAAAAAGACTGCAAAGAAGAAAACAACTAAGCGGAAGGCTACAAAGAAGAAGACCGTTAAGAAAAAGGCAGTAAAAAAGAAAGCAACCAAGAAAAAAGCAACTAAAAAGAGAAAAAGATAATTTTTTCTTATATTTTTTTTAATTTTATTTTATGATAATTTTATATACTTCCATTTCACTGAATTTGATATGAGAGTAAATAAGCTAAACGATCTAGAGGCGAAGAAGTGGTTACAGTTTACGAAAACATGGTTTGTTCATAATCCTCCAAGAAGAAAGAAGAATGAGGTGTTACATCCTGCAAAATATCCTGAAGGAATGGTGGAGGAGTTTGTTAGGTTTTTTACAAAAGAAGGAGAAGTTGTATTTGATCCGTTTCTTGGTACAGGAAGTACGTTAGTTGCATGTCATAATTCTCATCGGAATGGTATTGGTATTGAGTTACAGCAGAAGTATGCAGATATAGCACAGAAGAGAGTTGAAGATTTACAAAGTCAATTGACGTTGACTGAAGATGGTGCAAGGGATTTATCTAAACAGTTAGTTATTAAAGGTGATTCGTCAAAAATAGGTAAGATTTGGAAGGAGTATTCATTGCCGGAGATTAGTTGTGTTGTTACATCTCCTCCGTATGGAATGATGTTACAGAAGAAGGGTTTAGCGTCTGCAAAACGTGAGGAAGAAGGTTTAGACACACAATATAGTGAAGATGACTTAGATTTAGGTAATGCGAAAACATATGAAGAGTTTTTGGATAGGTTAGTTGATATTTTTGTGAAGATTAAACCAAAGGTTAAAGTTGGTGGACATCTTGTTGTGGTATTACAGAATTACATGAATAAAGGAAATTATGTTACCTTATCATGGGATTTTGCTACAAGAATGAGAGAACATTTTCAATTCCGTGGTGAGAGGATCTGGTGTCAAGATAATAAGACGTTGTATCCATATGGTTATAGGTATAGTTTTGTTCCGAATGTACATCACCATTATTGTTTAATTTTTAAGAAGATTGAAGAGAAGGAAAATATTAAATAAATTGGTTAATTAACTATTTTTATGAACTATCTTGAAAAGAGTGTATCACCTGAACGTATTTCTATTATTAAAGAGGATGTTACAAGGAAGATTCAAAGTGAAGGGTGGGGAAAGCAAGGCAGGAATGTTGATGTTAAAATAAAGAATTTTACTCATTGCTGGGTAACTGAACATGCGTTTAAAGATATTCTTATTGATAAAGGAATCTGGTTCCGTAATAGAGGACAATATGTAGGGGATTCGCAAGGTGCTGGTGCTGATTTTATTGTGAAGATTGATGGGAAAGAAGTAAGTGTTGGTTTGCGAAGTGTTGCTGAACAATCATTATTCAAATGGAAATCTGTTGCATATCCAGATGATAGATTTCAAACTGAAAAGGATAAGATTGGTGATTATCATATTGTATGTCACAATAAGGATGGTGTTGTTCGTTTTTATGGAATTATTTCTAAAGGTAGATTGTTAGAGTGTATGGAAAATGCGAAGAGGTTATATAGCCCGTTAAATCAAGAATATTTTAGGACTATTCCTCTGAGTGAGTTTGGTTTTGAGAAATTAAGTGTATTATTAGAAAAATGTGAGAGAGTTTAATCTTTTTTTGACAATACGTATGCTAATGAACCACTTAAAATGATCCCCATTAAACCCCATGTTGCTTTATCTGAACCGGAAGAATGTCTATCGTATTGTCTTCTTATTTCTGGTTCTTGAAGTAATGTATCTAAATGTTCTTTCGCAAGTAATTTCTTTTCTCTTGGCTGGTGTGAATTAACAGCTTTATAGATTTGTGTTGCTCTTGCAACTTCTGGAGTATAGGATTCATCCATTTCTCGAATTCCTATTGCAGTAAGATATCCGCTTGCTAAGGATACAATAAGAGCTGCTTGTGCTATTTGTTTTTGTGTTACCTTTTTGAATATTGGTTCTAAAAACTTAAATGGATATTTAATGTGTTGATTCATAATAGAATTTTAAGTATGTTGTTTTTAAAATTTATGTATAATTTTTTAAAAGGGGTTTGTTTTGTGAGTTTAGATGAAGAAAAAACTTCCAGATTTTACAAGTAAAGCATTCTTTGCACCAATGGCAGGTGTATCAGACCCAGCTCTGCGTCTAATATGTAAAGAATTAGGAGCGGGATTGGTAGTAACTGAATTTGTTAACGTACATGCAGTTTCTGCTAAAGCAAATGAGATTATGGAGTTTGTTCAGTTCTCTGAAAAGGAAAGGCCCATTTCTATACAGTTGTTTGGTTCTAATTTGGAAAAGTTAGAAGAAGCTGTGAAGATAGTTACAAAACATTTTGATATTATTGATTATAACATGGGATGTCCAGCTCCACATATTACAAAGTCAATGGCTTGTTCTGCTTTATTACAAGAGCCAGAGTTGACTCGAGAGATTTTTAAGGTGTTAGTGAAGCATGCTACTGTTCCAGTTACTGTTAAGATAAGAGCAGGTATTAACAAAACGGATAAGTATTTAGAGATTGGTAAAATTGCTGAGGAAGAAGGTTTGGCGATGATTACATTACATCCAAGAACTGTTAAGCAAGGGTATTCCGGGAAGTCAGATTGGTCGTTGATTACAAAGTTGAAGGAATCTGTTGAAATTGCAGTATGTGGTAATGGTGACATAGAAACGCCAGAAGATGCTGCTCGTATGATCTCTGAAACTGGGTGTGATTATGTGATGATTGGAAGGGCTGCTGCAAAGAATCCGTTTCTGTTTGCGCAGGTTAATGAGTTTTTATCTGAGGGAACTTATAGGAAGGTTAGTGATAAAGGTCGTTTGACTACGTTTTTTAAGTATTTGAAGTATGCTCAAAACTATAAAATAAAATTGGCGAATATTAGAATGCAAGCAATGAATTTTAGTAAAGGGTGTAAGGGTAGTAAAGAATTACGTGGGAAGTTGTTGAAGGTTAAATCTATTGATGAGATTAAGACATTGTTTGAGGAGTTTAAGGAAAGTTTATAAGGAGATTTGTATTGTTTCTAAGTATGGATTTTTTTTCACATGGGGCTTGGTCATATATTCTTTTTCATAGGAGAAAAGATGTGTGGTTTGCTGTATTGTTTGGGTTGCTGGCAGATATTATTAGTTGGGCTCCGTTTTTCTTTTATAGATTATTTAATGGCGGAGTTGGAAGACCTTCTTCCATCCTTCCAAGTTGGGTACAAGCAAGTTATGGGTTAGGACATAGTTTGGTTGTGATTGCTGTAATCTTTCTTTTTGTATATCTTTATCTTCGACGAATTCCTATTTTTATGTTTGCATGGCCTATACAAGTATTTCTTGATATGCTTACGCACACGAGAGAATTTTTACCAACACCATTTCTGTGGCCAGTATCTGAATGGGCTTTTCCTGGAATTAGTTGGGGAACGAAATGGTTTATGATAACTAATTGGGGTTTGATTGGGATTTCACTAATTTTAATTTTAGTGTGGAGATATAAGAAAAAATAATTATTTTGAGTATTTTGGTTTAAATAACGTGTCAATAAATGCTGTTGATGTTCTTCTTACAAATTTAGAGCCATGATAAGTCATTGTAAAAGTTGCATCTAGAAATCTATAATCATTAACTGATTGTCTACAATACACTGAACCTTTTCTTCCAACAGATTCTAGAACTCTAGCTGTTTCTGGGATTAATCTTAATGGCATTTCCACACAGAGTGTAGCAATGTTCTTCTTCTTTCTTGGCATGCTTGTTAGAATGTATTAATGTATATAATAGTTGTGGAAAGAAAAGCGCCCCCGCCGGGATTTGAACCCGGGTCGCTGCCTCGAAAGGGCAGAATGATAGTTTATCCCAAAAGACAAACCCTGTGAATCCAGTGTTTGAATTTGTCCGGACTACACCACAGGGGCTTACTCAATCCAAAAGGTAATCTCTTTAAAAATGTTTCTTAATTTGTGAGCAGAGTCGGGTTCACTTTTCATATAGATACATTGCACTGCCCCATCCCCGTAGGGGCCCTCCCCCTGAGGCAATAAATGTTTTTATCTAAAAATCGTTCACAAATTGACGCTGCTCATTCCTTTTTTAAGCTTAAAATACACCATAGCAAAGCTTATAAACGCCCTTCCACAAGTGTATATAAAATGGACGAAAGACCAATATTAGGTTTAACAGAACCTGTTACCGTCATAGGTAACAATGAAGAAAGAGAAGAAGTATTAGCACGGATAGACTCAGGAGCTACTGCATCTTCTATTGATTTAAATGTAGCTGCAAAGCTAGAATTAGGACCAATTACACGATCTAAAGTTGTGAAGTCTGCTTCAGGTATTGGAAAGAGACCAATCGTAAAAGCAAAAATTATAATTAATGGTCTTGAAATTGAAGAAGAATTTACACTTGCTGATAGAAGCCATATGACATATCCTTTATTGATTGGACAGAATATTCTTCTAGAGGGAAAATTTTTGATTGATCCCATGAAGAAGGGAGAAGAGGAATGAAAGGGGCAGTTATTTCTTTAGGTAGTACTAGTTCAGAAATGGTTGTTGAATCAATGAAGAAGCATTTTGATGAAGTTGATATGATTCAGTTGCGAAATATAGAAGTTCGTTTAGGAAAAGAAAGTGGTATTTTCTATGAAGGAAAATTATTAGAACATTATGATTGCATATATGTAAAGGGTTCATTTAGATTTGCTAACTTGTTACGATCTATCTCTGCTTTACTTGAAGGGAAGGTTCCGTATATGCCTCTTCCTGCAAGTTCTTTTACAACAGTTCATAATAAATTATTAACACATCTTGCGTTGGAACAACAAAATATTCCTATGCCAAGAACATATATTTCTTCAACTATTGAAGAAGCTAAAGTATTATTGAAAAGAGTTCATTATCCTATTGTGATGAAGTTTCCTGAAGGAACGCAAGGAAAGGGTGTTATGTTTGCGGAGTCACAAAGTTCTGCTGCGTCATTACTAGATGCTTTGGGTGCGTTAAATCAACCATTTATTATTCAAGAGTATATTGAGACAAATGGTGAAGATATCCGTGCCATTGTTGTTGGAGACAAAGTTGTTGCGTCAATGAAACGTGTTGCTCAGAAAGGTGAGAAGAGGGCAAATACTCATTCTGGCGGAGAACCAAAAGCTATTTTGTTAAGTCACGAAGCTTCTAAGATTGCTGTTAAGACTGCAAAAGCTCTTGGAGCAGATGTATGTGGTGTTGATATTCTAGAAAGTCCTCGTGGTCCTTTAGTAATTGAAGCGAATATCTCTCCAGGATTACAAGGAGTTCAGTCTGTTTCTACTATTAATATTGCTGATGAAATTGCTAAATTCTTTTTTCGTAAAACAGAAGAAATAGTTCACGGAAAGAAGAAAGAGAAAGCAAAGGAAGTAATGAATGAAATTAGTTTAGATGGTAATGAATCTCAGAAAATAATCTCATCCTTAACGTTTAGGGGAGATCGAATTATCTTACCGGTAATTGCAAATAAAATTGCTAAATTTCATGATGATAAAGAATTTGCTTTGACGTTACGAAAAGGTAAAATTGAAATTGAAGAAGCTACGTAGTTTCGTCTTTCTTTCTTCCAAAGAGTAAGTATACTATTGGTAAAATTCCAACGGTGTTGAATATTAATATAAATATGAACCATAGTTTTTGATGTTTCTTTGCAGAAGTCCATAATGCAACTGCTTTCCATATTAGTTCCCATAAGATTAAGGTAAATAATAATAGTATTAATAACCAAGGTCGTTGATATATTTCATATAGCATGAGGTAGATTTAGTTAGGTTGTTTTTAAGTTTTATGAAGATGTACAATACTTTTATAAACAAAAATTTCTTACTATTAAAAAAGAGGTTATTATGGATTTCAAGAAGTTCTTAGGTATAGGTGACTCAAAGCCCGTTGTAGCTCAAGTTAAACCCGTTGCAAAGGTTCCCGTTAAAGCTAAAGTTGCAGCTCCTACTCAATCTGTTAAACCAAAAGTACCCGGAAAACCACAAATACCTCAAGATCTTACGCAGGCTACATCGAAAAAGAAACTTGGTTTTTTCGTATTACTTTTCATTGTTATTAACTCCATTTTAGGTTCTTCTTTATTCTATCTTCCTGGTTTGGGAATGTCAAGTTCTGGTGCTGCTTCTATTATAGCATGGGTTGTTTTATTTGCGTTAGCAAGTTGGATGATGTTATATATTGGTGAATTAGCGTCGTTATTTCCAAGTTCCGGTGGTACGTATGAGTATTGTAAGAAAGCGTATGGGAGATTTGGTTCATTCATGGCCGGTTGGGGTATATGGATTGCAGGAAACTTTGGGATGGCTCTTAATATTGTTGCAGCAGCTCAATATTTTATTCCTGAAACTGGAAGTAGGGCGTTAATTTTACAGATGATTTTTGTGGTTATTTGGATTTTTGTATTAAATTATATGGCATTCCGTGGTATTGATGCTGGTTCGACTATGTTACTTGCGTTTGGAATTATTGCTACTGTTACAGTATTAGCAATGATAATTCCGTCGTTTATTGATTTCCCAACTTTATTTTCTGGTGGAGGGTTTACAAGTCCGTTTGATACGGTGTTATTTGAACCGTTCTTTCAACATGAGGGAACGAGTATCTACATGTTCTTGGGATTATCTTTATTGCTAATTAGTGAAGCGTTCTTTGGTTTCGAAGCTGTTACATATATGGGAAATGAAGCTAAAGAACCAAGAAAATTGCATAGAGTGATTATATCTGGAGTTTTAATTTGTGCTGTTATTATGGTGATATATATCATTAGTTCTATGGGAACTGTCCCATATAGTGATTATGTAAAAGATCTCCGTCCGTTTGCTGTGCAAGCGTTTAACACGCTAGGCGCTACGGGTAAGGAAGTTCTTGTGTTTGGTATGTATCTTGTAATTGTGGGAGCTGCTGCTGCATGGCCTATTGCTGGTTCTCGTTTATTGCAAGCGATGGCAGGAGATAAATTGTTTATCAAGCAACTTGCGGTGTTACATCCAAAACATAAATCCCCACATAGAGCTGTATATTTCCAGTCTGTGATGGTGTTACTATTTTCGTGGTTTATTTTTCGAGGAGATATAGTAGGTTGGAAGGATTCGTATAGGAGTATCTATTTGATTTATGTGTTACTTAGTTTACTTGTTGTGTCTATGATTGTGTTAGCCGTTCCGATATTACGTCGTAAGTATAAAGAGTTAGAAAGGCCATTTAGAGCTCCGTTTGGTACGATTGGTCCAATTATATTAGTATTAATATTCTTTGGGTTGATTGGTAATTGGTTATATCTTGAAGGTGGTGGTGCATGGGCTATTGCTCGTCTGGCATTATCATTTTTATTTTTAGGTATCCCATTTTTCTTCATGGTACAGATGTTTTATAGTGAGAAGGCTATTAAGAGCACAGGAGATAGTTTGGCATGGCTAAGTTTGATTACGGAGAAGTTGTTCTTTTCGTTTGGTATTAAGAAGAAATTGTTAGAAAGTATGAATGAACTTGCTGGTAAACAGATTTTAGAATATGGTTGTTCTGTTGGAATCTTAACTGAGAAGTTGGCCCATCTTGTGCAGGCGCATGGTAAGTTATTTGCTGTTGATATTTCTAAAACAAAACTAGGGTATACACAAAAGAGAGTGAAAAAACATGTTCATGTTCAGACGTTTCATGAACCAAGTTTAGTTGATTTTACTGTACACCTTCCTCATACTGTTGATGGTGTTGTTTCTATTGGCATGTTATCTAGTATGCAGAAACCTCAACAAATTTTGAATTCTATTGGAAAGTTTGTGAAGAAAGGTGGGGAGATTATCTTTGTTGATTATGAAAAGTTCTTTTACTTGATTCCGAACGTTGCATGGATTGAGAACGATGTGAAGTTAAAGCAGATGTTTGCAACTGCTGGTTTTGATGTTCAAATAGAGCATAAGAAAGGATTGTTTGAGACTATTATTATTACTGGTTGGAAGGTTTGAGTTATTTGTATGTTTATTACTAATAAGAATATTTTCACAAAATTTTTTATAGTAATATCAATTTCAATATTTATGGAAAACTATGAACAAAATTATTCTTTAACAAGAAGAATTCAATCAGAGTTAAGTTCTACTGGCACTTCGTATATTAGAAATGGTTTAGTTGATGTCGCACCACAAGTAAAACCTTCTCTAATAGAACTCGTGGCGAGAGGTGAACCAGCTTTGACAAGCGTAAAAACATTATTAAGAGAATATTATGATCATTTTTTTGAAGCAGAAGTTCCGACGCCCTCTTATTTACAAGGAATCTTAGATAGAGTTCAAGGAAGTTTAAGGTTTGTTCCAACACAACCTCTCTACTTCAAAGAAACAGAAGGGATCCGTCAATTTGCTGTATATTGGCCATGGGGTTTATATGGAAAAGAATACGCTGCAACAGTTGTATTTCTTGAAATTCCAAAAGAATGGAATGGCTCTAGTCCACATATAGCTGCAGGAATTGGAGGTAAGTTAGCGAGAGCTGGTCTTTTAGATTAAAACTAACTAACCATTCCTTTCTTCTTAACTTGCTGTTTAACCTTCGTACCACAAATCTTACAAAATAATGCATCTAAGTCGTGTTCTATCATTCCACATTTACGGCATTTAATAGACGTTTTCCTCGATGCGTCAAACATGATTTTTACTAACTTACCAAGTTGCCAAGGGATTAATGCGATACCAGCAAGTATCATTGTTACAGTAATACCTCTACCCCAGGAAGATACTGGGGTTACATCTCCATATCCTACTGTGGAGAGTGTTACAATGGCAAAATATAATGCATGCCATAGGGTTTTAAACTGTCCGGGATTAACTTTGTTCTCCACCGCCCATATGAAGCTGGCAGATACAAAGACAATGGTGAATACTGTTAATACAATTCTTATGATAACTAGTTGTGTATCACTAAGAGCTCCAAACATTGTATCTTTAGATTTGAAAACACGTTGGAACCGCAGTATCCGTAAAATTCTGAATATCCTTAGTATTCTGAAGATTCTGAGGAATGTTAAGTTGATAAAGTTTAATGCTATCGGTAAGATTGCGACTAAATCTATGATACTATATACATTAAAGAAATGTTTGACTCTCTTTTCTGCAACCCACATTCTTGCTAAATATTCAAGTACGAAGATGCTTACTAATACTAATTCTGATGCGAAAAGAAATGCGTGCGTCGCTTCCGAAACGTCATGTGTTTCTATTACAAAGATTACTATTGCAAGAAAGTTGATGAAAAAGAGTGTTCCTTCCATTCTTCTTCCTGCTTTGGAAGCATAATTATCGAGATTTGCTTTTAGGAAATTGAATAATTTAGAACGTTCACTCTTTTTTTTCATGGTAAGGGTAAATAAAAAGAGTATATAAAATTTTACTTCTTACGTTTCTTCGTCTTCTTCATTGTATCAATCTTCTTTAGATCTTCTACAATGTCTGATGCAATGAAACTGTATCCTTTCTTCTTCTTCAAAAGTTCGTCGCCAACTAATCCGTTGATGAATGCTGCTGCACATGCACTTTTGAATAAATCGTGAGTTTTTGCTAAGAATCCAACACATAATCCTGCTAATACGTCGCCTGTTCCAGCTTTTGTCATTCCTTGATTTCCAGTTCTGTTAAACGAGATTCTGTTTCGAGATATAATTATGTCTGTTGCGCCTTTTAAGAGTAATACGTTGTTATTATGTAAGAAATATCGTAAGTTTCCTTGTAAGATCTCTGCTTTTTCTTTTGCGTTTGATACTCGTAATTTTGGAAGTAAGAATTCTTTTCCTGAGTTTACTAACATCATTTCTAATTCTGTTTCGTGGGGGGTTATAATACAATTTTCAAATTCTTTAAATGACATTCCTTTTAATGCATCTGCATCTACTACTTTAGGTCCTTGGAATTTTTTTACAAAAAATTGTGAGAATTTATCTCCTTTTCGAGTCATTCCGCATCCAACTAATGTTGCATCGAATCTGTCTGCAAATTTTACCATTTCTTTGGCATTTTTTACAGTATATGTGTTTTGTCCTTTAATTTTATGTGTAATTAAGTCTGGTGCATATCTATTTACTGCCCATGCTACTTTGTCAGAGGATGCTACGGTTACTACATCGCAACTTGCTCGTAATGCGCCTAATCCTGCTAATGCAAGTGCACCTACATATTCTTCAGAACCACCTATAACTAATGCTCTACCATTATCTCCTTTTTTGGAATTTTTCTTCCTATCCATTAATTTTTTTAGTTGATTTAAGTTCATTGTATCCCTCTGATTTATATAAACGGGCCGTTTTTGTGCCCTGAATGTATTTACTACAGGGTGACATATATAAATGTTTCTATTTTGTGCCACTTAATAGGAGTTACAGAGGTGTTTAGAGAGAATATTTAAAAAGAGAAGCCGTTATTAGTTGAATTACGCCCCCATAGCTCAGTCTGGTCTAGAGCGCCAGTCTTATATGATGCTGCAGTTACGGCTGTAGTACGCTTGGCAAGCTGGAGGTCCCGAGTTCAAATAACCTTTTGGTTGCGAAAATCTCGGCGGGGGCACTTTATTTTAATATGCCATAACCGCAGACGTAGTCGAGGATTTGGAATTCATTTAAGAATTCCATACCCAATTAATCTAAACCTGTCGCCAACCCTACGAGAAATAGTAATTCTGTCGCCAGGATTTGCACAAATTGGTTTCTTTAATAAACAAGATGTTTTCTTTTTACTTGGATTTGTTACAACACCGACTGTAGCAGCACTATTAACATTTAACATTAACATTTCTTTCTTTGCAAGAGGTTTTACTTCTACTTCGTCTTTTGTTCCAACTACTCTCTTAAGTAAGTGTGTTTCTAATGAAATTTCATAATGTACTGGGGGTAATTTTCCTGGTACACCAACTAATGACCCTGTTAAACTGTCTGATTTGACAATGGTTGGATCAAGTTCTGTTCCGAGTGCCATACTTCCACCTGGAAGAATTTCTTTTACTGGTTCACCACCAGAAAATATTCCTGTGATTTTAGTTGTAATTGGAATCCATTTAAGTTTATTTTTCTCTTGTACCATATATCCTGGTTTGATTTCGATTTTATCTCCAACTTTAAATTTTCCTGCTTTAACTGTTCCACCAAGAACTCCACCTTTCAAATCTGCTGGTTTGATTCCTGGCTTATTAATGTCAAAAGATCGTGCTACTAACATCAATGGTTCTGCTTTTGCATCTATTTTTGGTGTTGGGAAATGTTCTTGTATTGCATTAAGTAGCATGTCTATGTTTACGTTAGCTCTTGCTGAGATTGGGATTATTGGTGCGTCTTTGTAATCTGTGTCTGCAAGAAACTCTTTTATTTGTTTATAATTTTTTATTGCTCCTTCTTCATCTACTAAATCTATTTTATTTTGAACTACAATTATATTCTTAATTCCAGAGATTTGTAATGCCATTAAATGTTCTTTTGTCTGTGGTTGTGGGCATCGTTCATTTGCTGCCACCATTAATATTGCTGAATTTACTATAGATGCACCAGATAACATGGTTGCCATTAATGATTCGTGGCCAGGTGCGTCTACTAATGAGATTTTTCGTTGAAGTTTTGTAGCAGAGTTACATTTAATACATTTTTCTTTGCCTGTAAAAAAGTCACATTTATCACATTTGTATATTGAGAAATCTGCATATCCTAACCTAATGGTAATTCCACGTTTTAATTCTTCAGAGTGAGTATCTGTCCATTTTCCTGATAATCTTTCCGTTAATGTTGTTTTACCATGGTCTACGTGTCCAACTAATGCAATATTGAGTTCAGGTTGTACAAAAGTAGATTTCTTTGCCATACTCATACAGAAAAGTAGGGTATTTATAAAGGTTTAGGGGAGTAAAAGAATAAAACAAAATTTATTTCTTCTTCCTTTTTGTTGTCTTTTTCTTTGCTTTCTTTGGAGCGACTTTCTTGACAACTTTCTTTACTCGTCTCTTAAGCGTGTTCTTGACAACTTTGAGTTCACTTTTCTTTGCAAGGCCAGATCTAATTACTGCTTTTTCAACATGTTTTCCTACCATGCCTACTACTTCTTGACTTGCTTTCCTTGAACTTTTTACAAATTCTTTTGCTAGTTTAGTACTTTCTTTTTCATTTAATCCAAGTTCTTTCTGTAATTGTTTTGCTAATTTTTTTCCTTGGGATAATGTAAGAAGTCCTAATCCAAAACCTGTCTTTAATGCTTTTTGTGCTGTTACCTTCATTGTTAATGCCTCCTTTTGTGTATTAGTAAATATATTACAGTAATAAATGTTGCGATGATAAGATATGTGCTTATTGCTATTCCAAATATGTGTGTCTTTCCTTCTGCATAAAAAAAGAATAAAGTTGCAATTGATAAAACTATTACTGCAAATCCCACATTTTTCTGGTTAGACAATTCGTGCATCCTATGTTCAATTTCTACAAGATGTTCTTTTTCACAATGTTGTTTTGGTGGATTTTCTAATCGATCAATGATATGTTGTATTCGTTCTGGTAACTCTAGCAGTAATTCTTTGTGGTTAATAATTTGCTTTTTTAATTTCCGTGCTATTCTGATTGGTGAAAGTTGTTCTTTGATGTAATCTTTTTCAAAATCTTTTAATCCTTTTGCCAATTTAAATGAAGGATATAAATCCATTACAATTGCTTCTGCTTGATATATTGCTTTTGCCATCAATACATGTTCTGGTTTGAAAATTATGCCATATTTAGCACCGGTTGATATAATTTCATAGAATCCTTTTCCAACACCTGCTTGTTTTACAGAATGGAAATAGACTTCCTGTAAAATATCATGTACGTGCTGTTTAAATAGAGGCAATTTTTCTTCGTCAGTAGATTTTGCTAGTTTAAGAATTAAGTCAATACTTTTATCGGCATTCTTTTCTGGAATTGAAGATATAAATTCCATAACCGTTGTTCTATCTTTTTCAGATACTTCTCCAACAATCCCGTAATCAAGAAATACTATTTTTCCATCTCGTTGTATGAATATATTTGCGGGATGTGGGTCTGCATGAAATAATCCATATAGTAGTGCTTGTTCGAGAATCGCAAGAAAATAATTTTCTGCTATTTTCTTTTTGTTTAGTCTCTGTTTTTTAAGACCTTCTACATCATCTATGTTTACACCATCAATAAACTCCATTACCATCACACGATGTGAGGTAAGGTCTTCATATATGTCAGGAATTTTTATGTTGGGATTATCTTGCATCTCTTCTTTGATTCTTTCTGCATGACGTGCTTCTATGTTGAAGTTAAGTTCTTTTCGTGTCCATATTGCAAATTCTTTGATAACATCTACGGGATGATAATCTTTTACTGTTGGGAATCTCTCTTCAAGATGTTTTGCTATGAAGAATAATATGTCAAGATCTTCATTTATTATCTCGCTCACGTTTGGTCTTTGTACTTTGACTGCTACTTTCTTTCCATTCTTAAGAACTGCTTTATGTACTTGCGCTATTGAAGCTGATGCGTATGGTTTTTTATCAAACGATTTGAAAACTGTATTTATTGGTTTACCTAACTCTCCTTCTACAATCTTTTTTGCTTTTGCATAACTAAATGAAGGGACTTCATCTTGTAACTTTGAGAGTTCTTCTGTGAATTCTCTTGGAACTAAATCTGCTCGTAATGAGAGGAGTTGGCCGAGTTTTACAAACGTTGGTCCAAGTCTTTCAAAAGAACGTCGTAGTGCTGCAGCAGTTCGTTTATTTTTACTTAAATGGGCTTTTACTCGATGATGCCAAGGTAAGTGTTCTCTAAAATGAGTTATATAATGGCCTAGACCTTCTTCAAAAAATACTTTAAGAATCTCCTTAAATCTCCCAATATCTTTGATTTCTCTCTCTAAGTCCAATGTAATTACCTCTTTTTGTGACTTTAGGAAGGAAATAAGGTATATATAGTTATTGTTTGGTAAGCGTAATCTCTATATTGCTAACACGAACTTGCTTACCTTCTGTTTCAAATTCGTCACTGTCTATCTTAATATCTTTAATTGCAAGTTTTCCATCTAAAAATCGTTTTCGTGCTACTTCTGCAACATCAACTGCTCGAGAAATAAATTTGCCACGAGCTTTGACAATGACTTCGTCTGCGTTTTTTGTTGCAAATTGCATTACGACGCTTGTAACATAGTTCATAAACGCCTTGTTTCCAATAAATACAGAATTATCTGTCATGGCACAATCACTGTTGTTTCTTTTTAAGTCTCGTCATATACCCAGCCATTATGTTTCGTAATTTCTTACTCTGGATCTCGGCATATTGATCAGTTATCTTCTTGTTCTCAGTAAAGTCGTCAGTGAACTTGTCTCCGTGATCTCGTAGGAGTTCTTTAGTTCGTCGTTTTACAAATGTTGTCTTTATTCGTCCCATGTTTAATTGGGTTTATCACTCATTTATAAGGTTTTTGGAAGGAATTGGCCAGTATACCTTTACGTAATATTTATATAATAAATTACATTTCTGGTTGTATGGTTATTCTTGTAGACCAATTTAATTTGCCAGAGGACGTATTTAAAGTAATTTTTGCTACTGAGCAACAGGAAGTTGTGGGGAAGATGCTTATTAAATATATGTGGGAGAATGGTGGAGAGATTGGGAAGACTGAAATGAGTATGTTTGCAACGGCATTACATGAGGGTAAAGCTGTCGTGAAAGAGCAGGGAAGATCTCCTTTGCAGAAAGAGGTCCGTATTTCTTATAATAAACGACAATTTTATGATCGTATTCTTACACCCATGAGAGGTATGGGGATGATTGAGTATGATTTGTATAAGAAAACGTATAAGATTTCTGATAAGTTCAATAAGTTAATGATTCGAATTGGTTTAATGTGGCTTCGTGAAGTTGAGAAAAAAGGGAAGAGATAGTGCTACTTTAAAGTAGTTACTTTCCGCAACATTTATATACTAGTAACTCCATTTTCTTTGTATGAGAAACTATATTAGAAATGCAGCAGAAGCTGTACGAGATACAAGAGATTTACGAGGTCCAGTTTTAGGAGCTTTGGCTTATGGTGGCATTAAATTAGCAGGTAGAATTACTTCAAATGTTATTGGGGATCCAAGCATTGCTGATTTTGTAGATTATGGTACAGATGTAGCAGCACCAGCAGTAGGTGTTGGTTATGCTTTATCACAAGTCGGTCCGAGAACTGACAATGATTGGCATAGAGTAAGAGATGCAGTATTGTGTCTTGGTTCAGCAGCATTAGCGGCATTAGTAGGACATACTGTTGGAGGATATGATGGATCCGTTGATACATTGACCAGTATTGCAGATGTAACTAATGCAGTTACTGAAGATCATACAACTGCTGCAAGTGCAATTGCGGGTGGATTAGCATTACCAGCAAAGTGGGCGTATCAAAGTTGGAGAGGAACAACTCCACCAATACCGGGGCCATAAAATGTCACAAGGAAATCCAGGTGTTAATTCTTTAGTTGTAGGTGGGATAGTTGTAGGTTTATCACAATTAGCTGCGTACGTTGCTGGAGAAGTTAATCCCTCTATTGGAGAGAATGCACATTTAGCTGCAGACGTTCTTGGAACAACTGGAGCTGTTTCTTATGCTGCACAACAGATGAATAGAGTTCCAAATAGAATGGCTCGAACTTGGGCTAAAGTTGGTTTAGCGTCCATTCTTGGAGGCGTTGTAGGTCACGCTGTTGGCGATTATCAGGGTGGTATTAATTTTGTTCAGAGTATTGGAGATACATTAAATCACGCAACTAATTATCAAACTGCAGAATATGGAGCTATGTTTGCTGGCGGTTTAACTGCTTTGATGGGTTTAGGAAGAAATGTATAAAAAATAAATTAAAAATAGATTATTCCCTTATTCAATAACTTTGATATAACGGAGGCGGAACGTCTCCATCAACTTCTTGTGGTTCTTCAGTAGCAGTTTGTGGTGGTGTATTTGATTCTTGTTTTAACAATTCTGCTTTATCTGTTTTCTCCCACGTGAAATCTGGATCATTTCGTCCAAAATGTCCGTATGCAGCAGTTTTCTGATAGATCGGTCGTCGTAAGTTTAACTGCTCTATCATTGCTTTTGGTTTGAAGTCAAAGTGTTGTTTTACTAGTTCCACTATCTTGGCATTTGGAATTGTTTCTGTACCAAATGTTTCTATTAATATGGAAACCGGGTCTGCTACTCCAATTGCATATGCTACTTGTACCTCACATTTTGTTGCGAGACCTGCTGCTACGATGTTCTTTGCAACATACCGAGCATAATATGCACCTGAACGATCTACCTTACTAGGATCTTTTCCAGAGAAACAACCGCCACCATGACGTCCGTGTCCACCATATGTGTCAACGATGATTTTTCGTCCTGTTAAACCCGCATCTCCTACAGGTCCACCTATTACGAATTTGCCGGTTGGGTTGATGAAGTATTTTGTATTCTCATCAATGTAATCATGGCAAATTGGTTTTACAACTCGTTCAATCATATCTTTTCGAATTGTTTCTAGGTCTACATCTGGATGATGTTGTGTTGAGATGACTACAGCATCTACTCGTTTTACTTTGCCGTTTTCGTATTCAACAGTTACTTGAGACTTTGAATCTGGTCGTAAGTACCATAGTTCTCCTCGCTTTCTAATACTTGCTAGTCTTTGTACTAGTTTATGAGATAGAATTGCGGATAGTGGCATTAGTTCTGGCGTTTCGTCACATGCATATCCAAACATTAATCCTTGGTCTCCTGCTCCTTGTTCTTGATGTAATCCTGTTCCTTCGTCAACGCCTTGTGCGATGTCTGGAGATTGTTCTGATATTGCTACAAGAACTCCGCATGTTGAGCCTTCAAATCCAAATTCTGGTTTGTTATATCCTATGTCTAGGATTGTTTTTCGTGCTATTTCTTGTATGTTTACGTAGGTGTTTGTTTTCACTTCCCCACCGACTACAACAAAGCCTGTTTTCGTAAAACATTCTACTGCAACCCTACTTGTTGGGTCGTCTTTGATCATTGCATCTAAGATAGCGTCTGAGATTTGGTCACATATTTTATCTGGGTGACCTTCTGAAACGCTTTCTGATGTAAAAAAGTGGTTTTTATCTGTCATTTTTATTTACCTCGCTTCAATTTTAATTGTAATCATTTTAGTAGTTTATGGTGCTAGAGTCTATGCTACTTTTAACTCTACATCTCTCCTAGCAGGCGTTTTCTCTATTTTGTAATGTTCATCTAATACTAAGTGAGAGTAGACTCGTACATGAGAACCTCTATCATCATTTCCTTCGTTTGCTTTTCTGCTTGCATCTCTGTCCCAATACTTAACACCATGAATTTGGCTTCCATGATTAGCAGCTTTATTATAACGATTAGCCATAAGTCTTACGTCTCTTTCAAGTTCACCAAAACTTAATTCCATTGCCACACGTAATCCATATACTACTTCATGTGAGGATAATTGTGGTTGTGAGTATTTCCCTTCTTCTTTAACCCGCTTATCTTCTTTAATTACGGCTATACCTACCTCAGCAAGCACAGATCTTCCAATATGTTTGCCACTATCCCACCCAAGGTCTCTTATTTTGTTTGTATCATATTCAAGTATTGTATTTGTTAATTCTCCCATTTACATGCCTCCCAATTCAGTTATTTTATCCATTTCTCTATATAAACACTCTTGACAAGATTATTCATATAAGAATATTTTACACAAAAGATTTATTAATGAATGTGGTTTTTATCCTCTATAATGAATAATATAGAAGAAATTAAAAAACTTAGGAAGAAGCATGGACTTAATCAACATGATTTAGCTATTGCTGCGGGAGTTTCACAGAGTCTTATTGCGAAGATTGAATCTGGTCAAGTAGATCCAACATATACGAAAGCAAGAAGCATATTTCAAGCTCTTGAGAGGTTACAACAGCGAGATGAGTTGAAAGCTAAGCAGATTATGAGTAAGAAAATCAGTTTTGTCAATGTACAAGATTCTCTAAAAGATGTTGTTAAGATTATGAAAAGTAAGGGTATTTCTCAAGTTCCAGTTATGTCTGGTGAGAAAGTATGTGGCATTATTACGGAGAGAGTTATTTTGAATAAAGTTCTTACACAGCCAGGTAGTGCTGAGAATTTGAAAGCAGGAGATATTATGGATGACGCTCCTCCGATTGTTTCTTTAAGTATGGGGTTTAGGTCACTTTCAGAATTATTGAAGAATTATGCTATTCTATTAGTTGCAGAGAAAGGAGATGTGAAGGGCGTTGTTAGTAAGGCAGATTTGTTAGAACAGATTTGACCCTAATCCTTACTCGCTTGAAACGCTAGAATATCTTCAGTACTAAGCTTCTTTCCTTTCTTGATTTTTTCAGAAACTTCAGCTGTTTTTTCTTTGACTCTTTGTTTATAGTTTTTAGTATCTGTGTCTTTAAATAATTCGCTTAATTCTTTTACACGAGCTTGTAATTCTTCTACTGTTTTTTTAAGTGCCAAATACTCTTTTTTCATTTCAAGATATTTTTGTGCAAGAGGTTTTTCTTCATCACGATATTTTCGTATTTCTTCATACAATTTATTCATACTTTCGTGCTTCTCTTGAGATGCTTGTGCTTTTTCTTGTACGAGTTTATGCGATTCTTGTGCTTGTTTTCGTACTTTTGCAAAGTCAGATGATGAAGATTTCTGTTCACTTACTGCCTTATTGTGTTTCTCAATTTCTTTAAGTTGTGATTGTAATTCTTTGATTTGTTTACGTAATTGTTGTTCTTTGTTAAATGGCATTACTTCGGTTTCTATTTTTTCTTCTAAATTACGGATCTCTGCTTTAATTCTACCAGGATTTGCTCTTGGAGTATATGGAGTTCTTTCGGTTACTTCTTTTTTTGTTGATGCTTTCTGTTTAACATCTAGGTTTAGTTTCTCTCTCTCTTTCTTAAGGCCTTTTACTTCTTTTGTAAGAGAATCACGTTCTTCTTTGTATGTTTGAATTTTGAGAGAACGATCTTTTATTTTATCTCGAATAGAACGGATTTGTCGATAAATATCTTCCTTCTCAGTATTAATTGATTTTATTTTAGAAAGTAGTGAGTGTAATTCTTTCCTTTTTCCTTCAAATTCTTTTCGTAGTTCTGCATTATCAGTCATGTACGATCACGTAATTATGAAAAAGAGAAAAGAGAAAAAAAAAGATTTATCCAAATAATGCACCAAGACCTGCTGCTGCAGATGCTTCTGCTTTTTGGTTATCTTCTTTCTTCTCCTCTTTCTTTTCCTCTTTGGTTTCTCCACCAGCTGCTGGAGCTGCTGCTGCGGCAACAGGTGCTACTGCTGCTGCTTTCTCGATTGCTTCATCAATGTTTACACCTTGAAGAGCTGCAACGAGTGCTTTCACACGTGCTTCATCGACAGTTACACCAGCTGCTGTTAAAACAGCTTTAACTGCGTCTTCTGTCACGTCTTTTCCCGCTTTGTGGAGCAACATTGCTGCGTAAATGTATTCCATTTTTTACGTCCTCCGTCTATAATTTTGCTTCATTCTTCACAGACTGAGCTTGTCGGTCTGCTTTTGCCAGGATATCGTCCCTAGTAACGTCATTGATTATGTTCTGTTCAAGACCAAGCGTTTTTGCTTCTCTAAACGCTTTTTGTAAGAGTAATTCAGTTGTATCAGCTGTAGGATACGCAGATTCAATTGCTAAATTAACTGCCCACTGAGCTGCTTGTGTAATTTTCTGTACATACTCTTGTTCATCTATGTGAAGTTGCTTTGCATTGAAGACTAAACCATTCTCCCATACTGCAACTAGATCTAACCCAATCTCCATCGGTTGTATATCAAGACGTTTTAATGTTTCTGCTAATTTCGGAGAGACAACATCGCCTTCCTTTGCAACAGTAGTATCAGCAATAATAGCTAATTTTCCGTCTTCAACTTTTGTTTTAATTCCAACTGATGCCAATTCAGAGATAATTGGTCCCGGCGCAAAGTTTGTTGGGCCTGCTTTTACTTCTACGTCATTTGGAAGTACTTGCCCAGCTTTTGCGGGAGCCGCTGATTTGTTCTTTTGGATGATTGCGTTAAGTGTAAATGGGTTATCTTTTGAAAACAGTAATGCAGGCATTCCTTTTACTTTTTCTGTAAGTGCTGCAATATTTTCTTTTCCTGATTCTGTTAAAGCACGAACAATTAATTTCTTTCGTGTCATAACTATTTGAACATCTTTACCTCGTAACATTGCACGCATCTTCTGTAATTGCTGTGCTGGAAGACTTTCCATGTTTACAAGACCAACAATAGGATATTCTTTAATCTGTGCAATCAACTTTTGTACAAGATCCTTCTTTTGTTGTGATGGCATTATAACTTCACCGGTTTTCCCATTGTTGTTTTTAATACAACGTTTTTCACGTTTTGAATTTCATTTGGTAATTGTTTTAATGTTGCATTGTATACTGTAAGAATGTTATCTATAATCTCTGCGTCTGGCTGGTCTTCTTTTCCGACCATACACTGTAAGTTTGTTGCTTTCTTTGCTTGCATTCGTACTGATAAGTTTAATCTCTTTACTAATGGTTCTAAGTTTGCATTTGGTGGAACTACACATCCTAATTTTGGATTTGGCATCTTTCCTTTTATTCCTAGAACTTTACCAAACGCTTGAGCCACTTTTGGCATCAGATTTGCTTGTGCAATAAAGTAGTCATATGAATCAGCTAGTTTTTTAAGTTCTTTTTTATCAGAATATTTTGCAAAGTCTGTCTCGCTAATAGCAAGGTCACAGAATTGTTTTGCTTGATCATGTAATTGAGTACCAACGAATGCTGCTACTTTCACTTGTTTTCCTTTTGGGTAGTGTAATGTTACGAAGAAGTCTACTGGACTTGTTTTAATAACGAGGTTCTTTAAATTAATGATTAAGTCATATGATTGTGAGAATTTACGCTTAGGTTGCGCTTTGAGTTGTTCTAATGCTTTTTGTATTTCTTCTTTATTCATTATTTCCTCCTACCACTGGTAGTTCAAACGGTTATTCAATGGGGATAGAGGTTATTTATAAGGCTTTTGGTTAGAAATTAAGCTTATTCTTCCTTTTTATCTTCTTGAAGATCTTTGATTGTCTTCTTAAATGCAGTTACTTGATTTTCTGTTAAGTTATCAAATCGAAGATAGGCTGATTTAATATTACGTAAAAATGAGGATTTTCGGTATAATTCTTCTGGAATGTCGAGAAGTTTCTTGTATTTCTTATCAGTAACTGGCTTGTTAATTTCTTTCATGTGACAATCTACACATTTAGGGAATTGTCTATGAGAATACATTATTACCATGTTCTCTTTACAGAGAGCACACCGTTGTTTGAATTTTGGTCTAGCCATAGAGGGCATATTGTGGCCTAATTTATAATAGTTTTGTTTAATTAATAGAAATATTTATATTAATTGAAGTGATTACAGAAACATGAACACAAAAATAGAAGAATTATGGTACAATATTGAGAAAAAGTTAAAAGATAAGGTTGGCCAGGTTGTTGCAATTGAAGAAGAAAGTGGGGAGTATTTTGTTGCTAAGAGATCTATTGATGCCATTGAGAAAGCTCAAAAGAAACACCCACATCGAAAATTCTTTCTAAAAAGAGTTGGTGTAAAAACAGCATATGTTGTAGGAATAATTATCGAATGAAAACACGATTTCTTTTTGGTTTGCCATTTGTAACATTCTCAATTCAGAAAATTGAAATTGAAGCGGTTGTTGATACTGGGTTTAATGGAATGTTAATGTTACCAAAAGAAACAATACGAAAGCTACATCTAAGACCAATTGCAACCAGTGGGTATATTCTTGCAAATGGACAAAGTCAGGAATGTAATGTATATAAAACTGAAATGCAATGGTTAGGAAAAATGGAGAAAGTTTTGATTATTGAATCTGACTCTGATTTGAGTTTAGTTGGTATTGACCTTCTTTATAACACTACATTAACAATAAAACCGTCAAAAGAGTATATCTCTATTGAAAGAATGGAACTTCATTGACTATTCTAATGCAAGCAAGAACATACCTTGACTCCAGCCAAGAGGTGTATTTTCGTTAGGTAATTGTGATTCTGATAAATAGAGTTCTGGCAATTCACTTTCTTTAGTTAATATTGAAATTGTTTTCTGAAGATATTCTTGATGTTTTACAGAATTTCCCTGTTGTTTATGAATAATTGCTAACCACGGAAATCCAAACGTCCATTGTGCTTCTCCATTGTCGTTGTAATATGCATCATTTTCATATCGAATAACTCCTTTTTCTCGAACTAATTTTGTTTCAACATTATGAAGAATTTGTTCTGCTTGTTTTTCAGATACAATATTGTAAGGATATATTAATGATAATAATGCAAGATCTACATCTTTTGTAACAGACTCTCTTGGGAGTAACCAATTTAGTGTTTCTTGTCCTTTTGTGATGTATTCTTCTGGAACATATACAAGATTTTGAACAGCTTTTAATCCTGCTACACATGCTCCTACTGAAGAAGCATGTATTTCTTCATATTCTTCCCATATTCCATTGTCAGTATCGTGCCAATATTCAACCCTTCCGAGATAGAAAACTAATTTTTGTATGATTCTGAAGTCATTAATATCTCGCAAGATTTCTGGAAGTTTTCCTACATGAAATAAGAATGCGCCTATTGCATCATTTTGTTTATTTCCCCATTCTTCGTGTATTTCTTCTAATGACGTTGGATGATATCGTGCATGAATGTATTTAAACGCGGCATTTGGTTTCTCTTTTATGGCCCAATCTATCTTATATTCGTGTTTCAAGAAGATGCCTAGAAGTGCTCTGTACGCTTTAATAGCGGCTTTTGGAGCGTGTTTTTCTAATGCCAGTGCTTCATAGATTGTATCTCTAATCCACGCTCTATGATATCCTGTATTGTTGCTAGGCGCTGCTGAAAATAATCCTGACGGATGTTGTAATTTTTTGAGTATGTTTACAGATGCCGTGATATGTTTCTTCATATTGTGTTATAGAGGAAGTGATTTATATAGTTTTCTATTTTTGTTACTTTTGAGTGGTGTTTGTTCCGAAATGTTTATAAAGAAAAGAGTTTAGAAATAGTATAGAAATACGAGGGAATAAAATGAATTTAGAAAAGATAGCAAATGGAATTACATACGTTCCAAGAAAAGGAATGGATTTAGGTAGAGATGTAGGTAATAGTAGAACAATTCATGAAACATTTAATGATAGATTTCCAACAGCAGGTAAAGTAGTAGGAGCAATTGGTGGCACTGTATTACAAGCAACTGCAGCAGGTATATTACTTGGTAATCTTGGATATCAAGCAGTTTTGTATGGAACAATTGCAGCTGGAGTATATCAAGCAGTTAAGAAATAATTACCCAAATATTTTTTTTAGAAAACTTACAGATGGTTTCTTTTCACCAAGCTGTTTAAGTAATTCTTTCTGTTTCTTGGTTAACTTGGTTGGGATTTCTACATGAACTTTTACCATCTGATCTCCATGGCCACTGTTAAGATTAGGCATTCCTTTTCCACGCATTCTAAATACAGTTTCTGATTGTGTTCCCGAAGGTATTTTTAAATCTGCTTTCTTTCCAGAAATAAGGGGTATTTCTATTTCGTCTCCAAGAGTTGCTTGTGTGAATGAAATTGGTACAGTAATGTGTAAGTCTGAGCCATGTCGTTCAAAATATTTATGATTACTAACATGTACGTGAACAAATAAGTCTCCAGAAGGGCCACCAGATGAACCAACTTCTCCTTCTCCTCGAACTCGTAAGCGCATGCCGTTTTCTACTCCTGCTGGTATTGAAACTTCTATCTCTTTTCTTTTTCTCTCTAAACCCTCACCATGACAGGTGTCGCAAGAATCTTGTGGTAACTCTCCTTTAGCATGGCAGTATGGACATGGGCCTTGTTGTTGAAATATGCCAAATGGAGTTCGTTGTGTTTGTCGTACAGTTCCAGAACCATTACAATGTTGACAAGATTCAAATTTATGTGCCCCTTTACCTTTGCAATTAGGACAATGTTCTAATTTGTTTAATTTAATTGTTTTTTCAAAACCTGCTGCAGCTTCTTCTAGTGTAACTTCTACTTCATATAATAAATCGCTACCTCTTCGTGCGTGGGAACGTCTTCCACCACCGCCTCCAAAGAGTTGGTCAAAGATGTCTTCGAATCCTCCGCCACCAAATGAACCTCCTCGGAACTGTGACATTATATCTGAGAAGTCGTATCCTTGAAATCCTGCTCCGCCTTGAAAGCCTTCTGAACCGAATTGATCAAATTGTTGTCGTTTCTTTTCATCGCCAAGAACTGCTGCAGCTTCACTAATTTCTTTAAATTTTTCTTCGTATTCTTTTTTCTTTTCTTCTGGAGCCCTATCTGGGTGAAACTTCATTGCAAGTTTCTTGTATGCTTTTTTTATCTCCTCTTTTGTTGCGTTTTTATCAACACCAAGGAGTTTATAGTAGTCTTTACTCATTTATCCAGTTACTTTCCTTTTCTATTATAAAATGTTCCAAAAGAAAAAAAATTATTTTTTCTCCTCTTTCTTTGAATCCTTCTCTTCTTTCTCTTTAAACTCTGCGTCAACTACTTTCTCACCGTCTTTTCCGTCAGCGTCTTTCTCTGTAGATTTTGCTTCTTCAGCTTGTTTCGCTGCTGCTTCTTGGTAAATTTTCTGACCAATTTCTGCAACTATTTTGTTTAAAGATTCGATGGATGCATTTATTTTTTCTACATCTTCAGATTTCTTTGCATCTTCTACTTCTTTAATGCCGTCTTCAATCTTTTTCTTTGTAGCATCATCAATTTTGTCTTTATGTTCTTCCATTACTTTCTTAGTTTGGAAGATAACAGATTCAGCGTTGTTATCAGCATCAATTTTAGCTTTCTTTTTCTCATCTTCTGCTGCATACTTCTCTGCTTCTGCTTTCATCTTTTCAACTTCATCTTTGTTTAAGTTTCCAGAACCAGTAATTTGAATCTTTTGTTCTTTTCCTGTTCCAAGATCTTTTGCAGAGACGTTTACAATACCATTCGTATCTATGTCGAAGGTAACTTCAATCTGTGGAACTCCCCGAGGTGCGGGAGGAAGTCCCACTAAATCAAATTGTCCTAAATTTTTGTTTCCTGCAAACATTGATCGTTCTCCCTGAGCTACTCGAATTGTTACAGCTGTTTGGTTATCTGCTGCTGTTGAAAACACTTGAGATTTTTTTGTTGGGATTGTGGTGTTTCTTTCAATTAGTTTTGTAAATACACCACCTAATGTTTCAATTCCAAGACTTAATGGAGTTACATCAAGTAATAATACGTCTTTAATGTCTCCTGCAATAACACCTGCTTGAATTGCTGCTCCTACTGCAACTGCTTCGTCCGGATTTACTGATTTATCTCCGTCTTTGGAAGTTAATTTCTTCACAAGTTCCTGAACTGCTGGGATTCTTGTAGAACCACCAACAAAGATTATGTGTTGAATTTGGTCTGCAGTTAAGTTTGCGTCTTTCATTGCTTGTTTTACTGGACCTTCAATCCGTTTTAGAACATCTGCAATTAATTCTTCAAACTTTGCACGAGTTAGTTCTTCTTTAACGTGCTTTGGACCGTTTTGATCAGCAGTAATAAATGGTATGCTAATTTCTGCTTTGGTCTTTGTTGATAATTCGATTTTTGCTGCTTCTGCTGCTTCTTTTAATCTTTGAACTGCAGTTGCATCAGTTGTTAAGTCGATACCAGTAGATTTTTTGAATGAATCAGAAATATGGTCCATAATTATTTGGTCTACGTCATCTCCTCCAAGTTTATTGTCCCCACTTGTTGATTTAACTTCAAAAATGCCTTCTCCTAACTCAAGTACGGAAACATCAAATGTTCCGCCACCAAAGTCAAAGACAAGTATGGTTTTTTCTTTATCTTGTTTTTCTAACCCATATGCAAGTGATGCTGCTGTTGGTTCGTTTATAATTCGTAATACGTTTAAACCTGCAATTTCTCCTGCATTCTTTGTAGCTTGTCTTTCTGAGTCGTTAAAGTATGCTGGAACAGTAATTACTGCGTTATGTACGGGTTGTCCTAGATATGCTTCTGCATCTTTCTTTAATTTCTGTAGAATCATTGCTGAAATTTGTTCTGGCGTGTAATCTTTACCGTCAACAGCAATTTTTTCATTAGTACCTACTTTTCTTTTAATTGAACGAATTGTATGTTTTGGGTCTACAATTGCCTGGTTTCGTGCTATTTGGCCAACTGTAACTTCTCCGTCTTTAATGTGTACAACGGAAGGCGTAGTTCTTGTTCCTTCTGCGTTTGATATAATTGTTGATTTTCCTCCTTCGAGTACAGCCATTGCTGAGAAAGTTGTACCTAAATCTATTCCAATAGTTGCTCCTGTTACTTTATTTTCTGTCATTTTAGTTATCCTCCGTTTGATTTTGTTTTTGTCCCGCACTTACCTTCACTTTTGCGTGTCGGATTACAGTGCCATTCAACATGTAACCATGTTGAAATTCTTCAATAATTATGTCTTCATCTTTGTCTGATTCAACTTTCATTAATGCTTCATGACGGAATGGGTCAAATTTTTTGTTTTCTGTTTCAATAATTTTAACTCCATTATCTTTGAGCATTTTGTTGAATTGTGAATATATGAGTTCTATACCCTCTTGAAATTCTTCTTTGTTTTCGGTATTCTTGAGTGCTAATGTGAAATTGTCTACTATTGGAAGAACTTGTAATATAACATCTCTTCCAGCTAGGTTATGAATTTCTTGAATTCTCTTTTCCGTTTGTTTTCTGAAATTTTCAAAACTTGCTTGCGTTCTCTGTAAGAGCTCTTTTAATTCATCAGCTTCTTTGTTTATTTGTTTCTTTTTTGCCATATGTCCTCACCTTATTTTGTTTACTTTAAGTCAACACAGTTGTCTTGAAATGCATTTTCTTTATAAACCTTTTGGAAAAAGTTTAAAAATGTGTTCTGGTTCATGAAGTCATGAGTCCAAAAATTACAATTATCAAAGTACGTCGTTCGGAAGGAGACAACATCAATAGAGAACTTCAATGGATTGGGAATTCATTAGGTTTATTTAATCTACGAGATAAGGACAGTAGTTGTTTTCGAATCTTCATTTCTTTAGTTAAGCAAGCACGTCGAAATGAACATCTTTCATCCGATACGATTGCAGATAGACTTAGCTTAACCAGAGGAACAGTTGTACATCATTTAAACAAGTTAATGGAGTCGGGCATAGTTATTCGTTCTAAAGAGGGTTATTTGCTTCGTGAAAGCCATTTAGCAAGGGTTGTAAAAGATATTCGTCGAGACATGGATCTAATGATGGAAGAGATAGAGGAAGTTGCGAAGGATATTGATAATAAGTTGGGATGAATCACTTCTTTAACATAAACTGTAATGTTTCATTGCCAGATACAGATACAAGCAAGACCGCTACACCTGCTATTAATACCCCTAGAACTGCGGCTTTATAGAAGTCTTTTTTAGGTACATCTAACAAGTACGCAGCCAAAGCGCCACTATATACGCCGGAACCTGGAAGAGGCACGCCAATAAACAGTGCAAGACCCCAAAAGCCATATTTTTCAACTAACGGATGAATCTTACGCTGTATTTTCTCAACTTTTCTATGATAAAACTTAGAGATGAAATTAATATGTAAAAAGAGATGAATTACTTTATCAAAAAAGAAGTATGCAATAGGTGCAAGAATAATATTTGAGATTACAGCTACCAAAAAGATTGTTGGAAGTGATAATGAAGTGCTAAATACTCCAAAGGGAATTGATGCACGTAGTTCCAAGAATGGAAGCAATGTTAAAAAAATTAATTCAAGTATTTCTTTCATGAGGACACCTTTCTTAAAACATATTTAAACTTTACCACGACAATAGGGACAATAGGATGCAGTAACATCATTAAAAAATAAAGAAGTAAAATGCCTATTACAGGCTGGACAATCTAATTTTTGTTTCTTAATTGAAAACACCCCCGCCCCCTCGACGGATTTTAATCAGATGCTAGTTGCCAAATTGTTTTTAATCCCACAATAATCGCCCCAGGAACAACGAATACAACTATGTTGCTCAAGATTGATCGAAGGTATACACCTACGCCAGGAATTAAACCCAAATTAACGATACCTGCAAGCATTAATGCTACTGCAGCAGTTAAAAACGGCATTGTTTCCTTCGCTGTGAGGTTAAATAATCCGACAATTAAACCGAGTATAACTAATGTTGTTACTAGTGCTTCTGGACCAATAAAATCTCTGAATAATCCTGCAACGATTGCAATTAAAAGACCTACAAAGAAAGTATAATGAGCTATCCTGTGCACTTCAACATTTTGTTTTTTACGACGTTTTGCCATATGAATATCACCTCTTTTGATAGTAGAAGGAATAGTTTTCAGTATATAAAGTTTGCTATGCCACTGGACACTTTTCTGAAAGTAAAATATGAAGCACTGGTCAACTGGACAAGTACGGATAGAGTTTATTAATCAATGTTTAAAAAATTAATAGATGTCACCAACAAAAATACACCCAACCAAGAAATGGGAAGTTTCTTTTATGAAATTTGAAGAGAATGGACAAGAAAAATATAAAGTAACAAGAAGAATTCCAGAGTTAGAAGTTGCTGAAACTAAAATAGTAACATCAAAAAAAGAAGCTCGAAGAGTTTTTGAAGAATGGTTACGCTAATATTCCGAGATATTCATTCATTTTACTTTGTAATGAAGAAATTAATGTAGAATCATCATAATTATAAATGTCTGGAATATCTAAATTAAGTATTCGTTTTGTTATGTATTCTTTAGGAAATCTTTCTGCCAATTCTGTTCTTTGTTCTTCTTCCATTACTATAATTGTGTCTGCCCAGTTTATTTGATCTTTGGTAACTGGTTTTTTACAATAAAGACCTGCCGATTTTGTTGAGAAAGTATCTTTAAATAGCTCTTCAGCAGTTTTACTCCTGTTTTGGTTCTGGTTACAAATAAAAAGAACATTCATATTATTTTTAATATGAGGAGAAATATAAATTTTACTAAAAAAGCGCCCTCGGCCAGATTTGAACTGGCGACCTGATGGTATCTTCCTTAATAGTTAACAGCCATCCGCTCTAACCACTAAGCCACGAGGGCAAGTATGAAAAACACTACGTAAGTTATTTATAAATATAACGGAACAAAACAGAAATGGAAATTTCACCAGGTATTTTTATCATAGGTACATCTCTCTGGATAGAAGAAGAAAAAACCCTCATTATTAACGATCTTCATATTGGTTATGAGGGAGAATTGCATGCTAAAGGGGTTCTCGTTCCAAGAACACAGTATAATGATATTGTTTCTGAAATGGAAAAAATTCTGAAGGTAGTACACCCAAAGACAATAATCATTAATGGAGATTTAAAACATGAGTTTGGGAGGATTTCTAACCAAGAATGGAGGGACGTTCTTGATCTCTTAGATTTTCTGATAAAATATGCAGAGGTAATTATTGTACAAGGAAACCACGACCCAATAATCAAACCTATTGCAGAAAAGAGAAGAGTAACAGTTATGAGTTCATATGAATTAGAGGATATTATAATTGTGCATGGTGATGAACTTGTTGATACAAAAAAGAGAATTATTATTGGTCACGAACATCCAGCAATATCAATTAGGGAAGGAAGTAAAATAGAGAGATACAAGTGTTTTCTTAAAGGTAAGTGGAAAAAGAATGAAGTTATTGTAGTCCCTTCATTTAACCCACTAATAGAAGGCACAGACGTATTACAAGGAAGGATGTTGAGTCCGTTTCTAGAGAATGTTGATAATTTTGAGGTGTTTATTGTAAGTAAAGGTGAAGCGTTTAATTTTGGGAAAGTTAAGAGTTTGCAATAAATTTATGTTAAGATTTTTAAAAAACAAGAAAAATCAGGATATATGACAATTTATTCACACTTATTTCTAATTCGTAGTTGTAGTGATGTAGATCTTAGACAGCAAGCAGCAAAAAGAAGAGATGGGGAATATGATGCCATCTGTTCATTCTTTAAAGATAATAATTTTACGGAGTTTAATGGTTTTTTCCATTCAACTGAAGGATCAGCCATATTAAGTAAGAAAGAGGAAGACATCCCCCCATTTGGACAATTTGAGCCGAATAGATTTGGTGTTTCTCTAAAATATTTAGGAACGCAATCATTTTATGATAGAATGTTAAATAATTTACCAAAAATGAGAGAATATGAATTTAAAGAGTTATAATTTAGCCACTACTCCTTAATATTGCCCATCTCTGTATACTGTTCATGTACGGGATGATCGTCTGACTCTTTCTGTTTTTTCTTCTTTTTCTTCTTGAAAGGTTCGTAAGGATCAGTCTCAGATTTTTTCATACATATTCCCTACAAATAATACTAACCATGCTCCTAAAGCCAAATATCCACTTGTGGAGAAACCATTTCGGAAGCTTATTACTAATGCAATTACTGCTAATAGTAAACTTAAACTAAATGTTGCGTTTGTTGGTGGTGTTAATCTCATTATTTTGACCTCGCTTTTTTGTTATATTCTTTTTGTTTCTGTTGATGATACCGACAGAAGACTATATTCTTGAGTGCTTTCTTCTTACATCTGACGCAAGTTCCTTTATCTTGCTTCTTGCTATAGAGAGAACGGCGGTCTTTGTTAATTCTTTTTTTGTTGAGTTGATAGAACTTGACAAATCTATTTGGGTACTTCGTTTTACGAATACGATGTAAAATTTTCTTTAACAATCTATCACCTTTTATAATAGGAAACATAGTTTAGCTATTTTAATGTTACGGTACACAACGATGTACCGGAACGTCCAAAAGATCTTTGTCTTTTGAGAATGTTACGGAAAAAGAATATTTTCCGGAACGTCCAAAAGATCTTTGTCTTTTGGAATGTTACGGAAAAAAACTATTTTCTAGACAAAGCCTGTGTGCCCATAAAATATATAAACAATCAATCATTCTTAATGATATGAAGAGAAAGCATTTGCTTTACCTAAAGAGGTCACGGAAAGCATATTTAGTAGAGTATGGGTGTGGTTTATTCTTACTTGCCCTGTTAGCATATGGGTTAGTGAGTGGAATTCAGTTTACTTCTATCTCTCTTTATCTTTTAGGTGGAGCTGCTGTTGTTGCGTTTACATCCGCTGAAGCAAATAGGTTCTTAACGAGATATAAAGTATTTGAAGATAAGATTGTTGTTGTAAATGGCATTATTAAACAAGCAAAGAAAAACATTTACTTCCATCCGTTAGGGTTTATTCCAGATATTAATATTAAGCAAGGAAGGTTTGACAGGGTTATGAATTTAGGAACGATTTTTGTAAAACATGGTGGAGAACGTGCTTTAGAAATTAAGGACGTTAACAGACCACATAAAATTATGAAAATGATAGAAGAACTTGTTGATAAGAATAGATCTACTATGGGGGGAGATCGAGAAGATGGTGCTGCGGCAGCCGCACTTCAATTTTGATTATTAACCCATTCTTGATATTCTTTATTAAATTGTATTGGAATAGTACCAATGCAAGGAACATCATACGAATGAATCTTTTTTATTTCTTCAACAGCTTTCTCAGAATCTTTAGATTTAATGAGAAGTACAAATTCTTTATCTTGTTTTAATTCTTCTTTCCAGAAGTACATGCTATCTATTGGAAAAAAGTTTGTACATACAATTAATTTCTTTTCAAGTAGATGTTTTGAGATCTTTTCTGCTTCTTCTTTGTTCGATACTATCACATATAATAGGTTCATCCTGGGCCTCCTTAAACTCTTCTAATAATGAGTGGTTATCCATTTTTAATGAGTAATCAAGATTGTTAAGTTCTTTACTTTGTATAAAATAGAGGAATGCTAATTGGCTAGTTTCATCCCACATTTGAAATTCTTTTGCTGTTTTACAGAGGTAATTAACATCACAGTGACCTATCCTTAAATCTTCTTTATGTTTAGATGGATGTAAAGGGCAAAGAAGACAACCTTCTTCCTCAATTAAATTTCTGCATACACCATTACGAAGATGTTGTGAATGTGAACGATCTCTAAATTTTATAAATTCTTCTTTGGTTTTTGGATTATGGTGGTTAAATTCAAGTGTGTTTTTATGAACTGCTTCTTTGATTTTCTCTTTTGAAATAAAATCGTGGCCACAGCAACCCATACATCCACCATTTTGTTGACATAATATTGAAAATACCATTACATCTCCTCCGGTGCGTGGATGCCCATTACATCTAATCCGTTTGCGAGTACTTGACGTACACAGTCAACGAGTAATACTCTTGCTTTCATTTGTTTTGAAAGGTCAGATAGTACTGGACAAGCATGATAAAATTCGTTAAATAATTGTGAAAGCATTATCAGGTATTGTGCCAGATGGTGAGGTTTATATGAATCACTAACTCGTTGAAGTACTTCTGGATATGAGTATAGATGTTTTAATAGTGCTTGTTCTTCTTCGTTGTGAAGTACATCAAATGAAATATGTAATGATGGTTCAATTGAATGTTTTGATTTTGCATTTCGGATGATAGAACATGCTCGGGCATGGGTATATTGAATATACGGCCCTGTTTCTCCATCAAATGAAAGCATCCTATCCCAGTCAAAGTTAATGTTACGAGTTCTTTCATTACTTAGATCTGCAAAGATTATAGCTCCAACACCTACTTGTTCTGCTACTTTTTCTTTGTTTGGAAGATGTGGATTTTTTTCTTCAATAATCTTTTCTATTGTTTCAATTGCTTTACTGAGAAGATCTTCTAAGAAAATGACTCGACCTTTTCGTGTGGACATTTTTCCTTCTGGAAATCTAATTAGTCCAAAGTCTGCATGAATAAAGTTTTCTGGAGAGTATCCCATCATTTCAAGAACTTTGAATAATTGTTTGAAATGTAATTTTTGTTCTGAACCCACTATGTATAAAAGTTTTTGTGCACGTAATTTTCGTAACCGTTTGAATGCTGTTGCCATATCACGACTATGATATGTTGTTGCTCCATCTGATTTTAATAATAACATTGGGGGCATTTTAAATTCCTCTAAGTTTACAATAAGTGCACCGTCAGACATTTCTGTTTTTATCTTCTCTTTTATTTCTTCTATTGCTAAAGGAACTTGTTTGTTTACTGAAGCTTCTCCATCATAGGAGTCAAATTCCATATTAAGAATTTTGTAAATACGGTGAAATTCTTTGAGACTTAATTCTCTGAAAAGTTCCCACAGTTTAATGGAATCTTGGTTGCCATCTTCAAGTTTTTTAAATTCGTCACGAGCTTGTTGGTTTAATGAATCTTCTTTCTCTGCTTCTTCATGAAATTTGACATATAGTTTGAGAAGGTATTTGATTGGTTCTTCTTTGAGATCTTCTTTATTTCCCCATTTTGTGAATGCTACTATTAGCTTTCCAAATTGGGTCCCCCAATCTCCGAGATAGTTTAATGCAAGTGGTTCGTATCCTACGGTTTTGAGAGTTTTGTATAAACAATTTCCAATTACTGTAGAACGTAGATGTCCAACAGAGAATGGTTTTGCAATATTTGGATGTGAATAATCCATTGCGATGATTCCTTTTCCATATTTCTGTTGGCCGTATGTTTTTTGTTTTCTGTAGATTTCTGTTAATATTGATTCTGTTAATATAGTTGGATTAATGAAAAAATTGAGATAAGGGCCAAGTACTTCCGCTTTTGCTATTGCGTTTGGCAGCATAATTTTTTCTTTTAGTTTTTCTGCTGCTTCTTTTGGATTTTGTCCTAGCTTGAAGCAGGGGAATGCGTAATCTCCCATTTTTGAATCTGGTGGGGTTGTAAGAAGTGGTCCTACATCTACTTTAACATGTTTTTGTAGTGTGTTGATTACTTCTTGCTTAAAATCCATTTTGAATAGAAGAGGAAGTCTTTTTATATAAGTTTTTGGAGTGTTGTTTAGATTGTATGCTTCTTATGTTTCTTATCTAAAATAAAAATATCGCATTTAGCTTCACAGAATTCTTTCAAGAGATCTGTTGATTCTTGCAATAATTCAGACGTTTCTTTTGCTGTTACTGGTGGAAGGATGTCAAAGTGGACAAGAGCTTTTGAGGAATATTTTGTGATCATTGATTTTTTTGCATTATAAGCATCTAACTTTGAGCCAAGTAAATTAGTTTTATCTTTGTATATGATGTCTCCCTTCTTAACTTTCGCAGTCATTCCTTTCTTCTCTCTTCCAGAAGCGAGAGAATAGGTTATGTCTCCATCAACTTTATGAAAATCTAGTGCTCCTCCAGGGATTGTATGTTTTAACATCATGAAATTTAGGATGTTAGTAAATGCATTTTTTGTTGCAGTTGTTTTTCTTCTGAGAACTTTTGTAAGTAATTTTTCTACAGAAGTATGGTAGTGATGTGCTTTCTTTCCGAACTCTCTTTGTGCAAGAGACCAAGGAGATAGAAGATGGTGTGTTTTGACTTTGTCTTTGTGAATTGTAAGTCTTTGAAGTTGTTCAATTTCTTGAAGTAAATATTTTGATTCTTTTAGTTTACTGTGATTATCAATCTCTGAAGCAAGTATAAAAACTAATTTTAAATCTGGATGTTTCTTGAATACTTCTGGTTTTATAGTTATCTTCATTTTCTCAGAATTTTGTTCCAGGTTCTTTTAATCCACCCTTTTTGTTTTTTGGAATAAGGAAGGTTATAATGCATATTTAATTGATCTAAATCAAATCTAATGTGTTTTAGAAGTTTGACTTTCTTATGTTCAAAGTATACTCGTACTAGAATAAGGATGAAGTATAATCCAAATACTCCACCTACAAGAAAACTTAATTTTATTACTAATGGTTGGATTAGTTGAACTAATGTTTCAAATTCTGGTATTAAAGGAGTTGGGTCCACCATGTTCTTGGTAAATAATTAAGGTTTATATTGGTTTGGGTTTTAACGAATTTCTTCTATACTCTAAAGAGCACTTAGGTATATAGTAACCAAATTCTAACCAGAAAAGAAACTTTGTAACATGGACTTGATTTTGAGGTTTTATCTCTTTGAACCATTTTTTTGTATTCTTATGCCCTGAAATTTGATAAAATATTATCCCACTAAATCTTTGCTCCTTCCATTTTCCATACTTAAATCCCAACATATCAAGTAACTCCCCAATTTGGTGCGCCATTTGATTTTCTTTTAATGCAATTTGAATTCGAGGGTAATAGTTAATATTCTTTGACTGCTTTGAGAATTTAATGCAACCATCTGTATCAAACATTCCACGAAGAAACGCTTTTGCAACATTCTTTGAAGAAAAAATACATTGAGGGATTGAAGCATCTTTCTTTGAGCCTCTTTTCATTCCAATTTTGTTAATAAGTAAATTAAATCCTTCTTTAGAATTAAGCATTAAGTAGTATGCATTCCTATCGTTTCTTTTTCTTAATGTTGGATTTTTCCCAAAAACTTCTTGAAAGAGAGGACTAACCCTTCTTTGATAATAACTAAGATTTTCCAAGCTTCCAGTGATTGTTATTAAATTGTTTCTTGTATGTAAATGCCCATCACCAAGGATTATTCCAATTGCTTCAGCAACTTTAAGATTAATTTTCATTTTCGCATAGATTAAATGAAAATTGATGTTTAATAAACTCTGTCCGTGGTTGACCAGTGACCAGTGGCTTTGATTACAAAAACTTTATAAAGGAGCTTTTGAGATTCATCAATGGCCCTGCAAAGGTTATAGTTTGCAGCCCCATGGAAAGGCGTATTATATGCGTTTTGTGGAGTGTAGTGGACTATCATAGTGCCCTTTGGACTTTCTAAAGGAAAGATAGGCATTGACCGCAGTTCGAATTCCGTAAGGAAGTTACAATCCTTCGGATTGAAAGTCTGCGTGGGGCTACTTTTTTTCTTATGAATAACTATAGCTAAAAATAGGTTTTAGTTCTACCAAGAATTTATCAGCCGACATAATATTTCTTCTCTACTTCCTTGATTTATATCTCCTCTTGTAACATCAAGAAGCTCTTCATACGATCTTCTCTGATTTATTTCCCCACTTGTATCTACAAGAAGCTCTTCATACAATCTTCCTCCTTTTATCTTCTCTCTTGTAGCAACAAGAAGCTCTTCATGCGACCTTCTTCCTTTTTGTGATTCAAGGATTACCTCATAAAATGCTGTCTGTAATGCTAAGGTGTGATCTTCTCTTTTCATCCCAGATCCATGGTCTTCAAACTCTCTATAGAAATCTTCTTGATACATTCCTTTTAATGCTTCAAATGCTCTATGATTTCCTTCTTTAACTAAGTATATAAGTTGAAGCTCAATTTGTTTACTAAATCTAGGAGAATATTCATTATAAGAAGGGTTTTCTATTAATTTTTGTACTGCTTTTTGAATGTGATATAGGTCTCTTGTTGGAACATGAATCTCTCCTGAGATTAATCTTTCTGCTTCTTCTTTTGACAAAACGTACTTAACTCTTTCTCTTGAGTATAAGGGGGTTACTGGATTTAGTAAGCCCAATGCTTGAGCAATAGCAATTTTTCCTGCTACTTGATCTTGACAGATCCCCATCTCTTGAGAAATTTGAGCAGTAGTGTAACCATTTTCTAAAGCTCTTAATCCTTCTATTTCTTCTTGAAGTAGTGCTTTATATTGTTCTGGTTCAAATTTATAACCCCAAGATATAAAAGTTCCATCTTCAGCGAATTTTGGAACTGCATAAACTTTCAACCCCCATATTCTTCTTAGTTTCTTAACATGATTAAGTATTCCATTTTCACTAAGATTAAGTCCTGATTCGCGATTGAGATCTGCAATAGTTGGCCATTCTTTGATCATTTTTTTTCGTAATTTTAATTTAGCAGTTATCTTGGCTGCATTAAGAACTGTTGAATAGGCTTCATTTGTTTTTAAAAGACCAGGATTAAGACTTGCAGCAAAAAACGCATCAAACCGATATTGTGAACAATTCCATTGTTTATCACCACAAAAAAATTTTAATAAATCTTTTTTTGAAACGAAATATGCTTCAGTTTGCAAAATACGTTCTATGTCTTTTGAATCATAAAGGTGTTTTGGGTGTCTGCTTCTATCTGGTTTTGGTAATTTTCCATTTTTGACTAAATTTGTATAAGTCGATTTTCCAAAACCTAAAATCGTGCTAACTTCTTTACCAGTAAGCATTCCAGAATCTAATTTTGGTTTTAATGATTTGTACCACTTACTTTCTTTTAAAACAGTAATGTCATTTATTGTTAGAACCCTAGGAGGGACCACTTCTACTAAATGCTCTAATATTTTTGACACTTGAACTGATATTTTTATATATTAATAAATTTTTTTAAAAAAACAACAAGAATGAACAAATCTCCATTTTTGTAAATTCCCTTTACGCTTACTTTACAACTAAAGGGGTCTATTGTTTAAAGTGCCCAACTACATGCGTTGCTGTTAGGTATTGTGTTCCTCTCCGCCCGTGTTGCATCTATGTGCATGACCGATGAGACAATGTGCTCGCATAGGAGCTAAGCTATAACATGTAGTTAGGCAATTTGTTGAGAATTTGAAAGTTTATAAGGTTTTCTTGTATTATTTCATTCTAATTGAGCAATCTTATTGGTTATCTTCTCTTTTAAAACTTCATCATTACAATCAATTACTACCTTCTCGAATGGAGGTCTAAGAATACCTTGTCTTGTTAGATTATCTTCAATCCATTCCCAAGATTTCTTCTTTTTCATGTCAATAAATCGTTGAAATTTCTCTTGTGAGAAACCACCTGCGTGAGTACGTCGAAGTTCTCTTTCTTTGTTTAATGCAACTCGTTTCTTTCCGTCTTTCCATTCAAATACTTTGATTCTTTTTACATCAGCATAAACATATAGTGTGTCAAATATTTCTCCAAGTTCTGCTGCTTCTATTTCCGGTGTAAGTTTTCTTGACCGATGAAATTGTACTGATTCTGAGATTAAGTCTTGTTCTGGGATTGTTGATTCAGGTTTCGAAATCTGTTTTTTCATAACTTTTTTTCTTGTTATTTTAGGAACAGGTTTTGCAACTTTTGGCTTTATTATTGCTTTTTTTGTAACTTTTGGAGTTGGTTTTTTCTTAATTACTTTCTTTTTAACAACTTTCCTCACAACTTGTTCTTTCTTTGTTCTCATAATTGGTTCTATTTCTTTTTCGTGTTCTTTAAATTCAAATTTTTGTGACCAGTTATCATCTTCATCAGGTACTTTAGTAACGATATGTGTCCTGCTTTGATTTTGAAGTTTTATTCGTTCTTCTTCTATTTCTCTTTTAAGTCTTTCATTTGCTTTCTGATCATTTTCAATTCTACGCTCTTCCTTCTTCTCTCTATGGGCATTCTTACTATCTTCTCTAAGCTGTTCTGTCATGAGGTAAATTTCATAACAAGGAATACAGATAAGTGAACCTTCTATTTCCTCACAATCTTTAAAGAAGTACTTATTCTCGCATGAATGGCATGTAAATGAAAATGTCATACTATTGCGGAAATTGTTTAAACTAATAAAGTTTTTGTGCCATAATGGAAGAATTAGTTATTGGTGAAATTGATGATGAAGAACCTCGAAGATTGCCTAGATGGGTTATAAGAGGTATTTCTATTGTGTTAGTTATGTTTATGGTTTCTCTTATTTTCTTTGGTTGGCCTATTGGAGACATTCTCATAGGGCAGTTGGAATCCACTGCTATTAAAGGAAATGTTATAGAGGCTGATGGAATTCGTATTGAATTATCTGATAACGCAGCTTCTGATTTAAAAGCATCTTATTTTACTGATTTGAAGACCGAATTTAGTGCTTGTTTGAAAGGTAAAGTTGTGGGAAATGAGTATAAAGTTGATTCTTTATATATCCCAAAAATGTATGAACAGACGTTTAATCATGTTAGATTTGAGCCCTGTTCTTCTGATACGATTGTAATGCTTCATTCACACCCATATAAGAGCTGTGTTGCGTCTGAGACGGATTTAAATACGCTTGCGAGTACTAAACTAGTGAATTCTGAAGTTATTATGGTGGTCATGTGTGAGCCTGAGAGAGTAAGTGTTTATAGGTGATTTAGTCTTTTTCTTTAATAATTCCTTTATAAACCCTACCACAAAGCTTATATACTTTCACCACTAACTAGTAATTACAATGGAAAAAACTACAATAGTTTGTTCAATAGGACCATCTACATGGACTGAAGAAGGTGTCAAAGAACTTGAGCTTAAAGGTATGAATGTTGCTCGGTTAAATTTCTCACATGATAATCAAGAATCTCACTTAAAAACTGTTGAGAAAATTAGAAAAGTTAGTGGAATTCCACTTATGCTTGATACAAAAGGGCCCGAATTACGAACTGGTATGGTTAAAGATGAAGAGATTATGCTTAAAGAAGGAGAAGAAGTTATTATTACAAGTGAAGATGTTCTTGGAACTTCACAAAAGATCCAAATTAGATATGATAAGTTAGAACGAGATATTGTTGTAGGAGATGTTATTCTTATTGCAGATGGTAAGATGGAGCTTAAGGTTATGGAAGTTGGTGCAGATATTGTCTGTGAAATTATTGTTGGTGGAATACTAGAGAATACTAAGAATGTTAACATTCCAAACAAAGACATAGACTTACCTGCTTTAGGTGAGAAGGATGTTTCAGATATTAAATTTGCTGTAAAACATAATTTTAATTATATTGCTGCATCATTCATTCGAAGTAAGGAAGACGTATTACAGATTCGAAAGATTACTCAAGGAACAGATATTAAGATTATTTCGAAAATTGAACACACTGAAGCGTTAAAGAATATTGATGAGATTATTGAAGTTTCTGATGGTGTTATGGTAGCTAGAGGAGATTTAGGTATGCAAATTAATCAAGAAGATTTACCTATTGTTCAAAAGAAAATTGTTCGAAAATGTAATGATGCAGGTAAGATGTGTATTGTTGCAACTCAGATGTTAGATTCTATGATTACAAATCCTCGACCTACGAGAGCAGAAATTACAGATGTAGCTAATGCGGTTCTTGATGGTGCAAATGGAGTTATGTTATCAGGTGAAACTGCTAAGGGAAAATATCCATTTAAAGCTGTTGATACTATGAGAGCTATTTGTTCTAAAGTAGAAGATAATATGATTGATGGTAAGTTAGTGTTTGGAGAAGTGGCGTAATACTATAACTTAGCCGCTTGAATCTCGCCGTGATTGAGTCTCTTAATAGCAGGTATGAATTTTAATCCAAGAGCTTTATAGATACTTGTTTCAGTCTTTCCGGCAACCCACTCACCAGTTTTCTTAGATAAAGAATATTCATTTAATGTCATTCCTTTCCGCAAAGCAAGTTTACGCAACGCTACATTATGGTTTTTATCTCCAGTAAAATATAGTAAAGCCGCACCATATTCTTTTTGTTTTACTACTCGTAAATCTATTTGTAAATTATTTTTTAACCGAATAGAACTTTTTGTTACACCTTGATTCAATACTTTTTTGATGCCAGCCATCTTCATAAAATGTTTCATAACGTCTTTTGGTTTGGTACTAACAACTAAAAAATCGAGATCGCCAATTGTTAATTTTCCTCTCCGAAATGAGCCGGCAACATCTATTTTTTTTACAGCTACACTCTTTTGCATATATTTTAAGATCTTAGAAACAATAGGTTCGACTTCAGCATATGGAAATCGTCTGCTTACTTTCTGATGTTCTATTCCTTCTAGAAGTATCTGTTCTGTCTTTTCTCCAAATCCAGTTAATTCTCTAATTTTCTTTTTTTTAATTGCTTTTTGAAGATCTTTAATGTTTTTAATGCCAAGCTCTTTATACAATCGTTTAATTTTCTTTGGTCCAAGAAACGGAATTGCTTTTAGATTTTCTATGTCAATTTTTACTTCTTTCTTTAACTTCTCATAATACTTCAATTTACCTGTTTTGATTATTTCTTCAATTTTTGCTGCTATATGTTCACCAATTCCAGGAATGCTTTGTAAATCTTGAATTTCTGTTACATCTTTATCTAAATTTTCTATAGAACGAGCTGCATTTCTGTAAACCCTTGGTCGAAATTTGTCTTCTTGTAATTCTAATAAATCTGCTATGTTTTCTAATATTTGTATAACTATTGGATTTTTCATTAATGCTGATAGAAAGTACATATCTTGTTAAATTTACGTTACTACCAAATAGTTTATAAAGATAGTTTGAAAATGAATAATGATGGGAACTAATGGGAAAAAGTTGTCTCCTTCAGGCTTAGAACTTCACATTGAACTAATATTAGATGGAAATAGATCTTCTGATGGAGATATAAATCCATTAAATGCAACTAATGTTAATGAACAGCTTGATACGTTTGATAAAGAATTAGGAGACATCGTTAGATTTCATATTTTTAGAGATGCTAAAGAAACATATCCCTTACTTTCTGAAAGGAATCTTGCCTTACTTAAATTTTCCACATATTATGCAATTATTGGTCATAAGGATGACCGACGAAGTAGAAAAGATAGAAGATATGTTCATCATGTTCTTGAATCAACTCAGAAAGTCGCACGAGATCATCAAAAAGCGAGGTTAGGAAAAGAAGTAGGCACAATCTTATTTCCAGTATCTTCATATGATGGGTTAAAACCATATGGTCCAATAAGAGATGACCTTGATTTACTTACTTTAAAACTAATGATAGCACATTATCATGATAGAACAGAAGAAGACATAGATAGAGAAATTAAGAAAGAAATGGGTGAATTGTCTTTAACTGTTATGACTCATCTTAATAATACTGGCTTATTTTATACTTTATCTAATGTTGATTTATCTGTTTCTAAAGATAAAGTTCTTGTTCTTAAAATTCCTACAGATAAAGAAGATTTAGATGATTATGAAAGTGAATATAGAGGCCTTCTTGCAAAAAAACAATCAATTAGAAAAAAAGTTAGAGATTTTATAGTAGGTAGTACCAGAGAAAATGAGGATGAAAAAGAAGCAATGTTTGAGACCGCTTTAGATCTGTATTTTAATTCTCTTCCAGAGTATGTTACGAGATTAAATTGGCTTGTGTCGGCTAGAGAAAGAAAACATGCGCCAGAAGCATTTATTCAATTTAGAAAAGAACTTACTACGGCTCTTCCGCAACTCCCACATATTAAAGATTTGGATGCAAAAGATTTAGCAGAAATAATTATTGATGAAGTTGAACTTCTATCCAGGAAGGGTGATGAACTTTATGTTCAATCTACTGGCCACATTTATAGACATATTTTGAATTATATTGAACTTTTGGGAGAATCATTGTATGTCCCTGGGCTTCCTGCACTTGCTGTAAAACATGCAGATAGAGAAGCAAATGATGATGACCTTGATAGAAAAAAGCCAATAGAGAGTATTACATTCAAAGGACAGAAATATAGATTTAGGTATTTCTCGTATACTCCGGAGATATCAAGTGATGAGAGAAGTGAAAAATGTAATCTTACCCGATTTCACTCACAGAGAACAACAACTAAATCAGAAACGAGAAGGAAAAAAAGGAAAGGACGAAGAGAACCTAGTGGAACAAGAATGGCACGAGTATTTTCTGATACTCAAGAAAGTGTTAAGACTGTAGCACATAGACTTCTTTCTAAACAAGATGGTCGAGACATTATTGCACTTCTTGATATGAGTCCTGAGGAAGCTCAATCATCTGGAATGAAATCTTTTAGACAAGCCCTCTATGGGATTACAAAAAGAAATAATAGACATCACCGTGTTGATAGTAATAGAGAAAGAGAAGCTGATGTAAAGACAAGATTAAAACCTCCTACACGATTACATAATATTTACAAAAGTGAGATTATATTAAGCCAAGACGGTCTTCTTTTTGATATCATATGTAGAAAATATGGAAAAGCAGTTCCACTCGAAATTGTTCATGCAAGGAGAGGTCTTGCTGCTTCAACAAAAGATGTAAGTCGAAAACTCGTTGAAGGAGTTTTCTCAAACCATTGTATCCCTAAAACTCGACTTACATTAACTGAAGCACAAAGAATCTATAGAACGCATCTTCAATATGTTGCGAATCTGGGATATGAAGCAATTACTTTACCAAGAACTACTCTTGCTGAAATGGATAAATTTGAATTTGATGGTCTTGTTGTTGGATTTCTTGATGCGAGAGTTAGAGGAATAAGACATCCGATGAAAGTAATTTACCAAAATAAAGATTTTACTTTTGGAACAAGTGTTGCTCTTGAATACTTAGCTCGTAGGTTTCTAAACGATGATTCTTTTTATCTTCCTGGTCTAGACTTTAGGGGGGTTAATCCAATCAGCTCTATTAAAATATCAAATGATTAAACTAAAATGACTACTACAAAACCTAGCGGATTAGAATATCTTTCATTGAGCCAGATTATTCTAAGTCATATGGTGGATGGTTTTGAAGGAGATGGACTTAAAGAAGCACAAAGAATTGTTGCTTCAAGGGTTGTTGAAGGTGAAAAGCATCTTCGGGAATTAAGTGCAATGTTTTCTAGAAGGTATCTTAATTCGAAAGAGCCAAGAATTGCATCATTTAATAATTATCATGATTATTTGCGTTTTATCTATGATATGAGAACAAGTTTTGTTGATGACGTTGTACCATATCTTGACCCTCTTCGACGAGATTTGATTCGCACATATGATGCACTTGACCCTTTTTCACGAAATTATGATTCTGGGTATTGTAGTGAGTTGCAAAGAACACCTAACCGTATTGACATTATGTATTCAGATTCAATTAGAGTAGCAAGGATGGTTTTAGTTCGTAGGAAAAATTTAGATAGAGCTATTAAAAAAATTGCATATCGGCGACTAAAACATGAGATTGATCGTAGAAAAACTCCAAAAGGTGGTACTCCTCCCATCTCTAAAAGAGTAGATATTGATGACTTTTTTGGTATTAAGGTAGTTACGTCCCGAGAAGAACAAGCAAGAATTGGTTTATTTGAAAATTTATATTTATATCTTCATAAATTGAATCTTCAAGCTGATCCAAGACAAGAGTGGGTTACAACCAAAGAAGGAAAGGTTCTTCAACCTCCGGGTGTTGATAATCATTATATTGATGTAAATAAGCCAAGAAGTAATGTGATACAAATAAAAGTACATCCTCAAGGAAATCCTAATTATCGGCTTCGTGAAATTGATCTTGCTGATATGGTAAACTTTCTAGTTGGAGAAATGGATCATGTTCGGTTTTGTGCAAAAAGAGACAATGACAGGAAAAAATTACTACGTGAAAGAAGAGGTAATAGGAGACGGTTTAAGCAGTTAGTTGATAGAGGATATGAAATTTCTGAACTGGTACCTAAAGAAGAAGAAAGACATAGTGTTCTTGTTCCAGGAAGATTATTTTAAAGTAATTTGAGATTTATGTATAAAATTGTTGTAATTTAAGAGCAATATTTAAAAAGAGCCAATCCACTTCTTATCAAATGATTGAATGGAAGACAATTCAGGATAAATGGCAAAAGAAGTGGGCTGATGCTAAACTCGGAGAGGCTAGTTCTCAAAAGGATAAACCAAAGTTCTTTATGATATTTGCATATCCGGGTGTTTCTGGTTATTTACATGTTGGACATATGAGGGGTTTTTCTTATACTGATGCTATTTGTAGATATGAAAGATTACAAGGTAAAGAAGTATTGTTTCCTGTTGGAACTCATGCATCTGGAAATCAAGCTATTGCGTTTGCAAACAAAGTTAAGAATAACGATGAAGCATGGATTTCGTACCTTAAGAAAAATGGGTGTACTGATGATGAAATTGCAAAACTTGATACACCAGAAAGGGTTATTGATTATTTTAATTCAGTTTACATAAATGATTATTGGAAGAAATTTGGTTTTTTATGTGATTGGGATAGATTTACTTGTACAACAAATAAAGATTATGAAAAATTTATCCAATGGCAATTTAGAAAATTGCATCAACAAAATTTATTAGTTCAAAAGCCGTATTTTGCAACTGCATGTATAGTCCACGGTCCCGTAGCTGTTGACCCAAGTGAAACAGATATCTCAAAAGGTGGAAATGCTGAAAAACAGGAGTATACTTTGTTAAAATTTAAGTTTGGTGATGATTATCTGATTGCTGCTACATTACGTCCAGAAACAATGTATGGGCAAACTAATTTGTGGATAAATCCCACTGGTTCTTATGTTAGAGTTGCTGTAGAGGGAGAAAATTGGGTTATGAGCCAGGAAGCTGCTGACAAATTAAAATATCAAAAAGATGATGTATTATTGAAAGAAGATGTAGACCCAAAAAAATTACTGGGAAGATACGCTTTAGCACCTTTTATTGATAAAGAAATTTCAATACTTCCAGCAGATTTTTGTAGTCCATCTATTGGAACGGGAATTGTTACTTCTGTACCAGGTGATGCACCGTATGATTATGTTGCGTTAAGAACATTGCAAGAGGATACAGAACAATGCGAGTTATTTGATCTTGATTGTAATGATATTAAGGATATTGCTTTAATTCCTATAGTGCAGTCTAAAGGTTATGGTATGTTTCCTGCACAAGAGATTGTTGAGAAAATGGGGATTAAGAGTTTACAGGATAAAGATAAATTAGATGAGGCAACAAAAGAGTTGTATAAAGTTGGTCATCATACTGGAATAATGAGAGAGAATTGTGGGAAATTTGCTGGTATGAAAGTTGAGGAAGCAAAAGAGCTTATGAAAGCAGAACTTCTTGAGAATGGTAGAGGAGATGTGTTCTATGATTTAAGTGAGGAAGTAATTTGTCGATGTGGTGAACGAGTTATTATTAAAAGAATTGATGACCAATGGTTTATCAAATATTCTGATCCTACACTTACTGAAAAGAGTAAAGAACATGTCCGATCTATGAATATTTTTCCTGACGAATATAAAACCCATTTACCAGGTGTGTTAGATTGGTTTAATGATAGGGCTTGTGCTCGTTTGGGTAATTGGTTAGGAAGTAAATTTCCATTTGATGATACGTGGACTATTGAACCAATTAGTGATTCTACTTTATATCCTGCATATTATATTGTGTCTAAATTTGTTAAGTCTGGAGATTTGGATATAGAGGATTTAACTGAAGAGTTTTTTGATTATGCATTCCTTGGAAAGGGAGATGGTAAAGAAAAATGGAAGGTAGTGAAAGAGGAGTTTGATTATTTTTATCCACTTGATGTTAACTTAGGTGGAAAAGAACACAAGACAGTTCATTTCCCTGTATTTCTTATGAACCATGTTGCCATTCTTCCAAAAGAGAAGTGGCCAGGGGGTATTTTTGTTAATTGGTGGGTTACTGGAAAAGGGAGTAAGATCTCAAAAAGTAAAGGTGGTGCTGAACCAATTCCGGATGCTATGGAGAAGTATGGAGTAGATGCAATGAGATTATATTATTCTCACATTGGTTCACCTCATGTAGACGTTGTATGGACTGAGGAAGTTGTATTAAATTATAAGAACGCATTAGAACGAATTTACACTTTATTTGAAAATATTAAGAAGTTAGATGGAAAGAAAAAAAGTATAGATATATGGTTACTTTCACAAGTGCATGAGCATGTTAAGACTATTACAGAATCTATGAAGAAATATGAACTTCGGGAACTTGCATCTACAGTTTATTTTGCAATGTATGATGATTTGCGATGGTATATCCGCAGAGGTGGGGAGAGTAAAAAAGTTATTGAAGAAGTTTTAGATATTTGGACTAAATTAATGAACCCAATTACCCCTCATTTAAGTGAAGAACTTTCTTCAACGAAGGAATTAGTTTCTTCTTCTTCGTGGCCAGTAGTTGATGAAAGTTTGATTCAGAAAGAATCTGATGCGTCTGAGGAGATGATCAGAGTTACTATGGAAGGAATGAGAAATGTCATAAAACTTGCTAAATTAGAAAAACCACGAAAATTTACATTATTTGTTGCAGAAGATTGGATGTATGAACTGTTTGAGATTGTTTCAAGAGAGTTGAAAGTTACTCGAAATGTTGGAGAGATTATGAAACGAGTTCTTGAAGAAGAAAGTATGAAAATGAAAGGCAAGGAAATTAGTAAAATTGTGTTAAGTTTAGTAAAAGATCCTTCTAAGATTCCGTTATGTATCACCTCTCGTAAGAATGAATTAGAAACAATTGGAGAAGCGTCTGAGTTTCTGAGAAAAGAGTTTGACTGTTATATTGATGTTCCTCTTGCTAGTGATCATCCTAAGGCGAAGTCTGCTGTGCCTGGGAAGGTTGGAATTCTGGTGGAGTAATATTGGGGAGTGTTCTTGCAAAAAATTCTTGTGACATAGGTAATGTGGCTGCATCTTCATTTACTACACCTACCTCTTGTGATTTCTCATTTTGAAAATTCTTGGGTACTTGAATTTGTTCACTTCTTTCATATTGTTCTCTTCCAGAAATAATTTGATCCAATATCCATGTAAAACGATGGTCTGACCTTCTATAAAAATCGGGATGAAATAAATATGCGACCGCTTCTGCAAGTTCACCATTTATTTCTTTAGCTAAAATATCTCTATGGGCAACCCATTGTTTGTTATTATAATCACAAATTGCACGTAAATAATCTTTTTGGTGCTTAAATGTATTTTTGACAAGGTCTTCAATAGGTGTTTTATCAGTTATTGTTCGAAAGAATATAGCACCTTGAGCAAACATATCAACTTGAGGGGTGATTATTCCAAAGGGATGTTCAAGAGAAGGAATAACTTCTGGAGGCACATATGGAAGAGTTCCACGAACTATGTTTCTAATTAATTGAGTATTAGAAACAAGATTAAACCTGTCTCTTACTGGATCTGGTAATTTCTTTGAGTCAAGAGCGTAAGAAACACCAAAATCAATAAGGTGTGCTTCCTTTTCTGGTGTAATAATGATATTTGATGGCTTTATATCTCGATGAACTATTCCGCGTGAAGCAATGCCAAATCTTGCTTTTGATATATCTTTTTGAATTTGTAATAGTTCTAAAGGAGAAAGATCTTTTTTTGTCAAATGATGTTCGAGGGTTTCACCTGGAATTTTTGTAAAAGAGTATAATGTTGCAAATTGTTGATTTACGGTAAGTAATTTACGTTCTGGTAAAGGTTGATTATACCCATTAACACTTTCTGTATTAATTTGCTGTACATTTGAAAGGCCCTTGACCATTCCTAAATATACTATCTCTCCCATTGCTGATTGTAAATGAATTGCTTGATCTGGCCTTAATAATACGGTGTAATTGTCATTAATTGTAAGACCACCCTCTATATGATACAATGCAGAATTTACTGGAGCTACACCTTTTGGAGCTTCATCTGATTGAATATCTGTTAATAATAATTTATATGCTTTATTTGATTTGGTTCTACTCTGAAAAACAATACCCTGAACTCCACCACCCATAACAGCAATATCATCTAAACCGACAGATTTCAAAATAGTTGGATCTCCAACCATAGTCCTATGAAGGTCTTGTGTTTGTGTATATCTTTTGTCACGAGTCATGGACGAATTACATTCTAGGAGCTGTTTAAAAGCCTTTGGTATAGAAATTGCATTCTTTCAATTTAGGTAAGATTTATTAACATCGTTTTCTTCTTTTTCTATATGAACGCGAAAGATTGGATATTCTATGTGTCTTTTTTTCTCATTGCATTAGCGTTTTTTGTGTCTGCTTTTACATCTTTAGAGCCACTTCAATTTGATGAATTATGTCCAAAACATGTTGAGGTTAGTTCAGAGCAAGAGTGTTATGCTATTGGAGGCGCTTGGCATGCTGAGATTAAAGAGCCGGTTCCTAAACCAGGTTATTGCAGGAATACTGCTGTATGTGTTGATGTTATTGAAGAAGCACAGAAAGATAAGATAAGAGACCAAACTATTTTTGGTATTTCTGCTATATTGTTAGTTGTGTTTAGTATTATGTGGTACTATGAAACAAAAACCAGTAAAAAGTAAAGTTGTAGGAAAACTTCTTGAGCGATATGGGATAGAAGTTTCTAAAAAAGATACTTGTGTTATTTGTGAAAGTGATATTAAGTATCTCATGATTAATAATAAAATTTCTTTCTTTTATTATGAAGATTCTCTTGTTCCTACGTTACGATATTTGTTAGAACATGAAGTGTTACCAAAAATTACTGTGGATATGGGTGCGGTCAAATTTGTTGTTAATGGTGCTGACATTATGAGACCAGGGATTGTTGAGATTGAAGATGGAATCAATGAAAATGATTTTATTGTGATTATTGATGTAAATAATAAGAAACCATTAGCGGTTGGAATTGCTTTATTTAGTTCTAGTGATATGAAAATTCAGAAAGGTGGAAGAGTCATAAAAAATATCCATTATGTTGGAGATGAGATTTGGAATGAAAGTAGATAGATATTGTAAAACATGGTGGTCGCAAGCTCGAGGTCTGATGTTTAAGAATCGTCAAAATTTAGTGATGGAATTTCCTTCTTCTAGAAAAATTAGTTTACATATGTTCTTTGTGTTTTATCCCATTGATGTGTTAATATTAGATGAGAATAAGAAAGTTGTTGAAATTAAGAGGAATTTTAAGCCTTTTACAGTTTGGAATTCTAAAGAAAAGGGAAAGTATGTTGTTGAGATTGGTAGGAAAGAAAAAGAAAATAATAGGTATTATATTAATCAGTTAATTAAAATCTAAACGCTCGTTCTTCTGGTACTGGAGCCCCTCTTGGTCTATCTAATGGGTCAATCAAGCTTGCTGCTACCATGGGTAGTTTGCTCTCTTTATAGTATTTCACAGTACTTCCCTCAACATCAGGATCAGAAAGAAAATAATTGTTAGGAACATCAACAATGTATGTTTTTTCTTGTTCCCCATTACTTGGAGGGATGACCCCAAGATAATCTACTTGTGGGTCATAAAATATAGGAAGCAAAGAAATTTCTTTGGTGCTCATCTTATGCTCCTAAAGAACCTGAACTTAAACCTTTACGTTCTACAATCATTTTTCGAACTTTATCTTGTAATTCTCGTGGAAGTAGTTCGAATGTTTGATCTATAAGAGAACTTGAACCTCTTCCTCCTGTTGCTGATCGTAAATCGTTACTCCATCCGAAAAGTTCCCCAACTGGAAGTTTTGCTGTAACAACAGTTATGTCCCCTTCTTGTTGCATGTCAAGTAATTGTCCACGTTTTGAACTTACAATTTTGGATACTTCACCAACATAATCGTTTGGTGCTTCAATTCTTGTTACTTGTAATGGTTCGTAAAGCAATGGACCTGCTTGCATGATAGCTCCTCGGATACCTTCACGTACTGCTGGGTACATTTGAGCTGGACCACGATGAATTGCGTCTTCGTGTAAAGTACAATCCATAAGGCTTACTTTCATTTTGATACATGGTTCTTTTGCAAGAGGACCACCTTTCATAACATCTTCAAACATGTCAAGTACGAGTTCCATGATTTCATTAATCTGAACAATTCCTCTTGTTCTATCAACAAAGATGTTTCCTTCAAAGATATCTTTAACTTTGGTTGCAACTTTAGTATCCCATCCTAGTTCTCGAAGTACTGCTACAGCGTCGTTTTCTTTCTTTTTCCATCTTCCTAATGGAAGATCGCCTTTCTTGATTGCTTCTGATACTTCTGGTTCAAGGGGTTCTACTTTAAAGAATAATTTGTTGTGTTTGTTAGGAGATTTACCTTCCACTTCAGAACTTTCTTTGGTAATTGCTTCTCTATATACAACAATTGGTGGAGAAGTTTTTACTTCAACACCTTTGTCTTTAATGATTCTATTTTCAATAACTTCTAAGTGAAGTTCACCCATCCCATGAAGTAAGTGTTCACCAGTTTCTTCGTTAATTTCAACTACAATTGTTGGGTCTTCTTTAGAAACTTGTCGTAATACTTCAATTAATTTAGGTAAGTCACCTGGTTTCTTTGCTTCAATAGCTTTTGTAACTACTGGATCAAAAATGTGGGTTATTTTTTCAAATGGTTCTGCTGTGCCGTCAGTTGTTACAGTCTCCCCTGGAATTCCTTGTCTCAATCCACCTACTCCAATGATGTTCCCAGAAGGTACGTTATCTACAATTTCTCGTTTTGCTCCATTGTAAATGTATACTTGCTGAATCCGTGCATTGGATTTTGCCATATTAAGTGCAACTGCATCTCCTTTTCTCATAGTTCCTGAAAATAATCTTCCTGCAGCAATTTCTCCTGCTTGAGGATCTACTACTACTTTTGTTATTACAAAGAACGTCCTTCCATTTGGGTCACAGTTAATTAATGATTTTCCATCTGTACTTTCTAAATCTCCTTGCCATAACTTTGGAATTCTATACTTTTGTGCTACAACAGGACTTGGATGGTGTTCAGTTACCATGTTAAGAATTACTTCGTGAATTGGTGCTTTCTTTGCAAGTTCTTTTACTGCATCTTCATTATCACTTTCATATGCATCGATAATGTCTTTAAATCCAATTCCTTTCTTTTGCATGTATGGTAGGCTAATTGCCCAGTTGTGAAATGCAGATCCAAAAGCTACAGTTCCTGCTTCAATACTTACTTGCCATTTGTCTGCAAGTTCTGCTGGTGCTACTGCTTTAATAATTTTGTTTACTGCCAGAATATGTCCTACAAATCGTTGTTGCATTTGTTCTGGTGTTAATTTTAATTCTTTGATTAATCTGTCAGCTTTATTAATGAACAATACTGGTCTTACTCGTTCTTTCAAAGCTTGTCGCAATACTGTTTCTGTTTGAGGCATTGCTCCTTCTGAAGCACATACCAATACAATAGCTCCATCAACAGCTCTCATTGCTCGTGTAACGTCTCCACCAAAATCTACGTGACCTGGTGTGTCAATAAGGTTGATTAAGAATTCATCTTTTCCTTCAACATTGTGTACCATAGAGACAGATGCCGAGTCAATTGTAATCCCACGTTCTTGCTCATCTTCATGAAAATCAAGTAATCGTGCTTTTCCTGCTAAGTGTTCACTCATCATTCCTGCTCCCGATAATAAATTATCAGAGAATGTTGTTTTACCGTGATCTATGTGAGCACAGACTCCTATATTTCGAATGTTGTCAGGCGACTTCATAAGCCGAAGGACTTTATCAACCATTTTTTCTGCCATTGTAATGTTACCTCAAGTTAATTTATGACTATACCCCACCGCTTGCGGTGATTGGGTAATAGGCATGACCAAAAACAACGCTCCTTAGGGAGGTTAGGTTTTTGATTTAAAATACATGAGCTTCATGTACTGTTTTGTATGTGTGTATTTCTTCTGGTTTGAACCAGAGATCAACTTCAGTTTTTGCTTCTTCTACATTTCCTGAAGCGTGAATCAAATTCTTTATTGAAATTCCTTTTCCATCAGTATATTCGTAACTATGTTGTGCATAGTCGCCACGGATAGTTCCTGGTTGTGCGGATTTTGGTTCTGTTCCTCCTACCATCTTCCGTACTTGTGAAACTGCGTGAGGAGCCTCTAAAACTATTGCAACTACTGGGCCTTCTGTTATCATTGCTTGAAGTCCTGGGTAAAATTTCTTTTCAATATGTGCTGCGTAATGTTTCTTTGAAAATTCTTCATCAACCCATACCATTTTCATTCCAACAATTTTTAATCCAACTTTCTCAAAACGGGTAATTAATTCACCCGCAAAAGAACGTTGAATAGTGTCTGGTTTTAGTAATACTAAAGTTCGTTCCATCTATTCCGCCTCCTTTTTACTAACTTTTTTGTGTTCTTTCTTGTAATACTCTGTCCATTTAGTCTTAAGTGGTTTTCGTTTTAAGCCCATATAATTCTTAAGACATTTTGAATTTTTGAACCACAATATCTTCCCATCTTTAAGAACGTACATTGTTCCTGTTCCTGGAGGAATTTGGTCTCCTGAAAAACTACATTTTGGCATCGTAAATACCTCCGTATTGAGATGCTAAAAATCTTTGATTTTTATGCATTTAAATCACCTACGTCCGCGTCTTCCACCGCCAAGACGCTGAGCTTCAATTTCTGTTTCAAGTAACATGAGAATGTCTCCAACTTGAATTGGACCTTTTACATTTCTTCGAATTACTTTGTTTTTATCGCGACCATCAAGAACTTGGCACATGACTTGTGTAAGTTCACCACGGCTACCTGCTCGAGCTACAATTTCTTTGACTTCTGCTGGGATTCCTAGTGAGAATCGTACATCGCCACTGTCACTGCCCGATTTCTTTGTATCTTTTTTAGCCATTTGGTCACCTTATTCTTTTGCTATTTGTTCGATTGTTGCTTTAGCATCGCCTTCTTTTACAACTGCTACTGCTGCTGTAGAAACTGGAAGTCCTGCTGCTGCTCCTAAATCTTCTTTCTTTGATATTTCAACGCACGGAATGTTCTTTTCTTTGCATAAAAGAGGTAAGTGCATTACAATTTCTTTAGGTGTCACGTCAGCCGCATATACAACTAATTTTGCGTCTCCTTTTTCAATTGCTTTTGTTGCTTCATTTGATCCTTTTCGGATTTTTCCACTTGTTCGAGCGATTTCAATCGCTTCTAATACTTTTGCTTCATCAGCCATTTTATGTAACCTCCACACGGGCACAATTAGAATTGTTAACCTCGTTGTGTATATCCAACTTCATTGGTGTACTTAGTTGGAATGAGGTTTGTTTATAAAGCTTATGGTGGGTTTTGTAAGAATAAGAGAGTTATGTTGTTACTGTATCGTTCTCTATTTTATTTTTAAATGATTGTAATTCACTTTTTGGAGACAAGAAATGTTTATATATTTTGTTTTTGTAGAAATTTTATGGATATTACCAAACCTTTGTTAATTAGAAAAGAGGAAACCAACAGAGTAATTACATCAAGTGGAGAATTTTTTGAGTATATTTGTTGGAAACAGTGTAAAGAGTTAGGGGTTGGGGTTGCAGTACATAATAAGAGATTTCCAGTTGAGGGAGTTTTAGTTAGTAAAAAAGTGAATGAAATAGTAATGTTATTAGAAGGTTCTGGCAGTGTTGTGGTTAATGATAAGGAATTCGTCTTAGAGAAAGAAGCGATTATGTTTATCCCAAAAGGAACATCATTTTTCTTTGAGCCAATTTCATTTATGAAAATACTTTCTGCAACTGGACCTGCATGGTTCCCTCGCCAACAAGATGGATTAGATTACCGTAGGAAAGAAAGTGGAAGGATGATATTATAGACTTGGAAGAGTTATAACACCTACTCAAAAATCATAATATTCTTATACTACTTTTATCCCAAACAGGAGATGTGTGGTATTATTGGATATGTTGGTGAAAAAAGTGCGTTTCCTATTCTATTAGCTGGTTTAGAAAAATTAGAGTACAGAGGATATGATTCTGCAGGTATTTGTACGGCGTATCAAGGTAATCTCTTATTATGTAAAAAAGAGGGAAGAGTTTCTAATTTACAGCATGTGAGTTTGTCTGGAACTGTTGGTATTGGTCATACTAGATGGAGTACGCATGGGATTCCGTGTGATAAAAATGCTCATCCTTTTACGGATGAAAAGAAGGAGTTCTCTTTAGTTCATAATGGTATTATTGAAAATTATCTTGAGTTGAAAGATAGGTTACGAAGAGAGGGATATAACTTTTCGTCAGATACAGACTCCGAGGTTATTGTTCATCTTATTTCACGGTATTATAATGGAAATTTGCGAGATGCTGTTGTTAAGACGTTACAAAATTTGCAAGGCACGTATGCATTTTGTGTAATTAAGAATGATAGTTCTGAGATTGTAGGTGCACGTAATGGAAGTCCTCTTGTAATTGGTGTTGGTGAGTCAGAGAATTTTGTTGCATCAGATGTTTCTGCTTTTATTAACCACACTAAGAATGCGGTATATGTGCATGATTTTGAGATTGTTTCTATTACTGGAAATGGATTACAAGTATATAATTTTGATGGAAAGGAAAAAAGTTATCGAATTAAAGAAATTGATTGGGATGTTGAGCAGGCACAGAAGCAGGGATATAAGCATTTTATGTTAAAAGAGATTTATGAACAGCCAGAAGTTATACAAAATTCTTTGGATATTACTATTCCAAATTTAGATAATGTAAAACGAATCATTGTGGTAGCATGTGGGACTGCAAGTTATGCTGGTTTTGTGGGAAAATATATCATTGAGAAAGTTGCGGAGATACAAGTAATGCAGGAAACAGCGTCCGAATTTAGATATAAGAAGTTGTTGTTTCAAGAGGGAGATTTGGTTGTTGTTGTATCTCAAAGTGGAGAAACTGCAGACACTTTAGCTGCATTACGTATTGCAAAACAACATGGAGTAAGAACTTTAGGGATTATTAATGTGCGTGATAGTACTATAGCTCGAGAAGTTGATTCTGTAATTTATACAAAAGTTGGTCAGGAAATTGGCGTTGCGTCAACGAAAGCATTTCTTGGTCAGATGTTAGTAATGTATAAGTTAGCTTATTCGTTACATGGAAAAGAATTTGATGGTCAGAAGATTGTTGATTATATTACAAGAATATTGAAATTAGAAGATCAAATACAAGGGATTGCTTCTCAATACTATCTCTATCAAAATTTTATTTACATTGGCAGGAATACAAATTATCCTCTCGCGCTTGAAGGGGCATTGAAATTAAAAGAGATCTCGTATATTCACGCAGAAGCATATCCTGCAGGAGAATTAAAACACGGACCCATAGCACTTGTTTCGGAAGATATGCCAACCTTAGCTATATGTCCTCAGGATTCTGTGTATACTAAAACGTTGAGTAATATTGAAGAAATAAAGGCTAGGAATGGAAAAGTGTTAGCAATTGCAACTGAAGGAGATGAAAAGATTAGTAAAATTGTTGATGATGTTATCTTCATTCCAAAAGTGGAAGAAGAATTGTATCCTTTTTTGATAGCAATTCCATTACAATTATTTGCATACCATGTTGCTGATTTGAGAGAATGTGATATTGATAAACCGAGGAACCTGGCGAAGAGTGTGACTGTAGAATGAAATATGCGCATTTAGCTGATTTACATCTTGGTTCGTGGAGAGATGAGAAAATGAGATTTCTCTCTACAAAAGCGTTTCTTAAAGCAATTGATGATTGTGTTGCAAGAAAAGTTGATTTTATTTTATTTGCAGGAGATTTATTTAATACCTCCTTACCGTCGTTAGATGTTCTTAAGATTGTTACAGAGAAATTAAAGCAACTTAAAGATGTGGGGATTCCAATATATGTTATTGCAGGTAGTCATGATTTTTCTCCTAGTGGGAAGACTATGATTGATGTACTTGAGAAAGCAGGGTTGTTAATCAATGTATGTAAAGGGAATGTTAATGAGAACAAAGAATTAGAATTACGATTTACTGTTGATTTAAAGACTGGAGCAAAGATAACTGGCATGTTAGGTCGGAAAGGGCAATTAGATCAAACATATTATGATAATTTGCATCGGGAAAGCTTAGAACAAGAAGAGGGGTATAAGATATTTATGTTTCATACAACTGTTGCAGAATTACTTCCACGGGATTTGTCATTTATTGAATCTTTACCAATTTCTTTTTTTCCAAAGAATTTTGATTATTATGCTGGTGGCCATATACATCATCCAATGAAGGTAGCATATGGAAGAGGTGTTGCAACATATACTGGTGCATTATTTCCTGGCAATTTTGCTGAATTTGAAAAGTTTGGGAAAGGTGGATATTATATTGTTGAGAGTAATGATGGTAATAATGATTCTGTAATGTGGGTTCCTTTAGAAGTTGTAAAACACCATAAAGTTATTTTGCCATGTAACTTGAAGACTCCGGAAACTGTAACTTTTGATCTGTTAAACCATTTTTCTGGAAAGGATTTAACAAATACTGTTGTAACAATCCGTTTGCAGGGAACACTACAGAACGGTAAAGTCTCTGATATTAACTTTAATCACATTTTTGAGAGGATATATGGACAAGATGCGTATTTTATTATGAAGAATACTGCTAAGTTACAGTCAGAAGAGTTTGAAGAAGTAGTTATCTCTCAGACAGATCCAGATAAGATTGAACAGGAAATTATTAAAGAACATTTGCAGCAGGTAAAGATGTTTGATGTTGAGACAGAATTTAATTTAACAACAGCTTTGCTTACTTCATTGGAAACTGTTAAGAAAGAAGGTGAGACAAATACAGATTTTAATAAGCGAGTAGAAAATGAGATAACAGCAATATTAAATTATGAGAAATGAGTTTTAACTAATTTTCAAATATTAAAAATAAAATAAAAAATAAAAAATTTATTTGGTTTTCCACCAGTAGATTATTCCTGCTACAACCACTACTAAGATTGCAACTACCCATGGCCATGTTTTGCCTTCTTCTGAAGATGCTTCTGCAGTTTCTTCACCAGCGCTTGGGCCATCTACTTTTTCAACATCTGCTTCAGCTTCAGTTGTTTCTTTTACAACTTCTTCAGGTGTTACACCCTTCTTCTCTGCAATTACAAAGTAACTAAATCCAGGTGTTTCTGCTGAATAGAGTACGTAATCACCAGAGGTACTTGTTACTCTTGCATTTAGTGCAACCCATTTTCCATCCACGTTTCTGAACAAGTCAATTTGGTTGTTTGCAAAACCATTGTCAATTAACCATTTCTTCTCAACTTTAAAGTCAATGTTTATATCATCAATAATACCATCTTTAAGTGTTGAAGATGTTGTGATTTGTAACTTCCGGTATTGCTTACCCTCTGGAGATGCTACATTACTTGGGAAAGAATCTTGCTTCTTAACTTGTACCCACGCTCCATATGCAAGCTCTTTTACTCCAAAGCTTACTTCAGTTACACCAATTGCTCCGTTAGTTACAGGAACTGATGCTTTATCCCCAGCATTTAGAGAAGTCCACACTTTCTTTGCAGTCTGTCCAGATACACCGCTTGATGTACCTCCTCCTGAGCCGCCTGTTGAGCCTCCCGATGTAGAAGTTTCAGAGATTGTGTAATCATCTGTTCCAGACCCGGTGTTTCCTAAAACATCTGTTGCTGAACAAGTTGCAGAAGTAAATGTTCCAGCGGCAACTGCATTGAATGATATCTCTGATGACCCTGGACTTCCTTGGAAATCTGGTCCAGAACTAATTCTTAGAACATCTGTTGCAGTACATGTACAAGTAACGGTGTCACCCACTACTTTACTATCACTACATAAAACTGAGATAGATGGTCCGGACTTATCAACAGTAAAGTTCATTGTTTCAGTATTATTATAATACCCATGAGTGTTATTTGCAAATAAGGTTATTGTATTTGCACCCCCCTCAAGGGTAGAAACATTAAATGTAAAGTTGAAAAAATGCCTTCCATCACTCGTTCTGGATATGTTATTCCCCTTACTAGTTAAATTAAATGGAGTTCCTGAAGTACCATTACTAAATTGTAAGACAACAAACGGAATGGTTCCATTTGACCGATTTCCAACAGACACATTAAACAATACTGTTGTGTTCCGAGCACTGTAGTTTTTATTGGACGCTGAAAACCATGTTACATTTAGAGGCGTGTTCACTTCAAATTGCAATGTTTCAGTATAGTTCTTATTAGTTGCTGTATCATTAACATATACTGTTACAGTTTGGGTTCCACCTCGTAGAAGTGACAGATTAAGAGAGATTGCCCACGTTCCACTTCTGTTAGTTGGTGTTAAGTTAAACGCTTTCCCAGTTGAATTACTTACTTGAAATAATACCAATCCTGGTTGTGCTGTTGAAAGTGCACTTTCTACAGAAATATCTTTTACTGACCAATTTAATATTAAAGTGTCGTGCCCAAACAAGTGAATTGGACTTAACGTTCCAGAAGTATTTGTTTTGTTCACAACAAGAGGATTTGTATTATCAACAGTTACAGTAACTGAAGCGCTTTCATTAATTGTAACATTTTGCTGACCCAATCCTTCATGTGTTAAGTTAAATATCATTAAACTTACGTTGTAAATACCATCCGGAAGTGATGTTGTATCAAAAGTTGTATTAAAGTGAGTTTGGTTTGAATTGTTTGCAACGTTCCATCCAGGTGTACTGTTACTAACAGTTATGTTTGCCATAAAGCTATGGTTAGATGTTAACTGCCACATGAATGAGATGTTAGAAACCGAACCATTGTTCTGTACTTGTGCACTTAAGTTAAATGTAGAACCAGAGATATTTTGTCCAGTTGTAGGACTAACTGATCCCCCTAATAAAGTAACTTGATCTATATTATTTAAAGCTAAAACCATTATCGCAAAAAGCGATATAATTAACAATGTAATCCCTATGTTTTTTGTTTTCATTTATCTACCACCCTCTTTTTTCTAATTGTTTAATTGTGAACTGAGTTCTATAACATAAATCGC
>CAZEAB010000001.1:157351-183923 GCA_964510085.1 uncultured Methanosarcinales archaeon | reverse complement strand
CAGCTGCTGCTGGTTCCTCTGCAGGAGCTTCTTCAGCTGGTGCTTCTACTTCAGGTTCCTCGCTTGGTTCTGCTGGAGCTTCTTCTGTAGGAGCTACTTCTGGTTCCGCAGGTGCTTCTGCTGGAGCTGCTTCAGGTTCAGCTGGTGCTTCTTCTGCAGGTGCTTCAGGTTCTGCTGCTGCAGGAGCTGCACTATCAGATAATTTGATGTCTTTAGCTTGCTTTCCACGTTCGGTTTCTGCGGATTCGAAACTTACTCGATCCTCTTCCCGTAATCGTGTCCCTTCTGGGATTTGAGTATAATGACAGAAGTAATCTTCACCATCATCTCCTTTAATAAAACCATATCCTTTTCGTACGTTGTACCATTGTACTGTTCCTTCCATTTTAATTCCTCCATGCCTTTCGGCAATCCTTAGAAGGGCGGAAGTTAGTAATTGTATATAAATTTTTAGGTAGAATCAGATAAACCTTAGCACAATCCATGTAAACAAAAGTATTAATATAATGCCTTCAACGATACCCCCTACTTTAAGAGGGCCTTTTATCTTATACAATGATAGAGGGTATAATGGAGCTAACCCCGCTTTTGTTACCCCATCTCCAATAAAATGTGCTAAATACCCTAAGAAAAGGCCAGAGGCATAATATACTCCAATTAAAGGTATTAAAACAAAGAAGAGTGCAAGATGGAATAATACTGAATGAAAAATTCCTCTATGTTTTGCAAAGAATGTTGCAATAATTCCTACAATTCCACTCCATTTGTTAATTTTGCTGTTTTTTGAATCTATATCTGGGAGAATTGCTCCTAATAATACTAGAAGAAAGAAAATTATTTCATTTCCGCCACCAAAAAGGTTTCTTGTTAGAATAAAGAGAACTATCCCAAGAAGAATGTGGGTTTGAAAGAGCATTACATCAATAAATGTAACTCGTATTTAAAATTACTTGATAAAGATCAAGTTTATTTATGTGAGCTGGGCACGTCGTATTCGTACAATCTACGATTGTACACGACTCGACAAGTCAGGGCGCAGCTCACACCTCTACTCTACTTTCTCTTCTAACTTAGCAAGTTCTTCTTCTGCATTAGCTTTCAAAACCACTTGAACACTAAATTCTAAACGGTTAAACATATCGTTCTTTACAACTTTGCCAAGAAGTTTAAATTGCTCGCCAAGTAAATCTGTTTTTATGGACTCAAATAATTGAGGATCTGCGTGGTATGCAGCCATATCTTCTTCCTTTTTACTTAGCAAGTTATTTGTTTGGTTTTTCCAGAAAACTGTTCGGATGTTTCCGGTTCCATCATCAACAACTAGATTCATGACGTAAGATAACACACCACCTTCCTGTACTCTTTTCCCTGAATCTTTGTCGACATTAAAAAATCGTGGATCAAATACTTGCACGACTGTTCCAAGAAGTTCTACTCCCATTTCTCCTCCTTGTAATGCTGCTATGTTTTTACGTTCATATTCTGTTTTTTCTCGAACATCTCCAACAGTAACGCCGTCTGGATTAATGTCGATTGTACCTCTTTGCCCCATGTGAATTTCTCTTGCGTTGTTATTTTCACGAACGTATGCTTCTTCTATTTGTAAAATATCATTTTCTTTAAGGTCTTTAAGTTGTTCTACCTGTTCATTCCAGAATACAACACGAATTGTTCCCGTTTCATCTCCCAGAATAAGTGAACATACTTTTCCAGTACCGTCCCCTTTTGCAAATTCTCGAACATCATATTTACGGACAACTTTTCCTACTGCTGAAACATTTTTCATTCCTGCATAAATTTCTTTGATTTTAAGTTTCCCACCACCTTTTGGCACTAGTTCTACATTTAATTCGTTTGCAATGATATGTGCAGCACCTTCTTCACTGATTAATCCAGATAGTTCGTTGATTTTTTCTTTTATCTGATTATCAAGTTCTTCTGCAGAAACCTTTCCGGTAGCAACAATCTTTTCTTTTAATTCTGGTAATGGAACTTTAAACATAGAATTATCCTAATAGGGTAGTATATATGTATTATTATTCTTAATCAGCTAAAATCAATGGTAAATAGATATTTTACAGGTTGATTTTGTAGTAATGTCTTCGTTTGTATACAAAATGATTTACTCTTACCTCCAGGATTGTGCGTTGCTTCACATGCTTCTCCAACAAATTGTTTCTTAGTTGATATACAATCATCTAAATCAGATCTACCCTTACAATCTTTTCGTAAATCTTGAACTTCTGAAATAAGTTGTGCGAATTCTGTGAAATCGTAGCCAGTATCTATAGTAAATCCAGTATTGTATGTATAATTAACGAAAGGATCTGTTTTATTTATTGATTTGAATTTTCCTTTTGCTGATAAAAAATTGTTGTTATGTCTAAATTCAGAAAATTGTAAGGGATATTTTTCATTAATATCTGTCTTAACATTATTAAAAAATGTTTCTTGTACTCTATTTAATGTAGGACATTGTGTGTTCCATTCGGCATAGAAGTGACCACAAGGTTGCTTAGCTATATCTAATAAGACGTTCTGAGAGATTTCTATTACTGCCGTATCTTGTTGTAGTAAATCTGATTCTGCCTGTAATACGAATTCATCAACAAATGAAAGTGGCCACGCACCTTTTACTTGGATTTCTGTAACTCCATCACTAATGTTTAGAAAAAAGATTCCTGTTGCTAATAAGATCCCAAGCACAATCCAATGAAATAACGCTCCTTTTTTATTCATCATAATCACCTATTATTGGTGCCCCTTCAATTACTTTTTTTGAAGCCGTTTTTCTGTTTTTTTGTAATACACAATAATACAAATGTTTTGTTTCTCCATTTAGATTTAGTTTAATCGATGTATAGGAGTGACCCTGTTGTTGAGATGGTTTGTAACAAAAATCTGTAAGTGGTGAGAACCGAGTAGTTTCTGGATACCTTACTTCAAAATTATCAAAAGTCCCCCTTTTTCTAAATTGTTCTTGATGTTCTGGCGTTAATAGATGTAATGAAAGAGGTTCTAGAATAAAACCATCTTCGTTTGGTATTTGGTCATTTGTAACTTTTGCAAAGAATTTTTCTGCTTCTTGATAAAATTGTTCTTTATTATTTTTTAATAATGCCGTTGTTGCAGTTGGTTGAAATAAATAAACCAAATCTCGTTTTATTTGCACTTCTTCAACTAACTGTGCAGAAACTTCTTCTGATTGAGATGTAACAGCATTAAGAGCCATGTAAATGAATAATAGTGCAAAAACTGCTGCAAAGACTAGGAAAATGAAATCTACAAAATCATCAACCATTGCCATTTAGATTTTCTCCTGCACGTCTATTGTTAAGACGCTTTGTTTTACTTCGTTTCCATCTCTAACATTAACAAGTTTCTTTATTGTAAAGTCCTTACGTTGGTAAAATTTATTTGAAATTAATTCTTCGCCACCTAATATCAATTTAAAATTCAGTTCTTTGAAACCTTCCTTCTCATCCGTTGTATAACATTTGTTCATTTCATCTTGAGTAAATTTAGTTATATCAATTGTATTTGGATACACTCTTTCTGTATGAGGGTCTTGGTATGCAAAACAAGAGGAAGTAAATCGTTGAATTATCATTTCTGCTTTCAAATCTTCTGGTGTTGATATCAAATTATGTGAGTATGTTGCAAGAATGCCCATGTATGCAAAGATTATTGCTGTAAGTATTACTACTGCAATCGTCCAATAGATTGTTTTTCCGGCTAAATCAAACGCCGATACCCCTTTTTTATTTAGCATTGTGTTAATGATATGAAATTCTTCTTTTTAGTAATGCACACCCTTTCTACGTTTTTTTCTGAACCAGCTGCAGTCATTCCTGCAGGAAGGATATAGCTGGCAGTTGTTTCCTTTCCATTTCTCGTAAGTTCTATTAGATCTTCTCGTATAGTTAATTCATATTTTGTCATATTAACTGGTATTTCAATTACTACATCTCCTGGAACGGAGATAAGAGTGTCTATCATCATTTTTACATTATTGGAAAGTTGTGTTTGTTTTGTAGATTCTGAATCTGCCATTCTATTTGCTGCACCCATACTTGCAGCAATAACTCCTACAACAATAAGAACTTCAAAAATAAATACAACGACACTTGCTCCTCTTTTATTCATTCTAACACAACTTTATCTCCTTGTTTTGTTAATGTTATTGTCGAACGTCGTGGGTCTTCTTGTTTCCTTTGTTTTTTCCATGATTCTCCTAATTTAGGCGTTTCTTTACAAAGTAATTTAGCACAAGTAATTTCATAAATTGCTTCTGAAAAGGGCGTTCCAAGGTGTACTTTATCATTTCTTCTCACCTTTACAAGATTTCGTTCATCTCTTGTATCTCTACATAAACACAGACACGCTTCGTCATTACACTCCTTCGGTTGTGGAAAGTATACGTGTCTCGTCTCAGATGGAACAAACGGTAAGGGGTCACTCAAATCTTCATAGACATATACTGTTTCCCCGGGCATGAATGCAGTAACAATCGTATCTGCGTCCATTATAAGCAATTTAGATGTTGATTCTCTTGTGCTATCTGCAAACTGATTAATTTCATTTACTAAATCGTTAAAACTATCTTTTGCTTGGTCACTTAATGAGAAGACTTTTGCAACCATTCCAAAGGCAATGCTAAAAAGGATGATAGCTAGGATTACTGAAATAATAAAATGTAGCATAATCCCTTTTTTGTTCATTTTCTATTTTTGTTTGCATGCAGCTTTGTTCTGTTTTGCATCTGTGAAGTCTGTTCCTACATCTTCATCGTAAGGACATTTATCTAAAAAATTAGGCACTCCATCCTTATCTTCATCTCCGGTTCCTTCAAGCTTATCGATGAGCTCACTTCCGCCTTTACGTGCACCTTCTGTGAAAATTACAAGAACAGTTATTAGAACTACTAAGACTAAAATCCCTGCTACGATATATTCCCATGAGATTGCTCCTTTTTTATTCATGTTTATTCACCTGCTATGTCTGCGAGAAGTACTTTCTTATGTAATCCTCCTCGTAATTTCTCCTCTGAAATATCTAAGACTAGTAATGTGCTAACCTTATCTTGGTTAAGTAATTCTTCTAATTTTATAGAGCCACCTTGGTATGTTGCAAGGGAACCTATAGCAAGAGTTCCAACACCGTATAGAATGACAGCTATTCCTCCTGTTTGAATTCCAATATATGTTGCAAATGCACCTCCAAGAACGCCAACCGTTCCCCCTCCAAGTAATGTGTTAGAAATCCACTCATTAGCTTCACCACTCTTTTCAATAAATGCTATTTCATATCCAACTCCTTGCTGGAAAATTCCTTGGCCAGCTATACCTGCACGTAGTGCTGCTTGTGCATCTCCGTCTGCCCCAATTATAGTTGCATGTTCGGTATCTTCTGTTAATATCATTAAGATTCTTCCTGGACCACCACCATTTTGGATATAATCAATATAATTTCCATCTTGCATGTCTTTATGTTTCTTATCGGCCATATGTGCAAGTAATTCGTCACCGGTAAAGTATTTTCTATCGTCGTCTATTTCTTTGATTAGTGCAGTGTAACATACTTGTCCAAAGTTTTCTCTAGACGCACCAGGAACGCTCTTAAACAAGTCCTGTGTTTTTCCTAATCTAAACATCCACCAACAACGAGACATCATTTCAGCCATTTGATCCATGACTTCTTCCCTATCTCCTGAGAGTTCTTTATCTATCGTTTTGCATAGAATTGGAATTGTTTTAATGTCTTGTACCTTAACACCCGCTATCTTCGCACTAGTTAACGTACTCGCCCGAAGGTCTACACTACTTCTGCAAATTGCTTCTGATTCTTTTTCATCGACTTTTGATGCAAATCTTGCAATAGAGCCGGCTATTAACATAAATGAAATTAGTAAGATAGTAATTTTTACGAGAGTTGTTGTAATGACAACACCTCTTTTTGTTTTATGCCATTTCATGTGCATGTGCCAGGTATGTTATTCATAACTTTAGGAATTTCGTCTGCATCTAATTGATCTTCCTCAAGCCCCTCTTGTGCATGTTTTGTAAATCCCATAAATGAACTATATGTTGGAAAAAAACATATGTTTCCCTCCGGCGCTTTATACAATAGTCCTTGATCTTTCAGCTCAGCAGTAATTCCTTCAAATGCTACTTCTGTTCCCCCTTGAATAAATATTGACGATGTTGGTTTGTAATAATTTTTTGCTGTTATAAATTTGCCCTGAGTTTTCATTTTATCATAGAAATTTTTTGCTACATTCTCTCCCTCTATCTCTCCAGCAATTACACATAGTGAGGCGGGAATTGGGGCATATACCTTTGCATCTTGTAAGCCACCTTCTCCTGATTTTACACGCATGACAATTTGATTTCCATCAGAAGAAAGTATTGTGTTTACTCCTTCCATTGGGATTAAACCTTTGTAGTTACGTATACATTCTGTTTCTTTGCTTTGTGCCATTTCTTTCATAGTTTTATGCAATTTGTCAAGTCTTTTTTCATGTTCGGGATGTAATGTTGGTTTTGAACCGGTTAAATTCTTGTCGCCTATTGTAATTTCTGTACTTACAAAGATTTTTTTTACTGCATCTTTAGTTGCATCTAATGTGTTTTCGTTAATGAGAAGAACAACCATCAATACTATTACAGCTAGCATCAATTTTACTACTCGAGATACGGGCATTGCCATTAGAACCACCCTACTAATTGATCTAAGAGAGCGTCACCTTGTCCTTTAAGAGATACAAACCAAATAGAGAATAAAATAATAAAAATTAAGCCCAATATGAGCATTACTAAAAACCATCTAGCCATTCCTTGTTTCATTTTTATTTAAACGGGCGTATAACTACCGCGTAGATAACAAATGTGGCAAGTATCATCACTAATGTAAGGAGTACAGCCTGCTTTGCTGTAAGTTGTCCTTTTTTCATTAAGATTTCCATTGACAACTGTTGGAACAATCTTCTTTTGTAGTAGACTTCTTACACTCATCTATTGCATTTCTGAAAGTTGTTTCTGCAGTATCTTGACCAGCGGTGTCTTCTGCAGAATTATATGCTGCAACGAATGTGTCTGCTACAGATCCTCTTGGTTGACAGTCACCATATGACAATTTCATTGTTACAAGTTTTGTTTGTCCAGCTTTTTCAATTCCGACCTTTGTTTTTCCTATTTGGCCTGTAAATACTGCCACTAAAACTACGAGTACAATAAGTGCTAATGCAGCAATGATTATTGCATTTAAAGAAAGTCCTTGTCCCTTTTTTGAAAACATGTGATACACCTCTACCTTTTTTTGTATTTATAGGAAGAGTTCTTTATATATAAATGTAGCGATATTTTACCCACATATAAACAGCTGACTACGAACTTGACGACCACCTGCAGATAAGTAAAATGGTCCAGAAGGTTCTCGGTTTCCCCTTCCAAATGGACATCCACCTTTATTTGTTATTGGTCCAACGATTGTTTTAGTTTCCTTTGAGCCAAGTTCAATAAGTTCTGATTCAAATTGGTATTTATATCCTCTTGAAGCGAGTGTGTCTTCTAATAATTCATTTATTTTATCATTAAGGTAGTCACAACTGTTTTTTCCTTCACAACTATATCCAGAAGAACTTTGTATAAATTCATAATTCTGTGCACATTCGTCTAACAAATCTTTTTCTAAGGAGAGAAGGGGTTCGTCACAATCTTCCACAGTTGTTTTCATTAATGCGGACATTGTAGAGGAAGCGATTCCTTTTTGTGTGAATATTTTTCTTCCACCATCTCCAGAAACAGCAAATATTGTGATGAAAAGTAATCCGAGAGTTATGAGTATGACTATTATAACAAGTCCTATCATCTCCATCTGTCCTGAGCGGTTGCAAAGGACATTTGAAAATCTCTGATTTTCATTATGAGCTTTTTTGGAGGGTTTACTAGGGCACGGCGGATTCGTACTCTTACAGAGTACCCGCCTCAACTTTGTCAGGACGTTAGTAAACATTTCAAAAATCATCCAAACACCTCTACTTTAACAAAACCATATCTATATGCTGCTTCTCCTTTATGGCCTGCTCCTGGATCTTTTAATGATAATGTGAAATATGTTGGCGTAATCTTAGTATATTCTGGCTTCTTTCGTTCATATAATATCCATCCTTTCTTTTCAGGATATGTTTGATTTACTGTTACTCGTGCAAATGAGAATATGTCAAAATAATATTCATCTTTAAAGGCTTCTTGTGCTGCTTGTACTTTCATTAAATCAAAACAAAATGATTCTGCTTCAGCTTCCCCTCGTGTACAGGTTAATTCTGGAGAATATAGTAATTTTGTGGTAATTTCTTGTGCTTGTTTTACAAATTGTTCATGAACTTTCTCTTGTGCTGCACCTTCCTGATATTTGCTAAAAAAGACGATGCCAATAACTACAAGGATGAGAAATATGAATATGACTGCTACAGTTTCAGTCATACGTATTTGTGCTCTACGGTCACAAATATGTGCTTGAAAGCGTTTAGCTTTCATTGTACGAATCTGGGCTTTTGTATTCTTCATTTTAATATAATTGTACACTACATGATTGTGCACGTAGTTTTGTGTTTAATTCTCGTAATTCTTGTGCCCTGTCTGTAAGACCATCACATTTTCCTGGCTCACAAATAGATGCATAGGAAGTATACTGTGTCATTTGTTCTTTAACATCTTCTACAACGGATTTGCAAATAAATTCTCCTTTCTGTTCATAATAGGAGACCATTTGATTTATTTTTGAACCATATATTTGGTTTAGATGATTTATCCGAGTAAGAGTTTTTTCCATGTTACACCAATATACACGAGAATTTCCTGCAAATATGGCCCCATATTTTGCTGCATCTCTTGTTCCAGGTATTGATAAGAGTGGTGTGTCACCATTATTATTCCAAAGGTTTCCTTTACGATTGTAGTGTGTAACTGTCTTTCCTGAGAATGATACTGCAGTTACTTGATGATCTGCTAATGATAGAAGACTTTGTGGAGTTGATGAACCAGTTACTATGTTTCCTCCATCTAAATCAATTATTCGTACATGGTTATTTGCACCAACATCTATTTTTTCTAAATCGCCGTCTGCAAGATATTTTACGTTAAATCCTTTTGTTTGGTTGAGGAATTCTTCTAAAAATTCTTGGTTTGTTTCTCCTACAATGATATGAAGTACACTAGGCGTACTTAACATTAAAAAATTCTGTATTTTATAGGGAAAATTGTAAGGTAAACTTAGTAAAAGTAATTGAGTTCCCTGTAATTCTGTTGGAGCAAATAAAGGGTCTATGCTATTTGTTTCGCGAAATGTTTGGTCTAGCAACGAGAATTCGCTGACACCGTCTTCACAATCAAACTGAAGGGTCTCTTTGGAAAGTCCACCAAGAGGAATTATGTTTGTTGTTTTATCAGAAACTTGAGCTGCAGTAAAAATTGAATCTAATGTTGTTACTACATCTATTGATAATGATTTTTCTGAAACGTCTTTTTGTTTTACAACAATTCCAGCAAAAAATAAAAGTATTATTGCGCCTGCTATTAAAATAAATATCCAATTAAAACCAATCTGCATCTGTGCTGACTTATTGGAAAAAATGGTTGAATGTATTCCTCTTTTTTTGTGTCCATGTTTCATGTTAATAGCTCATCTGTTGTATCTTGTATTGCTAGTTCCGTATGATCTCCTTGGCCATGAAGAATTATTGTAAATGAACGTTTAGTTATTGGAAGGCACATGAATCCTTGATTTTCTCTTATACTTATTTGGGGTACTTGCAAAGGTTGTGATTCCCCATCTTTATCTATTAAAAATACGTTTGCATCTGCTGCATTATAACCTGTAACACCATCGATTCTGGTCCATGCTTCTTGCCAGATGTCGGCCGCGTAAATGTCTGTCTCTGCTAATTCCTTGAGAACTTTTTCTGTGGGTTTAATGTCAAGGTTTACAAAACAAATTGTTGTATGTTCTGCAGGGGTAACAAAATCACGAATTTGTACTGCACCATAATCTGTTGAAATGCTTTTTATTGCTCCAGAAAGTTCGTTTTTGAACTTGACTAAGACAACTTCTTCACCACTCTGAAGAAAATCGCCAACAACTTTATACCCAAATACCATAATTACTGCAAATGTAATAGCTGCTACGATAAAGATAAACGCTTGTGCTATTCCCATCCCTTTTTTATTCATTCTTTTCTCTTTTTTGTAATGTCTTTTAGTTTTGAAAAAATGTCTTTAGCTTGTTTCTTTGTAACTATCTTTTTGATATCTTTTGATTTTGACCTGCCTGCAATACTTTCTAATTTTGCGAAGACACTTTTCTCTCCATGTTGGGGTGTGATTTCATCCTTATGTTCAACATATGCTTGTGCCGCTTTTGCTATCTTTTCGTGATGGCTTGCTGAACCACCAAGAGTTTTTTCTATATGAGATATTGGGTTCTTTGAGAAAATTCCAAATAATGTTGATGCTTTTGCTCTCTTCTGTTTAGATTGACGTTTCTTTTTCCATGCAAGGAATGGATCAAAAATTCCGGTTTGTTTCTGTTGTTTTGAAGTTCTTTGTGTAGTTGGTGTAAATGAAGTTGGTTTTGTTTTTCCTGCTTTAAAGTCTGGCGAGTAAAGATAGAGATATGTTAAATATCCTGAGCCCCCTACAACTAATACTAGTCCTGCTACAAGTAAGATTAATGAAAGTAAATTACTTTCTTCAGCTGGAGTGGTTGGGGTGGTTGGTTTTGTTGGAGGTTTGATTGTAGGGGTTATTTTATCTGCCACACAAGGGTCTGATTTTGAGAGGTATTCTGACCACGTACTTGTTCCATCTTTATCGTAATCTTCATCGCCATCTTTTATTCCATTTCCATCTGAATCTTTACTTGCAAAATTTAATGGGCATCCTTGGCGATCTTGTAGTTTTTCCCACGTATCTGGAAGTCCGTCACCGTCTGTATCTTTCAAATTATCTTGTGGTATTTCTGTTGCACTACATCCATTAACACCAACACTAAATCCAGATAAACTGGTTGGACATTTATCACAGGAATCTCGTACTCTATCTGAATCTTTGTCATCAAATTTAACTTGATACGTTCCAGAAATGTTGTTGCCTGCATAATCTTTTCCAGAATAACAAATTGTGGTGGTTGTTCGTATTGAAAGTCCCTGCCCATTATAAAATGAGGTTGGAGAACAGAGACTTGAACTCGTATGTTTTCCGTATTTGAGGTCTTTACATCCTAAATCATCTGTACATTTTATTGATGCAATTGTTTCTGTACAGGAAGAATCGTTTGTTAAAATAGTTATTTTAGGTGATGTTGTTTTTGCTGTACATACGGGCGAATTCTTAGGAGTTATCTTAATTCCGTTACTGTCCTTTGGTCCACCTTTATTTCCTGCTTTATCCCATGCCCATACTTTAACGGTATATGTGTGGTTTTCTTTTAATGACGTTGTTAGTATGGAAAATGGAAGAGCTTCTCCGACTGAAGCATTAAGAACAATACCATTCTGTTTTGTTTTATCTGATGTGTTTAGTGAAGAATAACTAAATCCTGAGAAAAATGAAGATTCGTATGTTTTCTCTTTCTGAACTCCTTTATCATATACTTCATAATAATATCCACTCATATTTCCTTCATTTGATTCTACCATTATATCCCATGTAGAACTTCCACAACTATAATTTCCATCTTCTACGTTTTTTATAAGAGGAGGTTTGTTATCTATCGTAAATGAAAGAGTCGCTTCAACGGCGTGGTCACCCATTACACAACGTACTGGAACAATGTGGTGTTTATCTTGTAAATTGCCCAGGGTTGCTGTATGTGTTCTTGCAGAAGAGGTAAATGGTAGATATTCTTCTCCTGGACGGTATTGGCAGGAACCACTTTTAGATGTTTCAAGGAATAAGGACACATTACGTCCCTGTAAGAATTTTCCTTGTGGTTCTGCTTTAATGATATTACCAACAGCAGAGTAATCCACTTCAAATTTAATGTTTTTTACTCCCGATTTATCTCCCGCACCATTCATACATTGTACGTTCATGTTAAATGATTTTTTCAATCCAAGGAAGTTGAATGAATAAATGTCTTCATGTTCTTCTTCTAGTTCTATATCCCCAAATGTAAATGGCATAGTTTCAAAGTGAACAGAACCAGTTGCATCTGAATTGTCGCTATATTTACATAATGTTTTATCATCTGTCTCTACAAGTAATGATGTTTTTGTTCCTTCAAGAACTTGTGAGGGGTCTGCTTTTGCCAAATCTATTTCTGGTGGAGTGGGGTCATATTCAATGTTTACAAGATGTTCTGGACTTTTTTCTCCAGAGTTTTCACAAACAACGTATAGTTTTTTTACTCCACCATTTTGTGGATATTCTTTCAGAACATTTGTTGGAAAATTCTTTAAAATAAATTTACCATTTGTGTTCTTAAGAGTTCTAGCCGGTTCAACATTGTCGTAGTCAAACCCGCTTTGTTGAGCAAATTTACATACAGATGCAGGAACTTTTGTTGAAAATGTTAAATCAAAGACTGGTTTGTTGCTTACTCCCCATATCTGGCTTTTGTAAGTGTAGTGTTTTGGATTTTCTAAAATAATTCCATATCCGTCAAAGAAAACTGTTCCACACGTTGGTTGAATTTGTTCGTTTCCAGATTTATCATTTGAATAATAACAAATTTGGGTTGATTGATTTAATTCAAATCCTGCTTCGAATGTAAGATAATTTTTACTTGTTTTTAATTCACAGCCACTTCCAAGACAATAGAATGTTTGATCGCATTCAAATCCATCTTTTACACATTCAAACCGTACATCTGCTTTCTTAATGAAGTTTTGTTCCCAGCCAAAATTAACCGGTGTTTCTTCACGACTACCTTCTGTTAAGATTATTTTTGTTGGAGGCGCAGTGAAATCTATCTGGAAATCAAAGTAATTTTCAAATTTCTCTTGAGTTGTTATGTCTTGGCAAACAACTTTATATCGTGCGGGGTAATTGCCCTCTTTAAATCCTGTAAGAGATTTAGTTTTATGAGATTTTTGAGAAGATTCTGTTGTGAATTCTGCAATTTTTTCATTTGTTTGTGTATCAAATAATTCACATGAAGAATCTATGCTTGTTGTTACAGTGAATCCAACTTCAGTTGTACTTAGTACATCTTTTTTCTTTGGTGATGTTATTTGAATTGCTTTATCCTTATCGAAAACGTATGTTTTTCCTTTTGTATTTGTATTACCATAATCGTCTGTGCACGTTACACTTAAATTGTATCGAATTCCTTTTAATCCGTTAAAGTTTACGTTTTTGTTTTTATCTCTTGCAGTATCCTGCTTGAGGATCTCTGCTTTTGGTAAGGTTGGTTCTACATCATATACACAAGACATTGGTTCATTTAATCCTTCTAAGAATATTGTTAGATCTGTTGAATCTCCTGTTGTTTTTTCTTGTTCTTTTATAGTAAATTCAGGAAGAATGTTATCTACATAGACAAAGTACGATTGAATGTCTTCTTTGTTTGAATAAATGTCTTTGGAATAATATTTTAGTTGGTATACATTTCCTTTCACTGGTTGTGTTATCTGTTTGAATAAGTTTACTGTTACTGTGCTTGTTGGCTGTTTTTGTGGGTAAGCCATTTCAGTAAACTTGTCTATTGTACACGTATCTTGGGCGCCGTCAGTAAGACAATATCCAAATTTGCCTAGTGGATTATTTTGACCTGCTTGAGGTTTGTCTCCGCCAGAGTCATCTCCCGTAAATGTCATGTTTTGAAATTTGTGTGAGATTACAAAGACGTCTTTAGAGGAGATTGTTGTAATTGGTGGCGAGTTATCAATGCCACATAATTCTGTTTCTGCAGCATTTAAGTTTTGACAGTCACTTTTTTTGTTAACATCTGAATCTTTTACACAGTTTGAACCTGTCCAGAAACACGTGCCCCAACCACAACTATCTTTTGAAGGAGTAGTTACCCCAAATTCGTTTGCAGTAATGCTTGTACATTCTTGTTCTGTAAGATAAGAGTAACAAGTGGTATCTGCTTTAGGAAGTTCGCCACAAGAATTACATGACGTTAATTGTGTATCTGAAAAACACCTTCCTAAGTTGGCACAAACATCTGCAGTACAGTAATTGTTTTCAAAGATAGTTGCTCCTGAAGAACATAGTGAACACGTATCATCTCCTTTGTATTCCTCCTGAACACAATATCCTGTTCCGGTTTCTGGAGTTGTAAAGAGGGAATCTTTGTTATATTCTTTGAAAATTAAGCTATAATCAATAACGTCTTTGTTAGACGCTGCGTCAATCCATTTACAATTATCTGTGACACAGGCATTTGTTTGACAAGCATCTTTGCTTTTATAACTAAAACAGGATTCTACACTAAGACAAGAAGTACATTGGTCCGCTATTGTGTTGGTATAATCATAATAACAGAAGTTTTCGTTGTTTTTTCCATAACATTGTTCTCTTGTAAATGTTAGTCCGAAAGGACCACCGCCATTTAGACACATATCTACTTTCTTACAACTTGCTTTTCCGGGTTCTGTTGGAGCACAATATGAACTTGCTGGGCATTTTAATCCTGTAACTTTATTTTGATTATTACATGTAAATACAGAAGTTGTATCTGATTTTTGACAGAATTCTTCCCATCCTGTATTTTCGTTGTGTTTGTTTTCACAAAATGCATCGCCGGTTGTAATTTCTCTTGTAGTTGCTTCTGAATGTTTTTTAGTTCCCGCGTCAATGTATACTGCTTTTATTGAGTAGGTGTATAATTTATCTCCCCATTCAAGTTCTTCATCAATAAGGGAATTTGTATCTGCTGGAAGGGTAAATACTTTAGTATCTGGCCCCCGAGTAATTTCATAACTTGCTACTTCTGGACAAGGTGCTTGCCATGTAAGCAATGCATGAGGTTTTCCTAAAACGGGAGTTATTGAAAAGACTTCAACAGCTTTCTGAATGTTTAAATCACATTCTTTTGTGACTTTTGTTAAGATTAAATCTAACTTCTTTGCTTCTAATGGATCTATTGAAAATTTTGTAGGTCCAAATGCAAATCCCTCATAACTTGCATAAATTGTGTGCTCTTCTTTTTCTTTTGGGAATAAATTTACTGTGTATGAATTGTCTTCAAATTGAGAAGTTGTTTTAAGTACGCCATCAATATAGATTTTAACGCCGTATGTTGGTTTTGATTCAACAAACGTTGTTCCTGAAATAGATGTTTTGTCTGCTTTCTCTAATACAAAGTTAAGTTCATGTTCAGTTGTAACGTCAATCTCTTGTGTTTTTATAACAAAATCTTCTTTTTGTGCAGTAATTGTATATTTCCCTGGAGGAAGTGCAACCGTATATTCTCCATTCTCATCTGACTTGGTTGTTCCTGTAACAGGACCTTTCCATGAAAGAATTGCGTCTTTAATTTTTTCTGTCTTACTTTCAACCTTTCCTGTAACTTTTGCTGTGGCAATTGCCGGCTTTAATGTAATGTCAAATGTTTTAGTTTTTTCTGGAAGGATTTCAATTGTTGCTTTTTCTATTTGAAATTTATCTGCTGAAATTGATAATGAATACGTTCCCGGAGCTAGTTTTGTAGTGTATTTTCCTTCTGCATCTGAAGTTACAGGTGTTTTTCCAGATATTTCTATCTTCGCATTTGGAATTGGTTTGTTATTTGTGTCTTGTACCACTCCTGCGAGAGTTCCTTCTGCAAGAGGTTGGCCACATTCAAGTTTACATGCTTTTGCATCGTAAATTGCTGCTGAGTAAAAGTCTGAAGAAACACCTTTTTTAGAAGCAAGAGCATCACAAGAACCTTTTGAGATTCCAAAGTTACATTCATTCCCTCCTTCTGCTTTGAATACACAACATCCAGGAGCACACTTTGATTGATATTGATCCGCATCAACTTCTGTCCCTCCCTCCTTTGTACATTGGCCAAGTGCTTTGTCCGTACAATCGGTTGAACATGTAACGGTTTTACATATATCGGGAAACGCTGAACAATCTTGTCCTGGTTTGAAATCTTCTGTGAATGTACAATCAGCATGAGTATCACAATCTTGCTTTGCAACGGTGTCTTTTAAATTTGAAAAACAGTAGAGATCTTCAGCAGCATTTTCGTAAATGTAACATCCATTTTCTGCAGAGGCAAATACTGCTAAAGCTAGCAGTAAAACTAAGAACATCAATCCTCTTTTTTGTATATTCATTTACACAGCTAGAATTAAAGCGTTTTTGTTTATAAATCTACCGTCAAAGAGAAAGAGGTTATTTTTTGGTACGTTTTTGTAATTCTTCAAAAGTTTTGTCTGTTTGTCTTCTTTTTTTGGTTTTTTGATTGCGTATAACGCGAGTTAATTGTCTTAGTTTGTGTGGTTGTTGTGTGATTCCCAGTTCATGAAGTTGTTGTGACCTCCTACGTTCTTTCATTTTCTTTTTGAACTTTTTATGCATATTTTTTACTTTCTTTTCTGATTCGTGCCACGGCACTAAGTAATCTGGAATTGATTGTTGTAATGGTTCTTGTTTCTTCTTGATATGTTTCCATACAAAGTATGCGATTACTGCAAGTAGAATGAAGAGAAAAAACGGCCAATAAGATGTTTTCTCTGGTTGGCAGAGTTGTGTACATTCATCTTGTGTTGCGTTTATGAAGTTATATTTTGAAATGTTTTGATTCTCTGCAATAGTTTCGCAACTAGTTTTGTTTTGTTGGTAAGAACAATGGTCAACGAATTGACAGCAAACTCCGTCTGCTAATACTAGTGGAATAAGTAAGAGTACAATACATAAAATTATTTTGTAACGCATAGTTCTTCTTCGCATTTTCCTTCCCATAACCCATTATAATTTAAATCGCAAGGTGTATCGTCTGGTTGATTAGTACATCCACATGCAAACCCAAGAGTTGCAGGGTCTTTTGCTGCATCTTTGAATCCGTCAGCATACTCTGCAGGTAATTTTCCTGGTCCCGGTCCTTCTAAAGTCCACGCAATTGGTTGTTCACATAATTCTTCGCATCCAAATGTTCCAAAACATGCTGATTTACCTTCATAATGGTATGATTCTTTGTCTTTACATGCTTCTGGTATTTTTGAATTACATTCAGGAGTATTCCCACAACGTAATGTTGTAATTTCTGTTTCTTTCTCTTTAATACAGGAAGAATCTACTAAATCTCCACAAGGAGATGCCGCATTTTCTTGTATGAAATTAGTGTCTAATGTTAAGTCGTTTTTTCCGAAACAGCCTAGAACGGGTTTTGGGTTTGTACATACTGCAACCCTAATTTTCTGCCAATCTTCTCCATAAGAATCTTTTGCTTTGACGACAATGTCATGAATTTTATTTTCTGTTGGAATCCCCTCTATTTTGTTCTTATCTTTTGCCAATCCTGGAGGCAGGTCTCCTATTTCGTATGTTATTTCATCATCATCTGGATCCATCGCATGTAGAGTTATGTCTACAGATGGATTTTCTTTGTCAACAAGGTAATCATAACTGATTTCACATTCATCTCTATGGACATAATCTAATGCAGGGGGTCTATTTTGTACTGCAAATGTATAAGAAAAATCATCACTTGAAAATTTGTAGAGGTTATCTCCGTTTGTTAGTTTTTTTGTTTCCAATTTAGCGTTATTTGTGGTTAATGGAGATGCCAATGGAAATGAACAGGAATAAAGATCTTCTTTCTCTTTTATGCAAGCAGGGTTTTCTTCTTGTTGTTGATAGGTAAATGATGCTTTGTTTAATGTTTCTGGACTTAGTGCAAAGTCAACATATGTTTTCTCAAACCGGATGGAAGGTTCTACAACGGATTTAAGGAATTGTTGTAAGTTTGTCTTCTTTAACATATCAAATTTAGAATTTGAGAAAAATTCTTTACCTTGTATTGTAAATTTTAATGGGTACACGGCATCTACTAACAACGAATTGTCTTGTAATGTTACTTTTAATGTAAATTCTGTGTCTTGTAATTCTGCTTCTGTAGAGATTTCATCTTTAATGAATTTCTGTACACATTCTTTTGTTTGTGAACGTAAATATCGTTCAATATCTCCCTTTACTAATGTCGCAGCACGTTGTGAAAGACCAAATTCAACGGAAGTATCTGGATAGGTATATCCGCAGTATGTAGGTGGGTTTTGATCATTGTTACAAGGATATACGTTTGAAGATGCATGTGTTTCTTTTCGAATTCCGTAATAAATTCTTGTATCCGTATCTTGTACGCCAGTATTTTCATTAAATTCTGTTATTCCTCCTGGTTGGTCATCCCAAATACGACCTTGTTTTCCAATTAATGTAAGAGCATCTTGTAACGGATCTTCAAGGCAATCTTCTACATAAAGTCGTAATCCTTCTTGCTGTAATACGTCTGCGTAAATCTTTTGTTCTTCTTGTGCAAGTTGTGTTGTAGAATTAATAACCATGAAAAGTCCGAAGGTTAAAGCTAGGAAGAGAATACCAATTATTATGAATACTGTTATCTGACCTCTTTTGTACATTCTTTCTAGAAGGTATTTGGTGCTTATAAAATTTTAGTTGGTGTCCGATAAATTAAAATGATGAATTAGTTCATGTGTTGCGTGTACTTTTATATGGTTTTGTTGTTTTAATTTTTTTTCGTTTGACCAAATGGGGCATTGTAAATGAAGTGCTAATGCAAAATAAACAAGATCTTTTGGGTCAGGACAAATAAAATCTGCCTTCTCTCTAAAATGTAGAAACTCTTCTTCTGGAATAATTTTTATATTATGTTTCAAAATAGTACATAACCAATCAAATTCATCTTCTGTAAGTCTTGACTTTTTTAATATTGTGTCTTTATTATTCTCAAGTTCTTCAAAAAGCAATGAGGGTGCAAATAAATGTAAATTTGAATCAAAAAATAAATCTATTGGTTTTCCCGGCCGTATGAGAATAGCAATTAATACATTTGCATCAATGACAATCTGCATAATTACATGCTCCTAAACTTTTTTGCCATATTTCGACTCATCTTATTTGAAATTTCTTGAGCATCTTTTACAGTAAGTGTGCTTTTTTTAGCTAACTTCTTAAGAATGTCAACTTCTTTTAATTTATCTTGAAATGCTTTTCTTGCTACTGCTGACCAATTTATTTCTGTTAATTGTCCCATTCGCTCTTTCATGGAGTCTTCCACTGACACTGAAACTGTTCCCATTTTCTTTTCCAAAATTATTATTTTTAATAATTATAATAAATATAATATTTAAGCTTTTTGGTTTTAGTTCACTATGTTTTTTAAAAGAAGCAAGGATGTGTAGGATAATGGGAATTGCCGAAAGAATGAAATCAGAGGGGCAGAGTTTAGTTGATTGTTTAAATAGTGTTCCATTGTACAAGACGGTTGTTTCGTTGTGTGGGTATGAAAAGACAACTGTTGAAGCAATGTCAAATGGCAAGGTTGTTTGTAGTTATACTGCAGTTCATGATTCTACTGGAAGAATTGTTGATTTAGTTGAAGGAAATGAAGGAGATGTTGTAGGAAGAGCATCTGAAGATTTTTTATTATACTTGTTTGATAATATGGATACTATGAGAAGGAACCCTGCGTTTTTTGTATTTAGACATGGATATAAGTTTGGTCTTCCCAAAGGAGAATTAACTAAAATTTTTGGACATGTTGTTGGACAAGCACGGCGTTATTTTATTCAATAGGTTGTCGTAATTTCCCGGTTAAATTGGTGAAGAAGAAATCTTCTGCCACTTGCGCTTGTACTTTTGTTACATCACCTTCAGTAGTACAGAGAACTTTAAAGTCAGTACTTTGTAAAAGTTCTTTTGACGTTGGTGCAGAAATACGTTTTTCATGTACATAATCACAAATAGGGGTGTTAAACCCTTCATATTCTATTATTGCTACTTTTTCTGTTTTACTTATTTTTTCGTTTATAGCACGTACTTGTAAATCGTTAATGTTAGAGAGGTAAATTTGGTTGAAGTTTTTTCCTTTCTCTAAGAATGTTTTTGGGTCTTTTTGTTCATCTTTAAAGAAATCTGTAAAAAAGCTAAATACTGTATCAAAGAAATCTGCAAGAGTTCCTTTTTCAATATCAATGCCATATGTTATTGCATTAAGATCGCTGTTGTAGTAAATATCTCCGCATTTAACAAACCCTTCTCCTTTACAAGCATCTAAGGTTTTTGGGTCTATGTTCAGAGATTCTACGAAGGAGTTCTTGTTTAAGGATGTTGCAAAGCCAGTTCCATCTTCTGTTTTGATGATACATACATTGTTAATACACGTGTTTTCTGAATCTTCTATTAAAGGATGTTTTGGTAAGCACGTGAATACTGGTGTTGTAGGTGCCGTTTCTTTTCCTGGAGCTGCTTTTGGTTGGTCCGTAGTGATTTGAGGATCTCCAAGGATTAATTGCCGGTTTGCATTGCTGAATGATACAAACGCATCTTCAGGGTTTGTACAGTATAATGTGTATTCGTCTGGAGCTGAATCGAGAAGTGCTCCTGCGAGGAATTTTGTTCTTGATGTCCAATTTCCTTTTTCACAATAATGGTCAAAGACGTATTGGGTTTCATTTACACACGTTGGATTGTTGTCAATTTCTAAAGGCATGACAAAACATTGTTCTTTCTTTTGACAGAATCCTTCTTGATCTTCATTCCAATCTTTCTTTATTGGTAATGCGGTCCAATCTCCGTTAATACATCTGAAATCTTTTGTTGTTTTTTCTGAAAGGAATGTGAAATCTTTCATATTTTGAATACAAGCATATCCATTCCAGCATGAATTATCGGGACAACATGCTGCTCCTGCTCTTGCTATTAAGGAGGGGTTTTCGTATGAATTAGGGTCTTCATTTTCTTCAACAACTTGTAACATTGGTTGGGTAATAGTACATTCTCCTCCTGTAAATTCTATTTGGACGTAAGAAGCGTCTTCTGTTTTGATGTTATATGTTGGATTAAATTCTATTACTGGATCTTGGTTATTGTATCCTAAAATTACGTTGTATGAACACGTTCCGTTATGTGAAAAGTAGATCTCTGCGTTCTTAGGTGCTGGAATTCTTTCGCTAGTAAGAAGTTGATTAGCCTTTAAAGTAAATGTTCCATCTTCTACTTGTTTTGATAATTCTCCTTCACTAAGGAACCAGTGTTCTTGTAAATTAAACTCTGAGTTTGGTAAGAAGTTCCTTCCAGGAAGAACATTTGAAGCATGTTCTAGGATAACATCATTAGTATTCTCTTTTAGTGTAAATACAGAACCAACTTTCTTTTCTGCACTATCTAAATTATAACCGTAGTAATCTAGTTTTGGAGTTGCCCAGGTGTTGACTATTCCATCTTTACCATATGCACAATAGAAATCACCTTTCTTTGTACAGTACGGTTGTTTGTTTGCTTGGTCTAATTGTATTTCACAGGAGTAGAAGTTTCCATCTGTGTGCACTACTTGTTGTGCTACTTTAGATGCGATGATGTTTCCTTCTGTTGTTATTGTAGTTTCTTTTGTGATTGGTTTTGTGTTTCCAAGATTATCTTTATGTGCAAGTTCGTATAAGCTTGGGTGTGGGTTTGTAATTGTGTATGGTGGTTTTCCTGGCAGAGGGTATTCGCAGGTGTTTTCAAAGCAAGTGTATGTGAATGTTTGTGATTGTGGTGATTGGGAGGAGGTTGTCTTAACAATATAATTATCATTTAATTCTGCCATGAACAAAAATGTCTGTGTTCCACTTGTAAATGAGTCATAGGTTATTTTTTCTATTTTTTTATTATCTTCTGTTGTGAAATAAATGTCTACTTTTTCGTTTTCTGAACTAATAGTTGCCTCACCTTGTGGTTTCTTAGTCAGTATGTTAAAAAAATCGTTCTTTTTTAATTCAACTTTTCCAACTTCTTTTGGTGAATCTTTGAGAGAGATTTCTGCTTGAAGAGGAAGGTTATCACCAAATTGAACTGTTTTACTGTATAATTTATTTGTTTCTTCTACATAATATTGGCCTTCTAATTTAGTTTCTAATTCTTTAAGAGTTTTAAGAGACTTTGTGTTTTCAGGTAGATTATATTGTGAATAAGGAGATTGAGGATGTCCTAAATCTGCAACACCAGAAGGTGTTAGTTTTGTGTACATCCCAGTAAACTTTTCTGGTTCTGGGAGGGCGAATGTTGTTATCTCTTCATTATAACCAATATCTATTTCTACATTTGTTACTCTTTGGTTCTTTGCAACTGCTTCTGAATTCCAACACCCATAATCTGTGTTGCCACTATAATATTCTCCTTTCGTATTTCCACAACATCTATTTTTTCCTGGAAGTTCTGTAATCCCTTCTTTAGATTGTAACCAGGAATTTTCTGTGAAGAGTGCATTACATACTTCTTTTCCAGTAATGTCTGCTCCCAATTCCCATTCATCTAATGAAGTTAACCAGGAAGATCTACTTGAAGAAGATTGTCCAGAACAAACAGGGTTTTCCCCGTCTTTGGTTAAGTGAACAGATTTAACATTTATTTTATTTGCTGCGATAGTTGATTCGAATGAAATAAATTGTACATTAAGTAATTCAGGTACTGGAACTTTGAATCTATACCATTTATTTTGAATTAGTAATGGCGTATTCTCTGTGTGTGTAAATACATTTGTTGTTAAGTAAGGAGTATTTTGTGGTCCAGTAATTTTTAATGTAATTCCTGCTGGTGTTAATGGTTTTTCTGGGAATTGTGCGTAAAATTCTAGAAATTTATATCCGGTAAAGTCTAATGGGTAAAGAGTTGTTACCACATCTATTTGTCCTGCTGGTCCATCTGTTGTTTTGAGATTAAATAATCCGTCTCCTGCTGATCGTTCTTTGATTCCATTTTCTGGAGAACCTGTTGCTTTATCTTCTGGCCTACAGTCAGCATATTGGTAAGTGTTTCCGTTCTTGTAACAATAAAATCTATTTGCCCCCTCTTTGTCTATAGCTGATTTAGCTACTGATACTAATGGCCCTTCTTGCGTACAGATGTTCCATTCGTTTCTGTCTGATACTATGTCGTTGTTTTTGATTGTTATTATTTTGTTGGGGTTTGTATCTGCCCCTAACCAACACCAATCACCTTTACATTCTTTAAGATCTTTAACTGCACTTTCAATTTTATTTATACAAATAAATGTATTATCTTTCGTTTTTATTCCTACGTCTTTATCTCCGTCGTTACCACAACATTGTCCTTCCTTGAATGAAAAACCTGCATCAGTACATTCTTTCTCATTCGTTTCACAATCATCAAGTACATCATCACAATTATTATCTATGCCATCTCCGCATATCTCTTTTGCTGGTTCTTGGATACAAGTGATTTTATCATCTGTTGAACATCCTTTTGGAAATTCTCCATAAGAGAGGTCATCATTTGGACGACAATCTGCAAAATCTGGAACGTTATCTCCATCTGCATCAAAATCGCCCAAATCATCAGATCCAACCCACGCTGGTTGTCCTTTAACATCTAATGCACAGTAGAATGTAGTTGTTTTATCTTTGAATGTAATAGATTCTCCTACAGAGTCTTTGGTGCATGCATACCAGTTGGAGTCATCGGAGCAGAGGTAAGGTGCCCAAGCATATATGTTTCTAGAGAAACAAAGTTTTGCGTCTTCGGCTTGATTCTCTCCATAATCCTTTTCGTTCCAGTCCCAATTTCCAAGATATTTAATCTTTGAATTCACTCTTGCCCCGGTCTCGAGAATTTCACCAATCCCCACAGACCCTAAACCACAATCATCTCCGGTATTGTCATCATCTGCTAATACAATCCCGCATCCTTTAAATCCCGCTTCATTATATACATAGTTATAATCGTCTGTATAGCATTCAATAACAGAATTACTATAAAGAGGATTGAGAATCATGTCTTTTTTATCCTCACAATCATTTAATTGTTGACCTAATGCATTAGTTTTTGAAAAATCCGCTAAAACAAAATGAGAAAATAGTACCAAAGCTAATACAACTAACAAAAACCCTTTTATTTTCATAATGTTATTAATAAACAACTAAGATTTATAAATATAATGTCCTCACGACTAGTCTAAATACTGGTCAGCGCAGGAATTTATGTTTACTCTTTTTTCTTTTCCAGATAATGAAGAATTAAGACACACATTTTTAGCACAAGGAAAAAAATCTAAAGGGTTGGAGTATTCATGGGGTTTAATCTCAACACAATCAGAAAATATTCCGGTATACATAACCTCATCAGATTCTTTACATACGTCTTCTATAGAGCAACATTCGTCCACAAACATCTGAGCACCAGTCTCGCAAGTATACTCTACCTTAGAACTATCAGAACTCCCACCATCGCCAACAGGAGCAGGGTAATGATGGTTTACTGTTGTGGTACAACCCATAACAGTAAGAGCTATACCTAACACTCTAACTTTTGCGTCTTTTACCATATCTGTTAACATACTACCCTAAAACCATCCATTTTTTAAAAACATTATGGACGTTTCCTGTAAAAATCGAATCGAAGAACTTGTCTCCACTTGTTTTTATCTAACTTTGGGCCGTGTTCTATTCTATAAACACAGCCGTCACGTAACCAACTAGATGTTCTAAAATTTGTTGTATGGGGAATTCCAAACATTCCCGTTAACTTTGATTTCATGATTTTATACAATTGAGAAGAACTTGGAGTGCTATAATGCCAATGAGAATGACCTGTGCCAAATTTTGTTTCTATTAAATCTGTTCCAAAATATGTGTTTGTTGCCGCTATATCTCCTTTAACTATGGAAGGGGGCATGCAATCACCTTCAACTCTCTTCAACGAAACTTTCTTATCAAAAATCCTATCAATCTCACTAATCTTACCGCATACTCCCCTCCAATCTTTCTCAAAATTAGATGTAACGGCAATCCTTTTTCCATCACAAGTCCATACATGTTTCCACGCAGATGCGGTTCCAAAGGCTAAACCTGCTTTATACACTCGTTCTAATTGGCCAAATAATGATTGATTCTGTTTCTTCCATTGTGTAAAGTTGACATATACAGAAGCCCAATCTTTTTTACCAAGTGAAGCCTTTAATTGGATTGTAGAATTGTATGCTTGTCTAGATAATGCAATTCCTTCTATAACTTCTTCATCTAATCGTACATCTCCTGGTTGTTCTCTTAGTATAATTGCAACATCGTGAACTCTTTTAGCCATATCCTTAACTCCACTAAGATACCCCTTCAAAGATCTTATCTCTCTTCTCGCTTCTTTTCTTTCAGAAATGTTTCCTGTTGTATATCTTCGTTCCCAGATTTTTATTTCATTATCTGCTTGTTTAGCTGCATCTACTAATTCATCTAATTGTTTTGGAAAATCCAATGTGCCTTCTTTCTGTAATAATATTTTAGCATGTGTACTTCCCTCTTGCATTACTTCTAATAATGTTTTTACAACATCTTTATGATACATTGGTCTTGGACATCCTTCTATGTCATCAATATATTTACCAAGACAGGTTAAATCTTTCTTCGCTGCACATCCTTTCTTATAACCCCACCAACTATTTTCTACTACAGAAGCATGCCTCGCAACAATAGAAGTACAATCTTTTGCTTCTGCTGTTAAGGAACTTAATGCCATAACTGCAGCAGTGCCTAAAAATAATAATCTATGTTTTAATCCCATTTTATGTGAACCGTTCATCACACTTTAAACGAGATTCTTTGAATACACTATATGGTGATGGCTCCAATTTACCACAGATACTTTCAACACACCGGGAGTATTTTTCTGCTGTTTCTCTTCCCCTGTATTTCGCTAATATTTTACATTTTCCCATTTGAATGGCTTTTTCTTTATCAAAAATTACTGAAATATTATGTATTGTCCCTTCTTTAGCACAAGTTGTTAGTGCGTCATTAACTTTTGCTTCACAGAACTGTTCGATTGATTCAACGGGAACGTATGCGGTTGGTTTTGAAGTATATTTTGCTTGTGGTAAAGGTTTTTCATGTTGTTGCACTTCTGGTTTATTCGCTTCTAGAACTTGTGTAACTCTGGCTCTATCTACTGTTTCAATCTCTTGACAGCCTAATGCTGCTAATAATCCCAATACTGCTATTCTTGATTTCATAACAAATCCCCTCGTTTCTTTGGATCGTAATTCTCTAAGAATTGGACATGGCTTGGTTTCATTGAATCTTTTAACACGAGAGAATATCTAAAAAGGGGTTTTAGTTTTTCGTCGCCAAAGCCAGTTTTTCCAATTACTACTTTTTCAAATGTATAAAATTCAAAATGGTCTCCTTTATTTCTAAAGAATGTAGGTTTTTTTCCTTTCAAGTATATTCCTTCTTTTAGTTTAGGAAATAAGTGATTTGCATAATTGTTTGGAGTTCCAAGTAAATAATCTGTACTAAATGTCACTCTAACTAATTCATTTTCTTTAAATGTATAATTTACTTTTGAAGGGAACATATGAGGCATAACATCAAAACCAAAAATCTGCTTTGCTATTTTCTTTCCATCTT
>CAZEAB010000001.1:0-157251 GCA_964510085.1 uncultured Methanosarcinales archaeon | reverse complement strand
ATATGAGGCATAACATCAAAACCAAAAATCTGCTTTGCTATTTTCTTTCCATCTTTTTTACTTAATACTTCCTCTAAATTTCTTGTTCCTTTAGTATTAGCTCTTTCTTCTTTTACTTCTGCTGGACTCATTCCAAGTTCAACATCTTCAAATCCTTCTGGAAAAATAGTTTCTGAATTAAATAAAGAAGGTACATTAATATCTGCTTGAGAAACTGCCCATACTCCTCCGAGTCCAATCAACACAGCTCCAGCAAGTGCTACTGCTCTTGAAGAAATTCTTCTCGTATACCTTATTTCTTCTCCAAATGCAAGTAATCTTTCTAATTCCATTTTATTTCTGCTATTTTCCCTTTTTCAAAACTAAGGGATGTAAAGTACTTTTCTCTGTCACTTATAATTATTCCAAAACATTCTTTTCCTTTTTTATTTCCAACATACACTACATCTCCCTTAACCATTCTATCTAAGAGAGTATGTTCTTCTGGTTCTAATATTGCATCGGGGGACGAACGAAGTAATGTTGTTAGGTAACTACTTGCTACCTTCTCTTCATTTACTTTGTATCTATCTCCCACTTTAATGAATCCGTTATCAAAATAAAATGATTCTGCTGATTCAAACCAACCCCAAGGGCCATTTTGTAATGCTGTTTTTGCTTTGTCCCACTTAAAACTACGTAAGAATCCTGATGCCTGACTTTTGGGAGATAGATTCATATTTTGTATTACTTGAAGAATTTCTGCTTTTTTTCTCCAATATAAACTATTTTCAGGTAAATCTATTGCAACACTTACTGCGGTTTCATATCTTCCTTGATCAATCAACAACTCTACATTTTCAACATCAGAAACACCCATATGTAAAGTTTTGCGTAATGAAGGCAGAGCATATAATACTCCCACACCTGTACCTATAGTAATTAAACCTCCAAGAACTTCTCTTCTACCTACAGAAGTATTTCTTGATTTTCTAATTTTCTTCCCAGATACGATTGCGTCTAACCTTTCTTTTTCTTTGATAACTCTGTTCCATTCTCGTACAAATCCTTTTGTAGATTTATGTTCTCCTCCCCTATAAAAAAACGATTTTTCTTGAATTGGTGTTCCTGCTTCTCTTTGAATGCACCATTTCATTGTTTGGTCTCTAAAATCAACATATCTTTCAATATCTCCCTCTTGTATTGATTTTCCAAGTAGAGATACTGTTGAGAGAATGTGAGCGCTTCTTGGTTCTTTCGTTGGTTGAAGTAAGAACATGACAGTTTGTAACAGATCTCCATACGTTCTTACTTGTGTCACTAAAGAAGCATACCTCTCTGCATTTTGTTCAATATCTTGAGAAGAAAGTCCGAACTTATGTCCTTTTTCAGTCCTTTCTTTTTCGTATGCAACCCCATTAACCAAAGATGCTAATGATTTTGCTCCTAGAGCCCCAGAATCTCCAGCAAGCTTTCGAATTCTATCATTTAATCTCCCACGAGGTGTTTTGTAATTTGGAACAAATAGGTTATCGGCAAGAACTGCATTAAGTTCTCTTTGTTGTTCTTCATGTAATTGAACATTGTCGCGAACAAGTACTTCTATATCTAAAAGGGTACCATAATAATCTGAAAATGGACTTACAACTCCTGGACGTAATTCAACGACGTTATCAGGATGTAATGAATGTATGTGTCCCTTTTCAAATAGCTTTTCTACTAACATTTATGCATAAAATAACCTAATTTATTTAAATATTTTGTCACTTTTAAGTAAATATTAATTATGATTAATAACCTTCATTAACGCCTCAATATCTTTTTTACTTCTTTTTTCCTTGCCAAATGAAGCAAATACTGTTTTTACTTTGTATTTCTTACATAATTTCATATTTAATTTCATTCGTGCCATTATTTTAGCTCTATCTTTAGAATTAATCAATTCAGAATAACTAAATCCTATTATTTTCCCTTTAGAAGCAGCTATTTTAGCCGTAACTTGATCTAATCCACCACGAACGTAATGTACTGAATCTCGGGGGTTTATACTCTCCAACCCATATACAATATCAATAGACGTTCTTTCAAGTGCAAACCGTAATAGTTCTTCTGAAGTTGGTTTGTAAATTTTTGTTTTTTTTCCTTTACACTGTTTCAGAATTTCTTTCTTGGTTTTACCTTTAATGATTGTAAAGTTCCCTTGTCCAAATACATATTCTTCCATTTTGTATAAAAAACAACTAAAATTTATAAAATACACCCCTTATTTACTCATTAATGCCTTGTTAGAAGACAGATGAAGATTATAAACGAAGTGAGTAAAAGTACTGAAACATTTCCTTTTTCAGGAAGTGTACAAGAGTTATTATTACACTTAAAGATAAATCCGGAAACTGTTCTTATAACAAGAAATAATGAAGTTCTTTTAGAAAGCGAAGCGGTGGAGGATTCTGACACTATTACTATTCTTAGTGTTGTCTCAGGCGGATGAGCTGCAGTAAATGTTCTGAAAAGGGTGTACTTGAATTACAGCACGGAGTTCTATGTAAGAATCATTTTATTACCTACTTTGAAAACAAAGTTTTTAAAACTATTAAGAAATTTAATTTAATTGGAAGAAATGAAAATGTTTGTGTTGCAACGTCTGGTGGAAAGGATTCTTTAACAGTATTATATTTGGTTAAGAAGTATATTGAGAAAGAGAAACTTCAAAGTGATATATTTGCATTAGTTGTTGATGAAGGTATTTCAAACTACAGAGAACATACTATTGAAGATCTTGAAAACTTTTGTAAAGAGCATAAAGTCCGATTAGAGTCTGTGTCAAATAAAGAAGTTTTTGGTCATACGTTAGAAGAAGCATATCCTATTGTGAATAAAGATACTAAGAAGAAACCATGTAACATTTGCGGAGTATGGCGAAGATATTTGTTAAATAAGGTTAGTAGGGATTTAGGTGCTACGAAGGTTGTTACTGGCCATAATTTGGACGATGAAGCTCAGGCCGTTATGATGAATATTTTTAAGGCCAATACTAAATTATCTGCAAATCTTGGTCCAATCTCTGGTGTGAAAGAAGATACAAAGTTTGTACAGAGAGTTAAGCCATTATATTTTTGTACTGAAAAGGAAACAAGGTTGTATGTGTTATTGAAAGGGTTTACAGTACAATTTACTGAATGTCCTTTTAGTCATGTGGGGTATAGAGCACATATGAGGGATATGTTAAATGATTTTGAATATAAGTATAAAGGTACAAAGCAAGGAATAATTAATTCGTTTTTGCAATTATTACCGATGTTACAAGAAAAAGCAACTGAAAATTATACGCCTATAGCTTCTTGTGAAACATGTGAAGAACCTTGTAATGGAAAGGTATGTAATGCATGTAAGATTATGGAGGTTCTCAATGAGGTATAATCGACAAGAGTTAGTTGTTGGGAAAGTATCTGGAAAAGTTGCTATTGTGGGAGTTGGTGCTCTTGGAACTGTGTGTAGTGATTTATTAGTTAGAGCAGGTTTTGATGTATTATTAATTGATAGAGATATTATTGAAGAAAGTAATTTACAGCGACAATCATTATTTACTGAAGCAGATGTAGGAAAAAGCAAGGTAATGATTGCAGTTAACAGGTTAAAAGAAGTTAATTCTTTAGTTAATATAGAGGGAAAGGCCATTCATTTGAATTCTTCAAACATATCTTGTTTAAATTCATATGATTTTATTGTTGATTGTACCGATAATGTGAAAACAAGATTGTTATTGAACAGATATTGTAAGGGAAATGAGAAATCGTGGGTGTATGGTGCCGCTATTAAAGATCACGGATATGTTATGACTAATCCTTGTATTGAATGTTTTCTTACAGTTTCAGGTGAAACCTGTGATACTGTTGGAGTTTTAGGGAGTATAACTCATATAATTGGTTCGTTACAGGCACAGCATGTAATTGATTTAGTTTGTGGAAAGGAGAGAGAGGGGTTATTTTATGTGAAATTTGATGAAATGAGGAAATTAACAGTTCCTGTTAATCCTTCTTGTAAAGTATGTAAGGGAGATTTTTCATTACCTGTAGAGGAGATTAAGACTGTTAAGTTCTGTGGTCGTAATTTATATCAAGTTCAAGGAAAGGAAAGGGAAAATGTTGAGTATAGAGAAGGAATTACTTTATTTCCAGACGGTAGAGCGTTAGTGAAAGCTTCTAGTGAGGAAGAAGCGGTTTCTATATATAGTAAATATGTGGGAGATTGAGTTCTTCTGGAGTACATTTAGCTTTATTTTGGCAATTTTCCATCGGAAATTAAGGGGTTAAATGGGATTTATAAGGGTTTATAAAGGATATATTTAAATACTAGGAGTTCATTTATAAAGGATATAGGGGGAATTTATAATGGCAAAGAGTAAAAAGGTAGTTAAGGGTAAAAAAGATATTAGAATTGTAAATATTGTAGTTTCTACAAGTTTGGAGAAGGATATTCCTTTAGAAAAGATGGCGGCTACTTTGCCAAATACAGAATATAACCCAGAACAATTTCCAGGATTAGTTTTACGGGTAAAAACACCTAAAACGTCAGCATTAATCTTCTCAAGCGGTAAAGTTGTATGTACTGGTGCGAGAACGTTAGAAGATGTGGACAAGAGTATTCAAAGTATTATTCGAAGTTTAAAGAAATTAAACATAAATGTTACTATTAAGCCAGAAATTACTGTTCAAAATATTGTGGCTTCAGGAAGTATTGGTATGGATCTTAATTTGAATGTATTAGGAGTAAAGTTACCTCATACTGAATATGAACCAGAACAATTTCCAGGATTAGTTCATAAGCTTAAGGGGACAAATGCGACATTCTTACTGTTTTCAAATGGAAAGATTGTATGTACTGGTACAAAAACAGAAAATCAAGTGCATGAAGCTACCGATAAGTTAATTGAGAACTTAGAGAAGACGTTAAATAATTAATTTTTTCTTATTTTTATGGTCAAATACTAGGAAACCTAAATCTTTAAATATAACTAAAATTCTGAAATTTTGGGTGGCTGACAATCGACGTAGACGAACAAATACGAATTTTTAGGGAATTTATTGAACAAAATTATTATCCTCAGTTATTAGAAGCAGTTCGTAAAGGAAAAGAGTCAATGGTTCTAGATTTTTCTGAACTCATAAAATTCAACACAGAAATTACTGAGGAAATGTTAGAACATCCTGAAGAACTTCTTAAAGCAGCTGAAATATCTATAAAAGAGTTTGAACTTCCTAAAAAAGTTAAAAAATTTGCTGTGAGATTTATGAATCTTCCAGATTCTCAAAAAGTTACTATTAGTGAAATTCGGAGTAAACATCTTACTAAATTAGTATGGATGGAAGGAATTGTACGACAAAAATCAGACGTTCGACCTCATGTAACTGCTGCGAAGTTTGAATGTCCTTCTTGTGGCAATATTTTGAATGTGTTACAGTTAGATAAGAAGTTTAAAGAGCCTTCTAGGTGTGGTTGTGGTCGTAAAGGAAAGTTTAAGGAAATTTCTAAAGAGTTAGTAGATGGACAAGGATTGGTGTTAGAAGAAGCCGCAGATGAGTTGGATGGGTCTCAACCAAAACGTATGAATGTGTTTCTTAAAAATGATTTAGTATCTCCTATTCCCGAAAGAAGAAGTAGTCCGGGAACGAGAGTAAAAATTGTTGGTATGATTACTGAAATTCCTATTACTCTTCGTTCTGGGGGTCAGTCTACTAAATTTGACTTAGTTATTGAGGCAAATAATATTGAACCTATTGATGATGATTTTTCTGAATTAAAAATTGAGCCACAAGAATTGGAAGAAATTAAGGAAATTGCAAGAAGAGAAAATGTAATTCATTACCTTGCACAAAGTTTGGCGCCTTCTATTTTTGGTCATGAAAAAATTAAGGAAGCAATGGTATTACAATTAGCGGGAGGTTGTCGAAAAGTACGGCCAGATGGTATTATTACAAGAGGAGATATGCATATGTTATTAATTGGAGACCCTGGTTCGGGAAAATCACAATTACTTAAACGAGTTACAAAAGTTGCTCCAAAATCAAGGTTTACTAGTGGTAAAGGGGCTACAGGAGCAGGTCTTACTGCAAGTGTTGTAAAAGATGAGTTTTTAGGAGGGTGGAGTTTAGAAGCAGGGACATTAGTGTTAGCAAATAGAGGTTTTGCAATTATTGATGAGTTAGATAAGATGACGAAGGAAGATAGATCTGCTTTACACGAAGCGTTGGAACAGCAGACTATTAGTATTGCTAAAGCTAATATTCAAGCTACGTTACGGTGTGAAACTACTGTATTAGCTGCAGCGAATCCAAAATTTGGAAGGTTTGATCCTTATGATTTAATTGCGAATCAAATTAATTTACCTCCAACATTAATTAACCGTTTTGATCTTATTTTTCCTGTTAAAGATATGCCAAGTAGAGAAAAAGATGAAGAAACTGCTGCATTCATTTTAAGTTTTCATAAAACACCAGAAAAAGCTGTTGCGGACATTCCTACAGAATTATTACGTAAATTCTTTGTGTATTGTCGACAAAAAATGAATCCTGTTATGACAGATGACGCAATTAATGAAATCAAAGATTATTATGTATCTATGCGAAATTCTGGTATTTCAAATGAAGCAGGGGTTAAAAGTATTCCTATTACTGCACGACAATTAGAAGGTTTAGTGCGTCTTGCTGAAGCTGCTGCAAAAATTAGATTTGGAGAAGAAGTTACAAAACAAGATGCTCAAAAAGCAATAGAATTAGTTAATTATTGTTTAAATCAAATCGCAAAAGATAGTGAAACTGGACAAATTGATATTGATAGGTTAAGTAGTAGGATTACTGCAACTCAACGAGGTACAATTAGTAATGTAAAAGAATTATTAAGTTCATTAGAACAAGAATTAGGTGCAAAAATTATTCCTATTGAAGCTATTCTTGAAGCAGCTGAACAAAAAGGAATGCCAAAAGAAAAAATGGAGGAAACTCTCGAGAAGTTACGTCGTTCAGGAGATATCTTTGAACCAAAGAGAGGGTTTATTCAACGATTATGACAACAGATTCATTTGTAAGACATACTGCACAGAAGGTATTAGTATCTGATTTAATTCAAGGTAGTTTTGTAAATGAAAATGAACAAAACATGAATTATCTTCTTACAACAACAAACCAAAAAATTCATAGATTAAATTTAATGGCAATAGTTGTTCATAAGGAGGAAATTGGTACGATGACTAATTTTATTGTTGAAGATGGAAGTGGAAAAATTACCATACGGTTATTTGAACAAATGAAACAAGAAATTTCTATTGGATCAGTAATACAAATTATTGGAAAATTACGAGTATTTAACGACGAGAAATATATATCTCCTGAAATTCTTAAAACAATTGATTCTAAATGGATAACTGTTCGAACAAAGGAATTAAAACCCCACATTATTGAAACGAAAGAAGTTGTTGAAGAATCTCCTACAGAGGAAGAAACTGTTGAATTAATTGAAGAAGATGGAATTTTACCTTCTCAAAAAGTTGCAAAAATAATTAAAGAATTAGATAATGGAGAAGGAGTATTAATAGAAGATGTAATTGAAAAATCTAGTATTGATCAAACTGAAAAAATTATTGAAAAAATGTTAGAGAATGGAGACATTTTTCAGAATCAGCCCGGTAAGGTGAAGGTTCTTTAGAGAATTCTAAAATAATATTGGGGTAACATACACTTCCATAATTCCTGCAACAAATAAAAGAGCTATACTTATTAAAACAAGATCTACTGCATCAAATAATATCCTTTTTTCTTTCAAATTGTGTTTAATTACTGCAATGGATATAATTCCACCTGCTAAACCTGCTACTAAATACGCTGCAATCTCTAAAATACCATGGGACATATACTTAAAAAAGCTAAATGTAGCTATTGCAAAATAAGAGGATATTCCTATTGCTAATTCTTGTTTTACAACATTTCCTATAGCGGCTGCTATAACAGATGCGTTCCATGTTAATATGAAAATAGCGCCAGAACCATATAATAATGAAAATACTAAACAGAAAAATAACACTTTTATATTATTCATAAAAATTTTACTAAAACTTGCAGTAGGTTGGATTACAGCTCCTTGAACTCCTGCACTTACATCAGATATAGCTTTATGTTGTAGAGTAAAAACATCATTTACAACTGATTCAGGAGAAAAAATGTAAATTGTAGAGAATGCAAACAAAATTCCCATAAATAATGCCATAAATAACATTAATATTTTTGTATGTTCTTTTAATAAAGTCCATTCCTTCTCAATATGTAATTCAATTTCTTCTTCCTCTTTAATGGTTGTATAAATTATAGGTAAAGATGCAAGAACTACAAGAAATACCATTAATATCCCACTTATTTCTTTAAATACAATGTACGCTAGCAAAAAAGCAACGAAAGAATACATAGCTCCAGCAACAAACATTTGTATTGGATGTTTTTTTATTGTAAAAGGATTAAATATTGCTTCTAGTACCATTATTATAATATTAAAATGAAAAATGTATAAAAACTTTGTGTTAATTGTTAGTAATTGATGGGTGTGACCCCTTGATTTCTTATGGAGATAAAAGTTAGTGAAAAATTGGAGGTGTGTGTTTTTTGGTTTGTGAATAAATAGAGGTAAATGAGGATAAATTAATAAAATAATCCATTTCATTTGGAATTATTTTGAGGTTAAATGCAATTCTTAATGTAGTGTTATTATCTTTTTATTTTATTATAATTTTGTCAAAACTTTTATTATTATTATTATTATTATTTTCTATATAGAAAATATATATATATAATATATTATATAAATAAATATTATAATAAATAAAAAAAATTAAAAAGTATACAAAAAGAAAAATTGTGAGTAATTTCAGGTAAATTAAAGAAGATTGCACTTAACTCTATAACAAATTTTGTTAATAATAGAGGAGAAGATATGTATGTGATAAAATATAATAAAATAATAGATAATGTATTGATATGTGAAAAATTATTATACCAAAAAAGGGTTACTACTATTTGATTTATGGATAATTATTTATACTAATTCTCCACTCGATATGATGGTGGTGTAAAATATAGTTGTTGAATGATATTTTTCATGGCAATGTAATTTAAATAACACCCTTCAACATTACATTAACATAGTTTCCATAAGAAATTAAGGGGTAGGTATGCTTAAGATAGGAAATATATTTGAAAATTATTTGAATAAGGAATCTTTATTTAGAGAGCGAGAGCCTCTTTCTTCTTCCTATGAGCCTGATGAAGTATTATATAGGGCTGAACAAATACAAGAAGTGGCAAATATTTTAGCTCCCACTCTTAGATCTGAGAAACCTTCTAATTTGTTTATTTATGGTAAAACAGGTACAGGTAAAACTCTTTCGATTAAGTATGTGTTAAAATCTATGAGTGATATTGGAGAAAAAAATAATGTAGAATTTACTCATATTTATGTTAATTGTAAACTTAAACGAGTTGCTGACACAGAATATAGGTTAATTGCTCAATTAATTAGAGAAATGGGAGAAACTGTTCCTTCTACAGGATTACCAACAGATGAAGTGTATAATATTTTTTATTCTATGTTACATAAACAAAATGGAATTTTATTATTAGTATTAGATGAAATAGATCAATTAACGAAGAAAATAGGTGATGAAATATTATATAATTTAACCCGTATTAATTCTGAATTAAAAACAACTAAAATATGTATTATTGGCATTTCAAATAGTTTAATTTTTTCAGAAAATTTAGATCCTCGAGTTAAAAGTAGTTTATCAGAGGAAGAGATTATTTTTCCGCCATATAATGCTCTTCAAATACAAGATATATTACGTAAACGTGCGACAAAGGCATTTAAAGAAAATGCTGTCGAAACAGGTGTTATTGAGAAATGTTCTGCGTATGCAGCTCGAGAACATGGTGATGCAAGAAGAGCAATTGATTTACTTCGTATAGCAGGAGAAATTGCAGAACGTTCTGGTTCTTCTAATGTGGGCATAATTCATTTAGATGAAGCAGAAAGTAAAATAGAATCAGATAAAATAATTAATGCTACGGTGGGACAACCAAAACAATTTCAATGTGTAGTGTATTCTATATTATTATTATCTCCTCAACGAAAAAACTTTTTTACAGGAGAAATTTATGAATTGTACAAATCGTTGTGTAAAAAAACAAAGTTTAATGTACTAACACAAAGACGTATTTCTGATATTTTAGCTGAATTAGATATGTTAGGAATAATTAACGCAAAAATAATTTCAAAAGGAAGATATGGAAGAACTCGTGAAGTTTCATTATCAATTGACCATTCATTACAATTAAAACTTAAAGAAATTTTAGAAAAATCTTTACAATTATGAACTCAAAAAGTAAAATAGAGGAATTGTTTGATAAAGGAATCCTCATAAATAAAGAATTATTAGAGAAGGATATAGATGACACCCTATTAGATAAGATAGAGTCTGAAGCAGATTTAGTTGTTCTTAATGAAGATTATGCAAATATTATTACAACGCAAAGTAGTTTAGTTGACTGGTATGAAATTGATAAATATAGGGTTGAAACTGAAAAGGATAGAGATGATGATTTATATCAATCTCAATTACAACAATTTCAACAAGTTACTGTTGCTACTAATGAACATAAACAAGAAGTATCTAGTTTAGAGGTTGAATTGGATGAAGATTCTACAGAATTTAATGTAGAAGCAGAAATGAAAGAAATGAATATAATGGCACAAGATAGTATTCCTTCTATTGATTCAGTTGTTACTGTTGTTTTTTCATACAAAAATGTACCACATAAATATGCAATTAAAGATTTTACTAATTTTTTCCTTTCACGATATAAATTTTTAGAGGGGATATTACGTAGTAGAAGAGAATTAGAAAATACAACTTCAATTAATAGACTACAAAATAAGCAAGAAAGGGAAAAGGTTTCAATTATAGGTTTAGTTGAAGAAATAGGTGAAACAAGAAATGGAAATATTATGTTAACATTGGAAGACCCAACAGGAAGAATGAAAGTGCTTGTTTCTAAGAATAATAAACAATTATTTGTAAGTTCAAAAGATTTGGTATTTGATGAAGTAATTGGTATTTCGGGTACGATGGGAGAAAATATTATTTTTGCCGATACAATTGTATGGCCTGACATCCCTCCAACTCATGAATTAAAAATGGGACCAGAAGAAGAATATGCCATTTTTCTTTCTGATTTACATGTAGGTTCTAAATATTTTTTAAATGAAGAATTTTCAAAATTTCTAAAGTGGATTCGTTCAGAAGCAGGTAATGAAGAACAGCGAAAAATAGCAAAAGCTGTTAAATATATAATTATTGCAGGAGATTTAGTTGATGGTATTGGAATATATCCTGGACAGGAAAAAGAGTTATCAATAACAACTATTGATGGACAATATGAAGAGTTTTCTCGATTAATTTCACAAGTTCCTCAAGATAAACAAATTATTGTATGTCCAGGAAATCATGATATGGTTCATTTAGCAGAACCCCAATCAGTATTTTATAAAGAATTTGCACCAGGGATGTTTGATTTACCAAATATTACTATGGTAACAAATCCTGCGATGATTAATGTGGGAAAAAAGAAAGGGTTTGAGGGGTTTGATATTTTGTTATATCATGGATATAGTTTTGATTATTATGTCTCAAATGTAGAATCAATTAGAATGGGAGGAGGATATCATAGAGCGGATTTAATAATGAAATTTTTACTTCAACGACGTCATTTGGCACCTTCATTTAAATCTACCCCTTACTATCCCTCACATGAACAAGACCCTCTATTGATTAAAGAAATTCCGGATTTTTTAATTACAGGGCATATACATTATTCTTCTGTTGCTAATTATAGGGGAATTACAATGATAAGTGGAAGTTGTTGGCAAGCAAAAACAGATTTTCAAGAAAAGTTAGGACATGATCCTGAACCAGCAAGAGTACCAATAGTAAATTTGAAAACACGAAAAATAAAAATTCTTCGATTTGGTTAAATATGGAATCCTCTCAAATAATAAAGAAGTACTTCAAAGACATTAATGATAAAGTTTCTACATCTTATGCAATTGCACAAGAAGCACGTGAGAAGGGATTAGACCCAGAGAAGGAAGTTCCAATCCCTTTAGCACAAAATATGTCAGAGAGAGTAGTTGGTTTAATTTCTGTAATATATCCTCAAATTTTGAATAAAGGGATTCCTACACGTATTCAAGAATTAGAGAAAGAATATGGAATGCTTGATTGGAGAGTTGGATTTAAAATTTCTGAAGAAGTTGCAAAAGAAAAATTTTGTAAATTTGAAGATATTAGAGAAGCAATGGAAGCAGGTATACGGGTTGGTTTTGCATATTTAACTCTTGGAATTGTGTCAGCACCGTTAGAAGGTTTTATTGGATTAAAAATTAAGAAAAGGAAAGATGGACAAGAATATCTTGCCTTGCAATATGCTGGTCCAATCCGTGCGGCTGGTGGAACTGCGGCTTCTACATCTGTAATTTTATCAGATTATGTTCGTGTAAAAATGGGATACGCTCCTTACGATCCAGATGAAAAAGAAGTTAATAGATATACTGCAGAAGTTCATGATTATCATGATAGGGTAACTAACTTACAATATCATCCTTCTGATGAAGAATTAAAATTTATGGTATCTCATTTACCGGTAGAAGTTGATGGTGATCCAACCGAAAGGATGGAAGTAAGTAACTACAAAGATCTTCCACGTATTGAAACAAACTTAATTAGAGGGGGGGTTGCATTAGTATTAGCAGAAGGATTAAGTCAGAAATCTCCTAAATTATGGAAGAGATTATCAAAATGGGGAAAAGAATTTGAGTTAGAATGGGAATGGTTACAAGAGTTTATTGAATTAAAAGAAAAAATTCATGCATCTCATTCAGATGACAAGAAAGAAGATAGTAAGTCAGTTAAAGCAAACAACACATTTATTATGGATATAGTAGCAGGAAGGCCGGTGTTAACACATCCCCTTGCTGTAGGAGGATTTAGATTACGCTATGGAAGAACGAGAGCAACAGGGTTTTCTGCAGCAGCATTACATCCAGCAACGTTAATTGTGTTAGATAAATTTATTGCAGTGGGAACACAGTTAAAAGTGGAAAGGCCTGGAAAAGCTTGCACGATTACGTTATGTGATTCCATTAATGGACCAATTGTAAGGTTAGAAGATGGAAGTGTATTATATTTACATTCTGAAGAAGAAGCTAAACAAGTAGCATCAAAAGTTGAGGAGATATTATTTTTAGGAGATATTTTGTTTAATTATGGTGATTTCTCAGAAAATGGACATAGGTTAGTTCCAGCGGGATATTGCGCAGAATGGTGGATTCTTGAACTAGAAAAAGCAGGAGGTTCCTGGGAAGATTTAACTAAGATTCCTTCTTTCGAAGAAGTAGTTGAGTTGAGTGAGAAACATAAAATTCCTTTGCATCCTGCGTTTACATTTTATTGGAAATTAATTTCTGGCGAAGAACTCAAAGAATTATTGGTGTGGTTAAAGTTAGGTAAGATTAAGAAAGATAAAGAAAAGATTTCAAAAATAATCTTACCATTATTTAAGGAGGTAACCATTCATACAATCGGAAAGAAACTGTTGGAACATCTAGGGGTTATTCATGCCGTTGTAAATAAGGAATCTGTTATAATTGAGGGCGAAACAGCTCAAGCAATATACTATACTTTAAACTCATTTGATTTGGGGTGTGATTTTGAAACAGCATTAGATTGTATCAATAAACATATTGTAGTAAGAGATTTAGCAGGCACATTTATCGGCGCAAGAATGGGAAGGCCAGAAAAAGCAAAAATGAGAAAAATGACGGGTTCTCCACAAATGATGTTTCCTATTGGAGATGAAGGAGATAGATTGCGAAGTGTCCAAGCTGCTCTTAAAGCAGGAAAAGTAACATCTTCATTTCCCACATTTTTTTGCGCAAAATGTGAAAAAGGAACAATATATCAAAAGTGCGAGACTTGTGGAAATGAGTGCATCCAACACTATAGTTGCCGTTTTTGTGGAGATTTATCTCAAGAAACATGCAGGCATGGAAAAGGAAGAACATTCAAAACTCAAGAGATTAACATAAAACATTATTTTGAAAATGCAAAAAAGTTACTTGGAGAAAAATTACACCCAGATTTAATTAAAGGAATTAGGGGAACGTCAAATAAAGACCATCTTGTTGAACATTTAGCAAAAGGAATATTACGTGCAAAACACAGTATTTACGTAAACAAAGATGGAACAACAAGATATGATTGTACAGAATTACCTCTCACTCATTTTAAACCTAAAGAAGTACAAACTTCAGTTGAAAAATTAAAAGAAATAGGGTATGATGTTGACATGTACGGAAAAGAATTAGTCGAGGATAACCAAGTTTTAGAAATGAAACCACAGGATATTATTCTTCCTGGGTTTGGTTCTTTAGATGAATCTGGCCCAGTTGTATTAAAACGAGTTGCAGATTTTATTGATGAATTATTAGTAAAGTTTTATGGAATGAAACCATTTTATAACATCAAAAAATTAGAAGATTTAGTTGGTCATCTTATTGTAGGACTAGCACCACATATATCTGCAGGACTTGTTGGGAGGATTATTGGTTTCTCAGAAACTCAGGGACTAATTACACATCCAATGTACCATGCAGGACTAAGAAGAGATTGTTTTGGGTATGATACATTTATTTCTTTGAAAACGTCTCAAGGTTGGAAGATAGAAAAAATAGGAAAAATTGTTGAAAAACTGAACCCACAAGAAGTAATAGATAATTTTGGCACAAAAGAAATACAAGTAAGAAGAATAGAAACATTAGGAAATAATTCCATTACTAAGGTAAATAATTTTACTAAACACGCACCTCAAAAATTTATTAAAATAGAAACACAATTAGGAAGGACATTACATCTTACTTATAATCATAAACAAATAATATTTAATGATAACAAAAAACAGGTAAAACCAGCCTATAATCTTAAAGTGGGAGACAATTTAGGAATCCCTTATAAGATTAAGATAAGAGCAAATGATATTAAAGAATTATATTTGTTTGATTATCTTAAAGACGAAGATTGGGTGACGGTTAGAAAATTAAATGAACTCTTACCTACTGTTAAAATATACGCAAAAAAGTATTTTTCAAAAAGAGAATATGATAATTATACCTCAAGAGATTCGTATCCAATCAAATTTGTACAATATTTAATCTTAAATGGACACTTAAAGCAGGAAGATTCATTCTTTTTGTCAGCAAAAAGAGATACAATCAAAATACCTAACAGAATTCCAATAAATGAGGATTTTCTGAAAATAATTGGTTTATACGTTGCTGAGGGATATTCAAGAAAAGTAGATAAAAAGCTCTATCAAATGTACATTGCGGCAGAGAATGAAGATGTACGACAATTTGTGTCTAAAACAATGTTATATATTTTTGGCCTTAAAACCACAGAAAATAAAAAAGATAGATTAACATATTCTAGTAGAATATTATATTACTTATTCACTCAGATATTACATTGTGGAAGCTCAGCTTATGAGAAAAGGTTTCCATCTATGTTCTTGGATTTACCACTACAAAAAATAGGACATATTCTTAGTGGATATTTTGAAGGTGATGGGTCAGTTAGTAAATCAGAGTTACGGGTTACTTTTGACACAGTTAGTGAAGGTTTGCTTCGAGATATGGATTTTTTGTGTGGTAGAATGGGAGTTTTTGTTAAAAATTATACATACACCTCCTATCCAGGACAAAAATTAAAAGACTTTTATATTAGAAAAGATAGAGAAATTCCTCAATTCACATCTACAAAAGGAATAATCCAAAGTGTTTTTGTGAAAAAATTTGCAAAATATGTTGGATTTATATCACAAAGGAAAAAAGACATATTCCATATTGTTAAACAAAAGAAAGCAGTTAGAATTAATCAAAAATATGATGAAAAGTATGTTTATGATACAGTAAAGTCAATAGAATTATTGGAAAATAAAGTTAGCTACTGTCTGAATGTTGAAGGGAACGAAGTATCAGCAAATTCTATTTTAACAAAACAATGTGATGGAGATGAAGCAGGAATTATGTTACTTATGGATGCATTACTTAACTTTTCAAGAAAATATCTTCCAGAAAGAAGAGGCGCAAAGACAATGGATGCCCCTCTTGTTCTTACTTCGGTGTTAAATCCAACAGAAGTAGATGACCAAGTACATGGGATGGACGTTGCGTGGAAATACCCTTTAGAATTATATGAAGCAGCATTAGAAATGAAAAATCCATGGGATGTAAAAATAGAACAACTAGCAAATAGGTTAGAAACAGTCAAACAATTTGAAGATTTTGGATATACCCATAGAATTGATAATTTCAATAAGGGTGTGTGTTGTTCAGCGTATAAACTTCTTCCTTCCATGCGTGAGAAATTGTTTGGACAAATGGATATAGCACAAAAAGTTAGGGCTGTAGACATGGATGACGTGGCTCGATTAGTAATTGAAAGACATTTTTTGAGAGATATTAAAGGAAACTTTAGAAAATTTTCAATGCAAGGATTTAGATGTGTTACCTGCAATGCAAAGTATAGAAGGCCTCCATTAAGTTCCAAATGTCATTGTGGTGGAAAATTGTTATTTACAATATCTGAAGGGTCTGTAATTAAGTATTTGGGTCCTTCTTTAGAACTAGCAGAGAGATATGCCTTCTCTCCATATTTGAAACAGACGTTAGATATGTTACGAATTAATGTGGATGCGGTCTTTGGTAAGAAGGATAAACAAGTTGGGTTGGGAGAGTTTTTTGCTTAATTCTCAATAACAACTTCCGCATGAGGAATTGTATTTACATACAAAATTTTAGAGGGATCAACCAAATCCATTTCAACACCAATTGCAACGGATTCCTTTCCAGTAAGATGAAGATGTCTTGCTTTTGGTATTAATATCTTTACTTCTTCTTTGTTCTTCTCTTCACCTTTATAGAAATCTGAAGTTAAATCTAGTTGTTTTTTATCTTCTTCAAACTTTTTCCCAAGAATATCAGAATCAGTTACAATAAGTAAATCTTCTTTAATAGAAACAATCATACATTTTTCACGGGTTTTTTGACACCACATGCTTGACATTTTAAGTATGTAATTCCTCTGTCTTCAGAAAGAGTGGTTTCGGGCTTACTACATTCAGAACAGAATACAAATTCACTCGCATATTTCTTAATTTTTTTATTAATTTTATTTGCAGATACTTTTGCACCAAAAATAGTTCTAGGACCAGCAAATTTTCCTGGCGTTGCTAACTCCCGAAGAAGATACTTAAGTAAGTGGTCTGGTTTTCTTCCAAGGTCCTTAGCAATTTTTTTAAGATTTATTAGAACTGTTTTATTCCCTTCAAGGTGCCCTTTAACTTTTTCTATAGTAAATCTCTCGCTACCATGAACTTGTTCAGGTAATTCTTCTCGAGCTTTCTTTAATAGTGTTTCATAATCCATATTTCTCTGTTTTGTCCTATCTTTTATAAATCTTGTTGAGTAAATAATGGCGTAACTTTTATATACATAGGATATTTAGTAACATTACAAAAGAAGTATTAAAAAGAGGTGTTTACTATGGCTGGATTAGAATTAGCAGAAGTTATACTTGCAGTAATAATAGGTACATTAGCGGCAATTGTATACTCGTTACGTGTTTTAATAATGTTAGAGAGACGTGTTGCGTCAATGGAAGCTAATATTCAACGTATGACTGGAAGAATTCTTAAGGAAGAGAAGGTAATCGAGAGAATGATTAAACGAAGAGCTCCTAAGAAGAGAACAACCAAAAAACGTAAAAGATAATTTATTTCTTTTTCTTACGTACTTTCTTTTTTACTGGTTTCTTTAAAGATTTTTTAGAAACGGCTTTCTTTTTTGCAGTACGCTTTGCAATTTTCTTTTTCACAACTTTTTTCTTAGCTGCTTTTTTAGCAATTTTTTTAGTTACTTTGGTTTTTACGGGTTTCTTTTTTACAACTTTCTTTTTAGAAGCAGGTTTTTTCTTTACAGTTTTCTTTTTAGGAGCTGTTTTCTTCTTCGCCACTTTCCGTTTCTTTACTTCTTTCTGCTTTGTTTTTACAAGTTTTCGTTTAGAACGTCTCATTTCAATAAGTTTTGCAACTTCATCTTCAACTTGAATAATTTTCTTTTTTAATTGTTTAATAATATTTTGATTATCATCCTGATCCAATAAATCTCCTGTATCGGGACACCTAAAATCATATTCCATCGCTTCATCAAAATTCATACGAGTTCTTCGGTCAGGAGATACGAAGAATAATTCTCTTTCCTCTTCTTCTAAACGCTTTTTTAATCTGAAGAGTAAATCTCTTCTATTCTTAAAATAGCTAAATTTGATACTGTCTGGAACAAGAGTCCAATAATATATGTACCACCCTTTTTGCTTGTCCTTTTTACGATTAAAACTAACTAAATTATCATTATAGAGCAAATATAACATCTTACGAACAACCTTTATATCAAATCTAGTCTTCTTTGCAAGATCAAATTCAGAAACATTTTGTTTTCCAATGAGTTGGTCAATAAGTGGAACAGCATTCTCACCAAGAATACCAATGAGAATTTCCTCAGTTTTCTTTTTAGTTAACCGCATTTTGAGAATATTTTCTACTTATAATCGGTGACAACACTTATAAATGTTTCTATAAGAACATAGCAAAACTAGTTTTGAAATTCTTTTGGTTTTTCTATAAGTTCGTTGTAAGTAAGACCACGTATCCTTGCCATTTCTGTAGAAATAGCCCAATTTGCGCCAGTTTTCTCAAGATCTTCAAGCATTATGAAATACCAAGGGTCATTTGGAAATTTAACTCCAATCCATGCTTCGGCTCCAAAATGGTTTGAGAATGTTTGTAATTGTTCAATCTCAGAGTGAGGAAAGTATTTTTTTTTATCTTTCGTAACTTTACATTCTATTGCTAATCTACGCATAGCATTTCCAGCTAGAATGTCTGGAGAAGGGTATTGAGAAGAACCAGAACCCGCAGATCTAATAGCAACCCAGCCAGATTCATTAAAGAATTTGATAAGTTCCCTCTCTCCTTTAGAACCTTTTGCTTTTGGATTTCTCATGCAAGAACTATAAATTTATATATTGATATATCTTTCCTTTTTGTATGAATAAAACAGTAGTCGTGATTATACAGTTGGTGTTAATATTAGCATATCTTGGTTCTGTATTCTTTGTATTTGATACAAGCACAGGAATGGGATTAGCTCAGATTGGTGGAACGAGCGCAGTTGTATTAATTCTTGTGTTGGTGTTGGAGAAAAAGAAGGATAAGGAAGTAAGGGAAACAGCAGAGACGCCAGCGGAGAGTGTACCTACCGGTGCCACTCAAACTCTTGCAGAACAACCGGTAGCTCAGGAAGCAGCGCCAGTTGAACAAGTACCTGTAGAAACAGCACCACCAGCTCAAGAAGTTCCTCAACAGCCACCACAATAATTATTGTTGATAAATTTCGTGATGTTCTAAATGTATAAGTGCGTTCATTAATGCTTGTTTAGAATACGCTTTTCGAGGCAATCTTCCATTTGTTAGAATACCAATTGCACCTTGATTCTTTCCAACTTCCGTATCTGAAGTTAATCCGGAAACATGCATTGCATCATTAAGATTTCCTCCTTTTTGAATATGGATTGATGCCACTTTAGGCAATTCAAACAAAGAAGATAGCCCTAAATAGAAATTTTTCCCATCAAATACTACTGCTGCACACACATTCATATGTCTCTCTCTTTGACCATAATTTACAGTAATGAGGCCACCTTCAATTCCAATCCCATACTGGCTTCCTTCAAAACAGTTCTGAGCACGGTTCATTGCACCTTGGATTGTTTCATCTAAAGAAAGAGGTTGTTCAGAAACTCCTGATTCTGTAGAAATCCCTTTTACCTCTGCGTGTTTTAGAATATCATAATCTTGAACCATCTCAGCAACAGCATCTACCTTTGCAGGGTTTTGAGAACCAACATGTATCTTCATAATTTCACCTTCATAAAATCTTCAGCAACTTCTGCCTTTGGAAAATATTGTTGCGCTTCTTCAATAAGTTCAAGGTTTGATTTATATCGTTGACTAATATGTGTTATAATAACCTTCTTCACATTACTTTCAGAAGCCATTAATGCAGACTGTTTTACTGTAAGATGTTTTGTTTTTATTGCATTTTTCTTTAATTCGTCAAGGAACGTTCCTTCTAAAATAAGTACATCATTATCTTTTGCTAGTTTGTACACTCCAGTACACTCCATTGTATCGGTAATGTAAGAAACAGATTTTCCAATTACGGGATATGTAACATCTTCCGATTTAATGGTTTTTCCTTCATGTTTTACATTCTTTCCATCTTGTAATTTACCAAGGATTTCTCCCTCTAATTTGAGTTTCTTTGCTTTTGCAACATCAATTCGCAATCTATCTTTTTCTTGAAATTTAAACCCAACACAAGGTACAGAATGTTTTAATTCATGAGAGGTTATACTAAATTCATCATTTTCAAAAATAATTCCATTCTTTACTTCATGTACTTCGTGTTCAATAATATCCTTTGCTGCAAAGAACTTAAACATATGTTCAAAATACTTTTTAGTTCCTTTTGGACCATAAATATGAAGTTTTTTTGCAAACTGATCTGCTCCCATGCTACTTAATAATCCTGGAATTCCAAATACATGATCTCCATGCCAATGAGAGATACATAACCGTGTTATTTTTGCAGGTTTCACACCCGCTATACGCATTTGTCTTTGGATCCCTTCACCACAGTCAAATAAAATGTTTTCTCCTTTGTATGTAAGAAGTACTCCGGCGTGGTTCCTTGTTTTTGTTGGTTGCATGCAACCAGTTCCTAAAAAAGTAATGTTAATCATTGTAACTCCTTAAGTGATTTTATTTTATTTTTGTATGTTCTGGTTCCTCGTCTGTCAATTAATATTCCCATAATTCCTGCCTTTTCAGCAGATTCCATATCACTGTGAATACTATCTCCAATAAGGATAGATGTTTCTTTGTTTTTATCTTTTAATACCTTATTTAGAAATGCAGGATCACTTTTAATCATTCCGATTTCGAAAGATAAGTACACTTCATCAAAGAATTTTTTTAAATCGTGTTTTTCTAACGCATTTGTAATAGATACTGAATCTGAATTTGAGATTAAGATTAATGTGTTTCCTTCATCTTTTAATCGTTGTAATATTTCTTTCGTTTCATCATATGGTTGAGATAACATCCAGGATTTATTCCACATTCCAACTAATTCATCTAATTGTGCTTCATCTGGTTGAATGTTAAATTCTTCTGCAACAGCTTGGAACGCCTCTTTTAATGAAGGGAAAGTTTTAGTCATCATTACTTTTTCCATTCTAATAACATATTCAGAGAATTGTGCGTGAATATTTAAGATACGTTTCACTTGTTTAATCGGACTCCAAATACCGTTTTCTACAAGAGTCCCCCAAAAGTCTAACAGGATTGTTTTAGCCATAGTATGGTTATTAATAGGGAGTTTATTTATAATTTGTGCCATTAATTATTTAAACTCCTTTAAACTCCAATACAAAATGAAGCCAGAAGAGAAAGTTGCATTAGTAAAAAGGAACACACAAGAAGTTGTAAAAGAAGAAGAACTTCTAGAAGTTTGTAAGAAGAAGAAACCTTCTGTCTACCTTGGCTGGTCAATTACAGGAAGACCACATATTGGGTATTATGTTCCAGTATTAAAATTAGCAGATTTTTTGAAAGCAGGATTTCATGTAAAGTTATTATTAGCAGACCTTCATGGGGCATTAGATAACACGCCTTGGGAGGTGTTAGAAAAAAGATTTCAACATTATTCAGAAACAATTCCAAAGATGTTCAAATCTATTGGTGCAGATATTTCTGAGTTTGAAATTGTAAAAGGGTCAGATTTTCAATTATCTAAAGAATATATGACGGATTTACTGAAATTATCAACACATACATCTATTAACGATGCGAAACGTGCTGGTTCAGAAGTTGTTAAGTTTGGAGATAATCCTAAATTAAGTGGACTAATCTATCCGTTAATGCAGGCGTTAGATGAAGAGTATCTGAAAGTAGATGTTCAATATGGGGGAGTAGACCAACGAAAAATCTTAATGTTTGCACGAGAGAATTTACACAGAGTAGGATATAAATCAAGAGTCGAAGTAATGACTCCGTTAATTCCGGGATTGCAGGGAAAGAAAATGTCTGCATCAGATCCAAACTCTAAGATTGATTTGTTAGATGATACTAAAACTGTTGCAAAGAAGATGAATAAAGCATTCTGTCCTGAAGGAGAGGTTGAAGATAATGGTGTTCTTGCGTTCTTAAAACATGTTGTTATGGTTCTTAAATCAGATGCGGGAGAAGAATTTGTTATTGAAAGACCAGAAAAATTTGGTGGAAATGTCTCATTTAGTTCGTATGAAGAGATTGAGAAAGCGTATATAAAAAAGAAGATACACCCTTTAGATTTGAAGAATGCTCTTGCAAGAGAGATTAGTTCTTTGTTATCTGTGTTTGATAAAAACAGAGATAAGTTAGAGAAGAAAGCCGAGGAAGCTTATTAACTACTTCCCTTCTAAGATTGTAGTGGTGTGATGCTTAAAATATGTTTTAAGCACTCGTTGTACATCCTTTACTGTAACTTTCTTTACTAATTTCAGAAACGCGTTCATCTGATTTGCATCTCCCAATTGTTCCCAATTTAACAATTCGTCTGCTAATTTTTGAGTATCTTCAATGCTAAGTAAGAAATTTCCTTCCATAAACATTTTCGCTTCTTTCAAATCATTTTCAGTCACATTATACAATTTATTAATTTCTTCCGTAATTAATCTATCAACTAGTTTAATATTTTTTTTGTCAATAGTGGCATATACTGCAAAATATCCAAAAGATCTATCTGCTACATGTTGTGTTCCTACATCATACGCCAAACCCCTCTTACTTCGAATTTCAATAAACATCCTTCCACTTTGACCTCTTCCAAGAATCCCATTTATTACTTCAAGAACTGCAGCATCTTTATGATTTCGTGGAACTGTTTTGAATCCCATTACTAAGTATGTGTTTGCTACATCTCTTTTTTCCTTTCTTAATTTGTTTCTTTTTTGTTTTGGTTCACGCACTCTTTTTCTTTTTGAAATTTTTTCTGGTTGAAATATAAATTTTTTCTTTATTTCTTGTTTCCAATTAGGAATGTTTCCAACTATTGAAACAACCATATTATTTGGAACATAATGTTTGTTGAAAAAGGTAATAACTTTATCCCTATTTAAATTTCGAATAACTTGCTTTGTTCCGTATGTGGGATATTTAGAGGGATGTTTTTCAAACAAATGTTTTTGGAGTAGTAACCATTGATAGAATCGGGGTTCATCATTAATCATATCAATTTCTTTTAAGACAATGTTCCGTTCCTTCATCACAAATTCCTTTTTAAATTGTGAGTTTTGAATTATATCTGCAAGTATATCAACACCTAACTTGAAATGTTTCTTTAACACTTTTACATAAAAACAAGTTTTCTCTGCCGTGGTGTACGCATTAAAATCTCCGCCAATCTTTTCAATTTCATTGGAAATCAATTCGTTTGTAGGTCGTTTTTTTGTACCTTCAAATAAGATGTGCTCTAAGAAATGCGCAATACCTCTTTCTTCTGGAGCTTCGTCATTACTTCCAACATTAACCATAACTTGTACAACTACGGAGTTGGTTTTTTTATGTTCATATAATACCCGTAGACCATTCGGTAGGACAATCTTTTGCATGATTTTAGTATAATTTTAGTGTTTATATAGGTGTTGGTTAGAGAAGCTGTGAAAGAGGGCCCTTTATTTTTTGCATTAGCGCCCTGGCTCGCCGAGGTGGGTTTCGTCGTAGACGGAACGACATCCACCGTGCTCTAATGCTAAGATTATTGGGATTTTCTACACTGGCCGTTAGAGGGTAGATTTAAATATCTTCAACCAATTCTAGATACTATGTACAAAAGAGGACAAATAACGGTGTTTTTCATAGTTGGTATTCTCATTTTAGGCACTGCCGCGTTGGTCTTCTTTCTCGTGTCTGGTTTTAGTTCTTCAGAAACTCAAGATATTCTTGGAGATTCTATACAAAATTATGTTCAATCGTGTGTTGAATCAACTGCGTCACAAGGAGTCGATTATGTTTCATTACATGGGGGATATTATCAACTTCCGGTATTATCTTATGGGGATTTACCTTATTATTACTATGGTGGAGAACAAAATGTAATTTCTAAGAAAGAATTAGAAACACAACTGGGAATGTATGTGGATAATGAACTCCGCTTTTGTCTTCAAAATTTTTTAATATTTAGAAATCAAGGATATACTTTTGATGTAGGTGAACCAAAAACAAATGTGGCTGTTAAGAAAGATACTGTTTTATTTGATGTAACATTTCCATTAACTGTAAAGAGAGATGCTCTCGCACGATCATTTGATGTGTTTACAACAGTAAAATCCCACGATATTGGGAAAGTTCACAAGGGTGTTACTGCGTTTGTAAAGCAGGAAGAAGAAAGCGTGTTGTGTATTAGCTGTTTACATGATATCTCTGAAAAAATGGATGTTAGAGTGGAAATGATCCCAGTAGATAATGATGTTATTTTTGATGTGTATGGGGAAGATATAACATATTCGTTTGTGAATCAATATAACTGGGGTGAACAATGAGGTATTGGTGGGTTTTATTGTTGCTAGTGCCTTTTGTTCTAGCTGAATGCGCTGATGGAGAGGTCTGTGCTGTCGAAGAGTCTCCTGCATTTTTCCCAGAATCGTTTGATTATGTTAATGGAGATTATGCTGTTGTGGATTGGAATACGGTTGATTGGACCAGAATTCCTCCAGAGAGGATACAACACGTTCCTCCGGACAGATTGGCATATGAAGCACTTAGTACAGCGCAACGATTTAGTATGACTCCCACCCAAATACAATTTAACTTTAACAAGATTGAAGATTTAACTTCACAAGTGGATAAAGAAAAAGCAAAGGTTGCAATTAATAGTGGGTTTAAAGTTAAAGTAAAGAGAATAGAAGGCCCCACAAAAGTAAGAGGGAGCAAACTTTCTAGTGGATCGACAGAAATTGACCTCGGTACTTCTATTGCTCGTTCTAGTGAGATTAAAATTGATACACTGAGATCTATAGATACTGGTGAATTATCTCAAAAAATGTTAATAGTACCCTACCAACATTGTGATTCATTTGGTGAGGGAAAGTATTCGGTTTTTTTTGGTAAAGAACCCATTACAGTAAATGGAAAGAGATATAATAGTGGAGAAATAGAAGTTGGCGATTTTCTACCACAAAGTGCTTGGATTACGATTGAAGGGACTAGGTTTGCCAGTGGAAAGAAATTTTACATTGTTGATGATCCAAAAGAGTTAGAAACTCCAGAGGGGGAGGAAGGGATTCATGGAATTTATGTTAGTAAGGACAGGATTGTTGCAAAAACATGGACAGATGGAGAGGATATAAAAACGGAGGGAGTGGTAGCGTACTCTTATAACAACATAAATATTAATTTAGGAACAAAATTTGGATCTCCTGGCCTTGAAGAAAAGAAAAAACTGACTATATTTATTATAAAAGTAGATGGTATAGAATCTTCAGTAGACTATCAAAAAAGAGAAGGAAAAGTTCCTCTTATTGTTACAAAAGGAGATGTGGATGTTACTTCTGGAAGAGCCGATATCAAAAGTTTGGAAGGAAAAATTGAATATAGGATGCTTCCTGAACGGAGAAAAATAGTTACCCATCCGGATGGAACAAAAACGTATGAAACAATAGAGGTTCATTCCACCCCTCTTGTCTTACAAGGCAAAAATATGAGGTTAGTTACAGATTCAAAAAATAATATTCTTACAACTTCTACAGAAAGAGAGGAATTTGAATGTACCTCTTGTGCGTTAGATTTTGGTAAAAGCACTGTTGCGTTACATCAGGCGAAAGGAAGATTTACAAAAGATACAGGCATAAAACTCGAAGGAGCTATCCGTGTTCAAGATATTCCTGATTTAAATACAAAGTTAGGAGATTTACCTCCCACTTTACAGAAATCCATTAAAGAAATTCACTTGGTAGAAGATGTTCAGAAACATTGTGGTAAAAAATCGGCAGGATGTATGAGTTGGACGAATAGAATGATTGTTCATCACACACCTTCCGAAGCAATATTAGCACATGAAGCTGGCCACGGATTTCATAATAATCAAAACGAACAAGATAGAAAGGCAAAACAGAATTCTCTCACATTACATTATAAGAGATTGCTAGAGAAAAAATATGGGGTTGAGTTAGTTGTGCAAGATGGAAAGTTAATAGAGAGAGAATTTAAAGGGGTTACTATAAATAAACCAAGATATCGTAGAGGTAGATTTATTTCAGTTAAATACGAGGAGTTAGGATATGTAGATTATTCTCCCGCACCAATAACTTCTGAAGAAGCAGCTGAATTTAAAAAATTATATGACTCAGATAAAGTGGAAACCTTTGAAGATCAATGGAAAGCAGTTGCTAAAATAGATGGAAAGTTACCTTATGGGGTTGGTTTAGGACCTAAAGTGGTTGCAGGAGTGAATGCAGAAGAATGGGCGAAGCTAAGTACGGAAAAAAACAGTAGGGGTCCAGGAAAGGGGTGTATAAGAGCGTATGGTTGCAATAATATTGAAGAAGATATTGCAACCCATATTGAATGTGCTCATGAAGCATGTTATATAGATTTGATTCATGAAGAATCAGGGGAATATGAATGGGGAAGTCAAGAACATAAAATTCATTGTAGTAAATTTAAAATACTCTGTGACAGAGGAGGAATAAGTAAAGAAGGATGCGACGATATAAAGGACATGTGTTCTTGGTAATAGTATTATTAATATTATTGCCAGGGGTAATTGGAGCGAACTATTACGAGATTGATGTAGAATATAATAAAGGAAATCTTTCTACATCTTTAGTGAGAGTTATTCCTTCTTCCGAAGTCTTAGAGAATCTTGGTGCAGATTATATTGCAGAAGTTCTTGCATACGATTTTGAGTTACGTAATTTAACATATTTCTCTATTCCTCACACAATTCTTTATGATAATGTAGATGAAAATGGTAAGGTAGTTGGCGGCGGCACAACTACCTTAGATTATGTGAAACACAAAATTTATGTTCCATATTATGAAGATGCGGTTGTTATACGGGTGTATGATGATAAATTAGAAGAGAAATTACTTATTGATTTATTTCCATTTGTAGAAGATAAAATAGTGCAGGATATTGAGAAAGCCGTGCAGGAATTTGAAGTAGAAAAAAGAAGTGAAAAGAAGTTTCCAATAGTTCTATTGATTGTATTTGGTATTGTTGCACTTATTATGGTTGCGTATGCTTTGTTACATATTAGGCATTCATCAGTTAAAAAATAAATTTGTATGCCATGGCACGGCGGATTCGTACACTACGTGTACCCGCCTCGGCAAGCCAGGGCCCAGGCATACATTAAGAAAAGTAATTAAATGGTGGTTGTTTTATTCATACAATGAAACTTCAAGAATTTCAATCATACTTACGTAAAAACAAAATAGGTGTAGCGATATTCACACATCCGGATCCTTGTATTACATATTTTACGCAAATGGCCCCATCTCATGCAGTTCTTTGTATAACACCAAGGAAAGCAACTTTTCTTATTACAAAATTAGATAAGATGAAGAAAATAGAAGGAATCGATGTGCAATATTTTAGTAAAGATTGGAAGAAGAAGTTATCTAAGAAGACAGCAAAATTAGGGGTGAATAAACAATCATTAACAGTATCTTCTTTAGAGAATATGAAGAAGATGTTTCCTAAAGCAAAGGTAGTTGATGTTTCTTCTACATTATCAACATTGCGGGAAACAAAAACAAAGAAAGAAATTCGATGTATCTCTAAAGCGTGTAAAATTACTTCAAATGCATTTGATGCGTTACTTCAAGAATTACCAAAAAAATCATTACATACAGAACAAGATGTAGCGTTCTTTCTAGAAAGACATTTTCAAAATGAGGGAGGAGAAGTCGCATTTCCAACAATCGTCGCTATGGGGAAGAATGCAGCCATACCCCACCACATTACTAGTAACTCAGAATTACAACGAGGTTTCTTACTTATTGACTTTGGTGCAAAGTACAAAAATTATTGCGCAGATATGACAAGAATGGTTTTTCTAGGAAAACCTTCAAAGGAAGAAGTTGGTTGGTATAATTTGTTATTTAAATCTCAAGAAGATGCTCGCTTAGCTATAGCGGAAGGAGTAAAGTATAAAGATTTAGATACAAAGGCGAGAAAATCTCTTGGTAAACATGAAAAGAAGTTTATCCATTCATTAGGTCACGGGATTGGGTTAGAAGTTCATGAAAATCCTGTGTTTACAAATGGAAAAATAAAATATAATGTCCCTTTTACAATTGAACCAGGCATTTATTTTCCAGGTAAGTTTGGTTTACGAATAGAAGACACAGTTATCTTTAATGGAAAGTTAAAGGTTTTAACTGTGGCGAGTAAAGAATTACACTCTATTAAAGGGTACTAATTTAACCAGTTTTACCTGGAATAGCATTAAATTGTATACTAGGGCACGCCGGATTCGTACTCTTGCGAGTACCCGGCTCGGCAAGCCAGGGCGCTAGTATACAAAAATGCCCTATTCCAGACATGGCTAATTTAACCATAAACCTTTTAAATGAGGTATCTCCTCTTGAATAAACAATGTTTGTTTTTTAACCGCAAGGTTTATAAACTGACTATTGGGGTTGTAGTGTAGCTTGGTTTAGCATCGATGGTTTGGGGCCATTGGACCCCGGTTCAAATCCGGGCAACCCCATCTTATTCACATACGAGGAAACAAAAATGTCAATAAAAAGATTTGGAGCACGATACGGACGAAAACCGAAGAAGAAGTTTGCACAGATTGAAAAAGTTCAAAGATCTAAGCATAAGTGCCCTTATTGTAATAAAACTGCAGTAAAACGAGAAGCTGTTGGAATTTGGGAATGCTCTAAGTGTGAAACAAAATTCGCTGGAAAGGCGTACACGGTATAAAATGTATTATCTATGTTTACAATGCGGAAAAAAAGTAGATGACGAGTATACTAGGTCTAAAGTAAGATGCCCTTACTGTGGATTTAAAATTCTATTTAAAGACAGACGGACTGTCGTTACAGTAAAAGCCCGATAAGAAAATGGGAAAAGTTGAAGAATTACAATTAGTTCAGCAAAATTTACAACATATTCTAGCTCAAAAGCAACAATTAGAAACACAAATCACAGAATTAGATTCTGCAATATCTGAACTTGCAAGCACTTCTCAAACATATAAAATTGTAGGAAAGATAATGATTGCAACTCCTTCAGACAAATTAGTTTCAGATTTAAAGGAACAGAAAGAAAACGCAGAAGTTCGATTAAAAAGTTTTATCTCCCAGGAAGCTCAATTGAAAACATCAATGGAATCTCTTCAAAAGGAAGCAGTTAAGGAAATGAAAGATGAGTGAAGTTCAAGAAGCAATAGATTTCTTACAAGAATTACAAGAAGAACGAGATTTTAGTAAACGATGTAAAGACCAGACAACTAAAATCATTACATTATTAGGAAGTGAACAAGAATTATGTGTTAATAAAGCGTTACTTGAATTAGAAGAACTAAACACATTTGAAATGCCTTCATACCATAGAACCCAAATATGGGATGTAATTAGTTTATTAGAAAGTTGTAAGAATTAGATTTAATGTTTTTTTCTTACCCAAAATTTAGTTTTTAAGAATAATGAATTTGGAACATATAAAATATCTTCACGCTCTGTTTTAATTTCAGTTTCAAGATATCCAATCTTCTCTACAACTCCCGAAATTTCTTTTACATCTACTCTTCTTCCTACAATTACTTTACCTTTTCTTTGTAAGATAATCCATGCAAAAAAGTTTGGAATAACGTCCTTTAAACCGACAAGTAATGTTAAGATTAAGAGAGCAAGAATAGCTCCTGCTATAAGATATACAACTACTGAGGTAATACCTAAATAATCAAGAAAGTAGATGATAGTGAATAAGTAAATAAGATACATTACTATGTTACTTATTGCCTTTTCTATATTATGTGTAATGCCAACATTACTCATAACTCTGTTAAGATGAACTTCTTTGAGAATTCTTCTCATAACTTTCTTTGCAAGAATTCCTAGCCCAAATCCTACTATCAAAATAATAATGCCTACTACTATATCTAAAGCATACGATTTAAGAGTATCAATAATTCCACCCACCATATTACCATATTTAACTAAAAACTTTATAAAATCTTTGTTTTTGTCACTTGCGTATATGGTTGTGTGGGTAGCGCCCTGGCTTGCCGAGCCGGCTACAATTGAAAATTGTAGGAGTCCGGCGTGCTCTGCTCACACAAAATAAAATAGTAAATCCTTTGTTTTTGAACGTAAGAGTTAAATACCCCTCTTTCAGTTTAAGCATATGGTTGATTATTCCAAGCAAATTAAAGAACTCGAGGACGAAATAAAGAAGACAAAGTACAATAAGGCAACGCAGCACCATATTGGAAGAGTTAAAGCAAAAATTGCGATGCTTAAGGAGAAAAGTGCTTCAAGAACTGCTAAAAAAACGGGGTCTTCATCTTACGGTTACTCAGTGAGAAAATCAGGAGATGGGACCGTATTATTACTCGGATTTCCTTCTGCAGGTAAGTCAACATTACTTAATGAACTAACTGGTGCAAAATCAGAAGTTGGTGCATATGCATTTACAACATTGTCTGTTGTACCAGGTACGATGGATTATAAACAAGCAAAAATTCAGATTCTAGACGTTCCAGGAATTGTTTCAGGAGCAGCTTCTGGAAAAGGAAGAGGTAGAGAAGTATTAACTGTAATTCAAAATGCAGATTTAGTATTAATTGTGGTTGATGTAAATACACCAGAACATTTTCCTGCAATTTTAAAAGAAGTAAATGATGCACATATTAGAATTAATAAAACGAAGCCAGAAGTTTTTATCAAGAAAAGAGGGATGGGGGGTTTAAACATAGGAAGAACTGTCCCTACAGAAGTTGATGACGAAACAATAAAAGATGTTATGCGTGAATTTAAAATGGTTAATGCGGATGTCTTAATTAGATCTCCAATTGATATTGATGCTTTGATAGATTGTATAGAGGGGAATAAGAAATACGTTCCTGCTGTTATTTGTATAACCAAATCAGATACTGCTTCTGCATCTCAGATTCGGAAAGTTCGTAAGAGCATAAATGCAGATATTGCTATATCTGCACATGAAGGAAAAGGCATTTCAGAATTAAGAGAGTTAATCTTCAAAAAATTGAATTTTATTAGAGTATATATGAAAGAACCAAAGAAAGAAGCAGACATGAAAGAGCCAATGATTATTTTTAAGAACGCAACTATACGAAATGTGTGCGATAAAACCCATAAAGATTTTGCAAAACGATTTAAGTTTGCTCGAGTGTGGGGTAAAAGTGCTAAACACCCTGGTCAGAAGATTATGTTAAAGCATAGGTTGAAGGATAAAGATATTTTGGAACTTCATTTGGATTAGGTGTGTGAGCTGCTCCAATTTGTGAACGTTTTTATCGAGATGAACATCCCCTGCGCTCGGGGAAAGCCCCATCCGGGGTGGGCGCATAAGATTAAAACATACGAGAAGTGAACCGGACCTGCTCACAACTTAAAAAGTGAATTTATTTTAGGCCAATACTCCCATCGAGGAGGTCTGCAATCTTCTACTTTACTCTTATTTATGAAAGGATACTGCCTACATACTTTCGGCCGGTGTTCGTAAATGGAGCAAACGAATTCATCTCCTTCTTTCTTGAGGAAAATACATCTTGCATTTTCTTGTTTTAATACCTGGCTTTTGATATTTTCATCGTATTGGGTAAAATTAGTCTGTTTTAGAGATTCAATTTTTTTAATATCTTCTTTGTCTACTTTAATAATCATTCTGCAGCATTCGCCACATTTGGTACATTTAAAATCATTGATTGTATGCATAGCACTAATGAAGTAAAGAGGTTTATGTGCTTTTTGGTTCTAAATCTTTATAAAAAATGTTCTTAATTAGTCACCTATGTGTGGCATCATTGGTATTGCAAATAGAACAAATGCGCAAAAAGATGTAGCTACTGCTCTTAAGATTCTTCACAACAGAGGGAAGGATGGTTCTAAAATGACAGAAATTAATTCTAATGTTATATTTGGACACACATTACACGCAGTTGTAGGACATGTTACACAGCCATTACAGAAAGAAGGAGTACTTACAGCTAATTGTGAGATATATAATTGGAAAGAACTTGCTGAGAAGTATTCAATTACAGCTGAGAATGACGCAAAATTATTACTTTCTATGTTAGATACATTTGGAATTGACAAAATAGAAGAATTAGATGGAGTATTTGCCTTTGCATATTATAAAGAAGGAAAAATCTACTTGGCTAGAGATATTTTGGGGGTTAAACCGTTGTGGTACGTGTATGATGATGGTTTCGCATTTTCGTCTGAAAAAAAAGCGTTAGAGAAATTAGGTTATATTGATATTCAAGAATTAAATCCAAGACAAATATTGGTGTATGGTGTTGAAACTAAGAAATTAGATGTAATACCAAGAGAATTTTTTACATATATTCCAGAACATTCTGAAGAAGTTCAAGCAAACACAACCGAGTTATTAGATAAAGCTATAGAAAAGAGAATTCCGGGAAAGAAGTTTGGATTATTATTCTCTGGAGGGATTGATTCAACATTCCTTGCAAAACATTTCAAAGATAAAGGATATGATTTTACATGTTATACCGCTGTACTTGATACGGAAAATAAAGAACCTTCTGATTTAACTGCAGCTCAAAAAGTTGCTGCAGAGTTAGGTTTAGATTTAAAGATTAAAAAGACAAAAATCGAAGACCTTCCTCCATACTTGAAAAAAATAGTACCTTTAATAGAAGATTCTAACGTAGTTAAAGTAGGAGTTGCTTTAACATTCTACCTTGCATGTGAAATGGCAAAAGAAGACGGATGTAAAGTAATATTCTCTGGTCTTGGTAGTGAAGAAATCTTTGCAGGGTATGAACGGCATAAGAACAGTTCTAACATAAACCAAGAATGTGTTTCAGGTCTGTTAAAAATGTATGAACGAGACCTGTATAGAGATGACGTTCTTACAATGGATTTGAATCTTGAGTTACGATTACCTTTCTTGGATAAAGAATTGGTTTCGTATGCGCTAAAAATCCCAGAAAGTTTGAAAATAGGAGAAGGAATCACTAAAAAAATCTTACGAAAGATTGCGTTTAACAAGGGATTATCGGAAGATTTTTCTTTTAGAAAGAAAGTTGCTGCACAATACGGGAGTCGATTTGATTATGCTATTGGAAAATTGGCTAAACAAGAGGGGAAGTATAAATCTCAGTATTTAAAACAGTTCTATCCCTCTCATAATGTTAAGTTAGGAGTTCTTTGTAGTTCTGGGAAAGACTCACATTCAGCTGCTTATATTATGCAGAAACAAAATTATGAATTAACATGTTTGATTACTATGAAGTCTTTAAATCCAGAATCGTATATGTTTCAATCTGCAGGAGTTGAGATGGTAGAATTACAAGCAGAAGCGATGGGTCTTCCTTTGGTGATGTTTGAAACAAAAGGTGAGAAGGAAAAGGAATTAGAAGATTTGGAAAAAGCTATTTTATTAGCTAAAAAAGAACATAAAATAGAAGGAATTGTAAGCGGTGCATTGTTTAGTACATATCAAAGAGATCGGATTGAAAAGATATGTGACAAGCTTGGTTTAAAGATATTTTCTCCATTATGGCATAAACCACAATTACAACATATGAAAGATGTAGTAAAGTTTGAAGTTGTGTTAAGTGCAGTTGCTGCAGATGGCTTAGATGAATCTTGGTTAGGTAGAAAGATTGATGAGGATATGATTGAAGAATTGGAGAAGAAGAATTTTTTGAATATCGCGGGAGAAGGAGGAGAGTTTGAAAGTTTAGTTTTAGATTGTCCATTATTTAAGAAGAAGATTGAACTCGTTTCTGTACGTAAGGAAATGGACACCTCATGTTCCGGAAGATTAATAATTGAAGAAGCAAGGTTGGTATCATGACTACAGTAATGTGTTTTGGAACGTTTGATTTACTTCATGTAGGACATTTAGACTATTTTAGACAAGCGAAAGAACAGGGAGATTATTTGATAGTTGTCATAGCACGGGATTCTACAAAAGAAGAACAGGGAAAGGAAGTTACGTTTACTGAAGATGAAAGATTAGAGTTGATAAAGAGTATTGGTATAGTAGATAAAGCGGTTCTTGGTGATTCAGAAGATCATTTTAAAGTTATTAGAGACCTTCAGCCAGATGTAATATTCTTAGGATATGATCATCCTGCTGTTGAAGAAAAGTTATCTGCGTATACGGTGTTACGTGGGAAGCCGTATAATGCTGAGAATCATAAGAGTTCTGAGTTGAGAAGGAAGATATTTGGTACCCACTGGACACCCCAATAATAAAGCTAAATAGGAAGCACTGGACACACTGGACAGGTGCGGATAGAGTTTAAATACCCCCTAATTCTAAAGACTACTGTAACCGGTTACACCTCACCCCACTTGGAAACAAAGGGGTTGAAACAAAACGCGAAAGCAAGAGGTGCAAAAATGAAACAAAAAAAAATAGTAGATGTAGAAAGCAAAGTAGATGCCAGTAGTTCTATAGGCAATCTACCTGAAAAGAAGTTTAGAGCAGGTGCTATCTCCGCAACTGTGTGGTTAAATAAAGGAACCAAAACAACGGGAGAGGAAGCAACGTTCAGAACTATTTCTCTTGAGAGAAGTTATACGGATGCAGAGGGGAATTGGCATAATTCTCGAACATTTCGTATACATGATCTGCCTAAAGTACAGTTACTTATGCAGGAAGCATACAAGCATTTAGTCTTTGCTCAACAAGACTTGTTTAAGGGAGTATAACTCCCCAAATTTTATATAATAGAAAAGGTGATACTATGACAGAAGCGGTATTAAATATGGAAGAATTAGAAACACAAGAGGAATCAGAAGTACAAGAAGAGTTAGAAGTGCAGGAATTAACACCACCAGAAGTAGAAAAACCAAGAATTGTAGATATTCCAGGTGTAGGCGCTGCTACAGCGGATAAACTAGAACAAGCAGGATATCATGATATGATGTCGGTTGCGGTTGCATCTATTGGACAGTTATGTGAAGCATCTGGTGTTTCAGAAGCAGTTGCACGGAAAATGATTAACCACGCAAGAGATAGCATGAAAATGGGTTTCGAAACAGGAACTGACATCATGCAAAAGCGTAAGCAAGTTCTAAAGTTATCTACTGGAAGTGAAGTATTTAACACGTTAATGGGTGGTGGTTTTGAAACTGGTGCAATTACAGAATGTTTTGGAGAATTTGGTTCAGGAAAAACACAGATTGGTCATTTACTGAGCGTAAATACTTTGAAAGCAGTTCCAGGTTCAACTGTTGTATACATTGATACTGAGAACACATTTCGTCCAGAGAGAATTAAACAACTTGCTGCAGGAATAGATTTAGATCCAGAAGAAGCATTGAGCCGGATTTTAGTAGCGAAAGCATATAACTCAGATCATCAGATGCTTTTAGCTGAGAAAGTTGAGAGTCTTATTACACAAGATGGTAAAAACGTAAGGTTAGTTGTAGTAGATTCGTTAACATCTCATTTTAGGGCAGAATTTATTGGTAGGGGAACTCTTGCAGAAAGACAGCAGAAGCTTAATAGGCACATGCATATGCTAGCAAAAGTAGCAAATACATATAATGTGTGTGTATATCTTACAAATCAAGTAATGGCAAAACCAGACCAGTTCTTTGGAGATCCTACTGCTTCAATTGGAGGACATATCGTAGCACACGCCTCTACGTTTAGGATATATCTGCGAAAAGGTAAGAAAGGTTCTCGAGTAGCTAAATTAATCGATGCTCCAGCACTTGCAGACGGAGAATGTTGTTTCGTTGTTGAAGGCGATGGTTTGAGGGATGTGAGTTAATTCTCACAAAATAAACACAAGCTTTAAATATACTTTATTCTTATTTTTATTTAAGTTATGACTATATACACAAATGCAACAATCTAATTCTTTAATCTATGTAGAACTATTTGGAGGTCCATCACATGAGTGAACAAGAGCCTCCTGTAAAAGCAGGAGAAATACATGAAGTAAGTGTGCGAGCTGTCGGTGAAAAAGGCGATGGTATTGCAAAAGTAAATGGGTTCGTTTTATTCGTACCCGGTGTTAAGAAAGGAGACTATGTTAAAATAAAAATAACAAAAGTCCTTCCTAAAGTCGGTTTCGCTGAAGTTGTTGAAAAACTGGAGCGACCAAAGAAGCAATCTAAATTTGCTGCGATAACTCGTGAAGAGATGGAAGTAGTTGAAGCGCCTCCATCAGAAGAGTACGATGAAACAGACGATTTTGGTGCGGATTTAGATGATGAAGATTAACCAAAAAGGTTAAAAGGGTGTTAACATTAATCTATATAGAGGTGTTATATGTCATACGTTGCGTGGTTTAAAGATTTAAATAAAGATTCCATCCCGGTAGCTGGTGGAAAGGGTGCCAACCTTGGTGAGATGTTTAATTTAGATTTACCAGTACCTCCTGGTTTTTCAGTTACTGCCCAAACATATAAAGAATTTATTGAAACAACTAAAATTAAGGACAAAATTCTAGAAATTGTTAATACGATTGATATTGAAGACACATCTAAATTACAAGAAAAAGCGAATGAAATTCAAAAGCTAATTGTAAGCACAGAAATTCCTGAAGCAATTAAAGAAGAGATTATTGATAGTTACGAATTACTTGGTGCAGATAACACAGCAAATGAATTAGTACATGGAAAAGATGTCTTTGTTGCTGTTAGAAGTTCTGCAACAGCAGAAGATTTACCCTCAGCAAGTTTTGCAGGTCAGCAAGCTACATTCTTAAATGTGAAAGGTAATGATAATGTAGTATTAGCTGTACGAAAATGTTGGGCTTCTTTGTATACAGCAAGAGCAATTTATTACAGAGTTAAGAATGGATTTGATCATAGTAAGGTATTAATTTCTGCTATAGTGCAAAAAATGGTTAACTCTGAAAAAGCAGGGATTATGTTTACCATAAATCCAGCAACAAATAATGGAAAAGAGATTGTAATTGAATCGGTATTTGGGTTAGGAGAATATATTGTTGGTGGTCAAGTTAACCCGGACTTATATATTGTTGATAAAGAAAAGAAGGGCATTAAATCTCGTGAAATAAAGAAACAAGAAATTGGGTTGTTTAGGAACGAGGCAGGGGAAAATGAAGAACAAGAAATTCCTAAAGAGAATCAAGAGAGACAAATTGTTTCGGATGCCGATATTATTGAATTGGCAAGATTGGGTCGTAAGATAGAAGAACATTACGGAATGCCTCAAGATATTGAATGGGCGATTGAAAAGGATAAAATTTACATTGTACAAGCTCGGGCAGTTACAACATACAAAGAACAAAAATGTGATGATGAACAGAAAATATGTGAAGAAGATGCTCGTATATTATTGAAGGGGGAGACAGCTTCTCGTGGAATTGCATCTGGAACGGTAAAGGTAATTAAAGACCCTTCTGAACTTAGTAAAATTGAGAAAGGAGATGTTCTTGTAGCAAATATGACCACTCCAGACATGGTTCCAGCAATGCAAAAAGCTGCAGCCATCGTTACTAATGAAGGGGGGATGACGTGTCACGCAGCTATTGTTTCTAGAGAGATGGGAATTCCTTGTATTGTGGGAACAGAACATGCGACTGAAGTGTTAAAGGAAGGAAGTGTAATTACTGTACATGCAACTCGTGGAATTGTATATGAAGGAAAATTAGATATTAAAGAAGAGAAGAAGGAAGTTGTTTCTTCTGGCGGAAGTGATATTGTTACTGGAACAGACATTAAAGTTATTATGGATATTCCGGATTTAGCGTTTAGGGCGGCAAAAACTGGTGCAGACGGAGTTGGATTAGTTCGATTAGAGATAATGATAGCAGCAGGAAAAATCCATCCAGCAGAATATATTAGACAAGGTAGAGATAAAGATTATATTGAATTGTTGAAAGTTGGTATTGGTAAAATTGCAACAGCTTTCAAAGGTAAACCTGTTTGGATTAGATGTTCTGATATGAGGTCTGATGAATATCGAAATCTAGAAGGTGGGGACAAAGAGCCAAAGGAAACAGATCCAATGATTGGATGGCATGCTATTAGAAGATTATTAGATGAAGAGAAAATTCTTCGAGCAGAGTTTCAAGCAATTAGAGAATTACATTATGAAGGACATAAGAATGTTGGCGTAATGATTCCGTTTGTAATAAATGTAGAAGAGTTACGGAAAGCAAAAGAAATAATGAGAGAAATTGGATTAGAACCTTGTAAGGCGATTGACTTTGGTGTGATGATAGAAACCCCTGCATCTTGCTGGATTATTGAAGATTTATGTAAGGAAGGAATTAGCTTTGTTAGTTTTGGAACAAATGATTTAACACAATTAACTCTCGGTTTAGACAGGAATAACCAAAAAATCCAGAAACATTTTGATGAAATGCATCCTGCCGTATTGGGAGAGATGGCAAAAGTAATTACCGTATGTAAGAAGTACGACGTTACAACATCAATATGTGGACAAGCAGGTTCACGTCCGGAGATGGCAGATTTCTTAGTACACCAACGGATAGATTCTATTTCTGCGAATGCAGATGCAGTTGATGAAATAAGACATGTTGTTGCAAGGACTGAGAGGAAGTTGTTGTTGGAAAAGGAGTGATTATTTAACAGCTGCATACACAAAATATCCTCCACAGTATACTTCTATAAACTGATCATCTTCATAAATCTCAAGAGATATTTCTTCTAAGGGAATAGTTCTAAGGTCTAAAGGTTCTTGTTTATTGTCCATTGCCGCAATTGAGATTCCGGCAGCAGTTTTTGTAAATGAAATAGTTTGATTCTTAAGTATAATTTTATCATCGAAATAAGGAACAGTTTTTACTTTTGGATGTTTTTTCAAAAAAAGGAAATTGTTTTTTAGTTCAACAACTTTTGGGGGAGCGAGCCAGGTAGCCATTTTTCCTTTTGAAGGGTTGCGAATCCAATGATAAAATAAGTCTTCTTCATTAAATTTAATGATTCTACCAGCGTAACAATAAGCGGGAGTAAAATTATTAAGAATTGGTTCAACATATTTTTGACCAATAATAAATTTCATACTCATGCCATTATCATATGTTCCATACGTAAGAACTTGTTTTCCATTAATCCAATATATGCAAGGAGTTTCAATTTCCCAGTACTTTTTAGGAGAAAATAAAGGGGGAAGAAACGTCCAATCAATTAAATTAGTAGATTTTAGCTGAGCAACACAGGCGCTTTTTTCGTAAGGTTTACTTTTATCTCGAGCAGCTAACAAGCAGTAATATGTGTCCTCTTTCTTATAAATGAAAGGGTCCCGCCAGCAAAATTTTGGAGAGTTTTTATCATAATAATATTCTTTTATGTTATTCGAAATGATCATTTTGGTTTTATGAAACTCTCCTGTACCATTTGATAATGCCATATTTACTTTCTGAGAGGGGTAAGGGTTTCCAGTGATATCATTGACAACAGAATAAAATAACATGTTTTCAAAATAATCCATTGCCCACAAACTTCCTGTGGTTGGAGGAGAAAGAATTCTACCATTATACTTCCATGTAAAACTATCTATAGATTCAGCTAGACCATAACTATTTCCTTCCTCTTCTTCAGTTTTCTCAATAAATAAACAATATAATTTATTATCTTTAACAAATAAAGAGAAATCGCCTATTTTTTTACCTTCTGGTTTAAAAAAAGTCATTTTACAGGAATCCGTGTAAACTTCTTGCATTCAAAACAAGATATAACAACTTTACCATCTCGTGTACGAATACGGGCATTCTTACCACTTCGAAGATATTTATAACAATGTTTGCAATATTTTCTCTTAAGTTCTCGAGGCATTCGCAATTTGACTTTCATTGCTATCTTACGAGCAAGTGTAACATATCTATTTGCTAATGTATCTGGAAAAACAGCGTCTGCTTTATCAAATAGCGTTTTGATTTGTTCTTTTGCTATTTCCTTTTGCTTTTTTTTTGGAATGGGTGCTCGTGCCATTATTCATAAAAAGAGAACAATTTATATAAATCTTTATTTATTTTCAATATTGAAATGAGAGGAAGGCCAATCAAGAGCGTTATTAGACAAAATATTATAGAAATATTACATTACTTGGGAGAGGGATATGGATATCAAATTTCTAAAATTTATAATGAGATTTTTGCTCCAGTAACGCAAAGAAGTATTTACTATCATTTACATAAAGGAACGAGGACGAATGAATTAGAAGTTCATAACATCCGTGTAGAGAAGGGAGATTACTCGTGGGGAGAGAATGTTGAGAAGATATATTATTCTCTTGGAAGGTCTGCTGAACCAAGAGGGTTGAAGAAAGTGCAAAAATTTGTTCGGCCTCAAGAGATTACAAAGAAAAAAGGGTTATTATCTCGATGGAGGAAAAGGTAGTAGCATAATGTTTTTAAACAAGAAAATAGGGGAAAAACTATGATACACACATTTACATCAAATGTATTAGAGAAGAAACAAATTACTGAAAGCGTAGTTCAAGTTTCGTTATCCTGTCCAGATGTATTTACCTTCAAAGCAGGGCAATTTATTACATTATTTATTGAAAAAGATGGAGAAAAGAAACCAAGATCTTACTCAATTTTAAATCCTCCATCTCAGAAAAGAATTATTGACCTGTGTATTAAGATTGTTGAAGGAGGGTATGCTTCCGAAGTGTTTAATTCTCTTTCTGTGGGAGATGAATTAGAAGTAAAAGGTCCATTTGGACATTTTCTGTATGAACAAGGCGAAACAGATGTATGGATGTTGTCTGCAGGAACAGGAGTAGTTCCGTTCTATAGTATGTTGAAGGAACACTTATCAACTTCAAATAGAAAGTTTACGTTGTTATTTGGGGTCAGAAATCAAAAGAATCTTTGTTACAATGATGAATTCATTGCCTTAGCGGAGAAGTATGAGAACTTTGAGTACAAACCAGTTCTTAGTAGAGAAGAATGGGAGGGTTTACAAGGACATGTGCAAGATAATCTCCCAGAAGATCTAAACAATAAAACATTTTACATTTGTGGGTTAAAAGAACTTGTTCTAGAAACAAAAGAGAAATTGGTAGCAAAAGGAGTTCCTGCAGATAAAATAAAATCAGAGAGATATTCGTAGGTGATAGAATGAAAATAAATATTATACAAAAAGGAGAAGTACAATTTCAGGGAGTTTTTCAAGATGCGAAGGTTTCTAAAGTAGCACAAGATTTTGGATTTACAGGTAAGTTTGGAGAAATATTTGTTGATAAGGAATGTATCTTAGTAGGTCTTGGTGATAAAGAAGAGATCACATATGATAAAGCAAGAAAGCTTATGGGGAAAGTTATTGCGACAACACAACGAAAGAAGTGGACTTCATTTAGCACAGACATACCTCACTTAATTAGCCATTTAGATGCAACACTATTGGGAAGAGCAATTTCTGAAGGGTTATTATTATCTTCATATTCTTTTGATAAATATTTAGGAAAAGAACGAAAAGAGAAGAAAAAGCAAATAAAAGAAGCTAAAATTGTATGGGCAGGCGAGAAAGAGTTTATTACTGGTTTGAAACAAGGAAGAATAATTGCAGATTCAACAAACTTTGTGCGTGATTTAGTAAACGAACCAGCAAATGTATTAAATTCTAACACGCTTGAAAAAGCGGCGAGAAATATTGCGGCAACAAGTTCTAAATTACACGTGAAAGTGTTACAAAAACCAGAATTAAAAAGATTAGGAATGGGTGCATTACTTGGAGTGAATGCAGGAAGTGAAAATCCTCCTAAATTAATTCTTATTGAATACAAAAGTGGCAAGGGAAAATGGACTGCATTATGTGGAAAGGGTATTACATTCGATAGTGGTGGGTATAACATTAAACCAACAAAATATATTGAAACCATGAAAACAGATATGGGTGGCGCTGGAGCAGTTCTTGGGACTATGAAATCAATTGCTGCTCTTGGCATTAAGAGAAATGTTGTAGGTGTTCTTGCTGTGTGTGAGAATATGGTTGATGCAAAAGCACAACGTCCTGGAGATATTGTTAAAGCATACAACGGAAAAACAATAGAGATAGGTAATACAGATGCAGAAGGAAGGTTGGTTTTAGCAGATGCACTAGCATATACTCAAGAAAGATATAAGCCAGAAGTTATGGTAGACCTTGCTACTCTTACTGGTGCAGTTGTAGTTGCATTAGGATATTATGCAAGTGGAATGGTAGGAAAAGATAATGATTTACAGGATTTATTATTTAAGGCGGGAATGTCTAGCGGTGATAAGGTCTGGAAGTTACCTTTCTTTGAAGAGTATCAAGATTGGATGGATGGAACAATTTCCGATTTGAATAACATTGGTCAAAAAGGAGCAGGATGGGAAGCAGGTTCAGTAACTGCGGGAGTGTTCTTAAGTAAATTTGTTGATACAGAAAAAACCAACTGGGTACACTTAGATATAGCTGGTTCAGCAAGAATGGGGGTTGCAGGTGATTACTTGTCAAAAGGACCATCCGGCGCGGGTGTTAGAGTATTAAGTTATTATTTTATGGGGGAATGACAATGGAGAGTGTAGTAATATTAGGTACAGGAATTGCAGGAGCAACTGCAGCGATTTATACAGCAAGAGCAAATTTATCTCCTCTTCTTATAGCGGGAGAGCAGGACGGCGGACAATTAACGTTAACAACAGATGTAGAAAATTTTCCAGGATTCCCAGATGGGGTCCAAGGGCCAGATTTAGTAAGTATGGCGAAGAAGCAAGCAGAGAAATTTGGTGCTCGGTTTAAAATGGACATTGCTCAAGGGTTACAGAAAGTAGAGGGTGGCTTCGAATTAGATTTAATGACTGGAGAAAAAATTCAAGCAAAAACTGTTATAATTGCAACGGGGGCATCTGCTAGGTGGCTAGGATTACCTTCAGAAGAAAAGTTTCGAGGAAGAGGTGTTACAACGTGTGCTACCTGTGATGGTGCGTTCTTTAAAGATAAAGAAGTAATTGTAATTGGTGGTGGAGATTCTGCTATGGAAGAAGCTACATTCTTAACAAAGTTTTGTACTAAAGTAACAATAATTCACAGAAGAGAGGAATTACGAGCATCAAAATTCATGCAAGAAAAAGCAAAGAATAATCCAAAGATTGAATTTATATGGAACTCTACAGTAGAAGAAGTATATGGGGATAAATCCGTTGAAGGAGTTAAATTAAAGAATTTGAAGACAGAAGAGGTTACTGATTTTAAAACAGACGGAATGTTTCTTGCAATAGGACATGTTCCCAATACAAAATTCTTACAGAGTGTTTTAGATTTAGATGAACAAGGCTACTTGAAAGCAAATAAGAACATGCATACATCTATGGAGGGTGTATTTGCAGCAGGAGATGTACAAGATACTCGTTTTAGACAAGCAATAACTGCTGCTGGAAGTGGATGTATGGCTGCAATGGAAGCAGAGAAGTATTTGGCTGAGAAGGAGTAAAATTAATTACAAGGAAACTTCTTACACAATTCTTTGACTTCCTGCGTAATCATCATGATTTCATGATCTGCTTTTATTTTATTTCTAAATATTTTAAATTCTAAAGAAGCATACTTTGCAGAAATGTACATTACTTGATTAATCCAAGATGCGATCTTTGTCATTTCTGGTTCTTTCATACCTCTAGTTGTAATCCACGGAGTTCCTAATCGTAACGCGGAAGGATCTGCTGGAGATCTTGTTTCCTGGGGCATAGTATTATAATTTGCAATAATCCCTGCTTCATTTAACGCTCGTGCAAACTTTTTTCCAAGAACGGGTTTGTTTGTTAGATCTATTAGAATAAGGTGTTTATCCGTTCCTCCTGTAACGAGTTTGAAGTTATATTTAGTTAATTCCTCACAAAGAAAATGCGCATTCTTAATTACTTGAGCAGCATATTCTTTAAACTCTGGTTGAAGAGCTTCTCCTAAACCAGTTGCAATTCCAGCAATGTTATTGTTAAATGGACCACCTTGTAACCCTGGTAGAATTGCACGGTTAATTTTTTTAATGAGATCTTTATGTGCTAGTATTAGAGAACCTCTTCCACTCTTAAGAGTTTTATGTGTTGTTAATGTAACTACATCCGCAATACCAACAGGTGAATTCAAAACGCCAGCAGAGATTAATCCAGCTTCATGTGCAATATCTGCTAGGTATAACGCACCAACTTTCTTTGCAATTTGTTTCATTTTTGTATAATCAATATCTCGTGGATATGCAGTACCGCCGGTAATAATCAATTTTGGTTTATATTCTACCGCAATTTTTTCTATTTCATCATAATTTAGAAGTTGTGTATTTGGATCAGTTTTGTATTGAACGGTTTTAAATATTCTCGATGTAATATTTACTTTTCTATCTCCTCCTAAATATAATGGATTATTTGGATCTGGTGTTACATTCGGATCATAACTCCATCCATGTGAAAGATGTCCACCATCGGGAAGATAGAGGCCCATCATGGTATCTCCCATTTCTAATAAAGCTAAATATACAGCAAGGTTTGCATTACTTCCAGCAAGAGCCTGTACATTTACATTCCAATCTTCTGGTAAAGAGAAAGCCTTCTTTGCTCGTTCAATTGCAAGTAATTCCATTTGATCAATAAATTCATTTCCTTCGTAATATCGTCGTTTAATATTACCCTCAGAATACTTGTGCATCATTACAGAACCAACAGCAGCTCTCACGCTGGGTGAGAAAAGATTTTCAGATGGAATCATAGATAGCTTATCTTGTTGTTTTTGTTCTTCTCGTGCAATGATTTCAGCAACTTGTGGGTCTTGTATCATTTTTTTTATGTATGAGCAGGGCGTTGCTCCAACTTTTTTCTTACATATTTAATTCTTGTAAATTGGTCAAATTCAACTGTTTCTGCAATATCCCATTCCTCTTTATTAAACTCGGGGAAGTATGTGTCTCCTTCAAAATTACCCTTAATATAACTTATGAACATAGTATCTGCAATAGGAAGAAATTCTTTATATATAGTAGAACCGCCGATGATAAAGATGTCTTTATTGTAAGATTTTGCTTTGTCTATAGACTCTTGAATAGAATGGCAAACATCTATGCCTTCTTGTGGTTGCATAGAACGGCTTATGACAATATTAACTCGATTTGGAAGTGGACGGAACTTTGGTGGAAGAGAATCGTATGTTTTCCTTCCCATTATCACAACTTGTTCACTTGTAAGTTCCTTAAAACTCTTTAATTCTTCAGGGATATGCCAAGGAAGAGTGTTATCTTTACCTATTACTCTTTCTTGTGTCATTCCTACGATTATTGCTATCATGGTTTTACACCGCTATTGGCGCCTTAATTCTTGGATGAGGATCGTAATTTTCTAAGGTAAAATCTTCTATTTTGAAGTCAAAAATGTTTTTTATATTGGGATTAATTTTCATTGTTGGCAATTCTCTTGTTTCTCTGTTCAATTGTTCCTTAACCTGGTCCAAATGGTTTGAATAAATATGTACATCTCCGCCAGTCCATACAAAATCGCCTAATTCAAGTTCACATACTTGGGCAATCATCATTGTTAATAAAGCATATGAAGCGATATTAAATGGTACGCCTAAAAACACATCACAACTTCGTTGATATAATTGACAAGATAATTTGTTATTGCTAACATAAAATTGAAATAATAAGTGGCAAGGGGGTAATGCCATTTTATCAACTTCTGGAGGATTCCACGCAACGACAATGTGTCTTCTGCTATGGGGTTTGTTTTTAATTTGTTCGATTACTTGAGATATTTGGTCTACTCCACCAAAATTTCTCCATTGTCTCCCGTATACTGGTCCTAGATTCCCCCATCTTGCAGCAAATTCAGAATTGTTTTTAATCTCTTCAACAAATTTCTTTAGTTGTTCTTTCCATTCTTCAGAATATTTTGGATATTTTTCAGTAAGATTTTTTTCTTCAAGAAATTTTTGAAAAGGCCATTCATTCCAAATTTTTACGTTATTATCGACAAGATATTTTACATTAGTTTCTCCTTGTAAGAACCATAATAATTCATGAGTAATGCCTCGCATGAATGTTTTTTTTGTAGTTAATAGGGGAAACCCTTTTGCAAGATCAAAACGCATTTGATGACCAAATACGGCTATAGTCCCTGTCCCTGTTCGATCTTCTTTTTTTGTACCATTATCAAGAATATGTTGTAATAGATCTAAATATTGTTTCATTAATACACCCCGTTTTTTGTGTTCCTTGGGGATTTATATATTTTATTGTGATAGACTTTTTATAGAATCCTGCTAATAACCCACAAATGAATCAATTAGACTATTTACTCAGCCTGAAGAACTTTGGAAGTAAGCTTGGATTAGAGCGAATGTATCAATTATGTGAAGCTCTTGGAAATCCACAAAATGCATTCAAATCAATACATGTAGCTGGTACGAATGGAAAAGGAAGTACTTCTGCATTCATTTATTCTATATTACAAGAAGCTGGTTACAAAGTAGGAATGAATACAAGTCCACATTTAGTTACGTTCAATGAACGTATTAAGATTAATGGAAGTGATATTTCAGATGAGGACGTTGATAGTCTTATTTCTGAGATTAGAGGAGTAATCGAAAAGAACAGTATAGAAACAACGTTCTTTGAATTTACTACAGCAATGGCGTTTCTTCACTTCGCACGTAAGAAAGTTGATTACGCAGTCATTGAAGTAGGTTTAGGGGGAAGATTAGATGGAACTAACGTAATTACACCAGAAATAGCTGTAATTACTAACATTGGATTAGATCATGTTAACGTTCTTGGGAATACTATTGAAGGGATTAGTAAAGAGAAAGCAGGAATTATCAAAGAAGGAGTTCCAGTTGTTCTTGGGGAAGCAAACGAAGTTATTGAAAAGATTTGTAAAGAAAGAAGTTGTAAATATACTATCTCTGAACCAACAAATCTTTATGTGGGGTTAGAAGGAGAACATCAAAAGAAGAATGCAGGGATTGCAGTTAACGTAGCCAGATTATTAATGATAGAAGAGGAATTTATTGCAATTGGACTTACAAAAGCTACATGGCCAGGAAGATTACAATGGGTAAGAGAAGATTTTGTGGTAGATGGTGCACATAATGTAGAGGGAATGACGTATTTTGTAGAGTACATTAAGAAAATAGAAGGAAAAAAAGCACTTCTTGTTGGATTCTCTCAAGGAAAGGAATACAAAAAGATGTTTAGTATGATGGAACCTTTGTTTGACAAGATTATTATTACAAAAGGAAACTTTAAACCAGTAGAGCCAAAAGACATTTCAGATAAACACATTATTATAGAAGATTCTCAAGAAGCATTAGCAGAATTGGAGAAGTTTGATGGATTAAAAGTATGCGCAGGTTCTCTTTATTTGGTAGGAGATGTGTTAAAGATTCTTAAAGTTTAAAAAGAGAGCTTTTGAAGAAAGCAATATGACTTCATTAGATAATTTAGTAAGAACACCACAAAGATTTGGTATTAATAGTACTGCATTATTTCACATTGAAGGTGGAACTTATTTGGTACGGGCATTAGATGGTCCTGTACTTCTTTCTAGCGGCACAATTCCAGAAATAATTCATGTAACTAGAGGAGAAGTAGAAGCCGATATAAATGGCTCAACATATGTTGTTCCTGCAGGATTTTCTTCATATCTCTCAAAAGAAAATGTCTACAGGCTTTCACCAGGATCTGAAGTAATCCGTGTAAACCATCCAGGAAAACCAGAAGAAAAAGTGTATAAGCCGGCAGGACATACAGACTCAAGGAGATCTATTGTGGATATTACAAGTACCGTCAAACATTTTAGAGTTGCAGATGTTGAAGGACTTGAATTAGGTCACCATTATCATGCTGGGTTTGATGAAGTTTTTCATGTAACAAGAGAAGGATTTGTGATTCATTTTGAAGATCCTAATACAAAAGAATGTGGATTTTATAGGGTTGAAGAAGGTCAACAAATAAAAGTTCCGTTAGGAGTTGCACATTTAGTAATTCCAGATCCAGGTATGGAGATGATTAATGTATGTAGCAGACCTTTTTCTCGTGACGATTTAAATGGTTATAAAGTGCCATTACAAACAAAAGACTTAACTAATTATTCTAGCAATCCACGGGTACACCAAGTTCAACAATAATAATAACAAGAAGAACATACTTACTTTCACATACCAAAAGTTTCCTTTCTTATTTCCTTTCCATTTCTGTAAGAATACCTGTGACATTCTTCCACCATCTACTATTGGGAGAGGTAATAGATTAAATATTCCAATTCCAAAACTTAGTAAGAACAACCATAACATGAACCCACCTAATTTCTTTGTAAGCCTATACCAAAATGTATTACTTGTAGGAACAACTTCGTTTTTAATTTCATTTACACCTAAGAAAGGACTTCGTTCATCGCTCGGGTTAGAAGCTAAAACCAATGTATAATCTTTTTCTTGCGTATTTAATGTAATAGTCTCTCCTGGCGCTTTACGTTGTATCTCTGTATGAAACTCTTGAAATGTTTTTGTTGAAACTTCATCAATTCCAGTAATAATCATCCCCGGTTGTATTCCACTTTTTGCTGCAGGATAATCTCCTTCTATAAACGTTCCAAAACTAAATCCTATATTGTCTTCCATATTAGCTGCAACAGGATTAAACACAGACACTAAAAGTAATAGAGCAACTCCTGCAAGGATTACATTGGCAAACGCTCCAGCTCCAAGAACTGAATATTGTTTGATGTCACTTTGTTTTCGCATCATATTTTCATCTGGTTCTACAAATGCTCCTAAGATTGGACCAAAGAATACAATACCTGTATTTTTTACAGGTATATTGTGGGCTCTTGCTACGATACCATGTGCAAATTCATGGACAGTTGCTATAAGAAAGATTGCAATAATCCAATCCCAGAATGGAAGAACGCCTAATCCAGGTACGGTCATTCCAGGATATACAAGTGATGCACCGGAAACAATTTGGTCTGCTGTAAAATATTGAATTAAATTTTTTAATAAATAAAATGATATGAACGCCATTCCAATAAACCCTGTTCCTGCTGCAATATATCCTAATAAAATAACCCATTCACGATGTTTCTTAGCATATTTATCCATCCACTTTAATCCAAATTTCATACGGTATAGAAAAATAACTTTTCCCTGAACGTCAACACGTTTTCTTTTTACTACAAGGAAAACAATAACTGCAAGATAGAATAAAATAACTATTTTGTATTGTAATATAAAATCTAACATAAAAAAAGTAAAAGAAAGAGGTTTTTAACTGTTTCTATTTAGCTAACGAATTAACTTTATTTCTTTCGCTTAGGACGAAGCTTTTTTGTAGCCCCTTTTCCTCTTCCTGTAATCTTCCCTGCTTGTACTTTAAGAGGGTTAGCTCTAATCTTTCGTTTTGTCTTTCGACAAATAAAGATGTTCTTGAATAATCGTTTATCAGCTTCTTCGAACTTCGCCATTTCGTATTCCTCCTTCATGGCGAGGCGTAAAAATTTTCAAATTTTTCCGTTTTGCCATTTGTTACTCCTATTTGACTTGCTTCATTATTTTTGTTCCCATGAGGGTCCAATACAAGACTTCTTTTCCTTCAGCCACTTCATCTTTTAATTCTTCTGGGATTTCAATGTCAAACGTTTCATAGCTTTCCATATCCATGATACTTGCCATTTTTCCAGCAATTGATAAGATCTGTGCAGTTTTCTTTTCAATGATCGGCGCTTCAACTTTATCATGACCTGGCATGATGAGGTTTCGTTTTTTACCGTCTAAGATACCAACAGCCATCAAATTTACTTTTGCATGACCATGTTTTCCTGGCCGTGATGTTGCTGTATCAATAATCTTACATGGAGCACCATCGATGATGATTGTGTCTCCTTTCTTCAATGAACCTACACTGACGTTTTTCTTATCATATTCACTCATGATTGACCACCTTACTTATTTGCTAAGAGAATATCCTTCTCTGTAATTGTTTTTCTTCCTGCATGTTCTGCAAATTTTTTTGCTTCCATGGAAATCTGCAACGCTTTATCTTCCAAAAGAGTTGCAAGGGCTAATTTTGCGTCATCAGAGACGCGTACACCACCAGCCTCACGGATCATTTTATCCATGGCGTTATGCGAGAGAAATCTCTTTTTTGCCATATTTAGCTAAATGGGTGTGTTATTTATAAACGTTTTGCGTATTTACGCGCCTATCTGGCGTTTATCTTAATTCCAAATAGGGAAAAGGGTTTCTTTCCGCTAATAATATTTTTTATTTCTATCTCAACATCTTTATAATTTGGATATAATCTTTCTGCTGCTTTAAATTCTGTTGAATGGTACGTGCTTCTTCCATTCTTATGCGTAAATTGGAAGTGTTTATGTAATAATTCATGATACATCAATAAATCAACTACATGTGAAGGAGAATGACGGAAAATAGTTGATACGGTTACAGTATCATTATGAAAGTTATAACACGCTAGTTTTCTTTTTGAATCCGTTCCCCATTGTAAGTTAGGCACTTCCATGTCACCATTAAAAAATTGTTCATTTACTCGATCAAATGATTCTTTTAGATGTCCATCAATATTATCTTTTGGCATTAATAGAGGAATATTTCTTACAAAATTGTGATATAATTCAATATTGGTTGTCGTTATTTTCCGTTTAAGAACTTTGCAAAGAAGGTGTTGGATTAATCCAATTTTTATTTCATCATCAATATCCTTCCACTGTAAATTTAATTTTACTTTAATTTTGTTTTGAATAATGGTTATATTTGCATTAAATGAAGAAAGTCTTCTGTTGTATTCTAATTCTTCCTCGTATGGAAAATATTTACTTGGAAATAGTCGCTTATACGCTTCTTCAATCAAAACCATCAATTATAAATTTGGCATTATTCTTTAAAAGAGTTTCCACAAAAAAATCTTATTTTCACTGAATTTCAAATCGTAGAATTGCTGCAATTCCACCTAAATCTCGTAATTGGGCTCCTTCTCTTGTTTCAATAGAAATTAATTTTACAGTAGCTCCGCTTTCTTGTGCTTTTTCTTCAAAGGAAAAAATCTTTTCTTCTTCGACGGTTTCTGAGATAAATATGGTATCAACAGCATTCATTTTCATTGCTTTTAGTACTTCTTTCTCACCATATGCTGCTTTTTTTGGGTTATCTCTGAACACGCTAAAGAATTTTTGCATTGCAACTTTTTCTTGAGCAACTTCTTCCTCAGCAAGAAGATCCTGCGATTTTTCTAATAATTCTTGTAATCCAATCTCATCAGTATAAGACAGATCTTTTGTTCCAATGATTTTCTTCTGCAAATCTCCTGTAATATATTCTTTATTTAGAAAACTGTTTACTGTAGTTCCAGGACCACCAACAATAATGCCCTTTAAGTTATTCCCAAGCGGCAATAGTTGTTCTTTCATGTGGTCTGCTATTTTTTTAAAATGATCTTTATATGCGCCTTCTCGTTGACGAGCAAACCTCTGTGCACTTTGTCCACCTGCACGAAACTTTCCAGGAACTTCTGAATGAGTTTTCTTTAATGGAACAATTGTTTTTCCTTTTAACAGTGCAATAATTGCATCTCGTCTGTCAAGTACAACTAATCCATACACATTGTGGTCAACAAGCATTTCATCAAGAATATCTGTCACAAATTGCTTATCGCACCTATAAATTCGAGTATTAAGAGGTCTTGGGGGTTCAAAGCTCCACACCCTCATATCTATTTTTCCTTCTCCTGCAGCTACGTTTCCCGAGAATACAGCAAGCCCATTTTCTGGAGTAGATTTGAATCCTTTAAGGAATTGAATCATTTTTTCTAAAGCACCTTGAACGTTCTTTCTTGTTACAGCCGATTTTATATTGGATGCGGTTCCTTGTTCTTCGGAAAGATGTTGAATGATCTTATGTAGTTCATATCCTGCGGGGATGTATACAGTAACAAACTCTGTATGTGGAGCCTTATGGCTATGTAACTCTTTGATTAATTTCCGTAACAGGAGCCGTTCTTTTGTGCTTAAACTTGTCATAGAATTCTAACAATAGAGGGAGTTTATAAGTTTTTGGTGATAATTTGTAAGAGTTCCTTCTGAATCATTTTTTTTGAAGTATCAAATGTAATAACATTATGTTTATTTTCTTGAGCTTCCATCAAACATACTTGGAAGATTTCCGCATCTACATTCTCTCGTATTTTTGCTTTACTATATTTTCTTTCTTTAAGTCGTTTTTCTAATGTCTTTAAATTTGAACATGTTAACACAACACATAGATTAATGAGGGATTTTGGAAGAAGATGAGCAACATGAGAATCAATAACAACTAGTTCGTGCTCTTTTTTCTTAGCACGGACAAGTTTTTCAACTTTTTTGATGTCAAGGTCATAGCATTTTTTCTTTTTATTATACGTGGTTGAAATGTCTTTGTAATAATTACACAAATCTAATCTCTCTGCGTTTAATTTTTTAACTAATAACTTGGCTAAAGTAGATTTTCCTGTGCCAGGGGATCCAGAAATTGCGATTACTTTATGCATTGTAATCTAACCATCATTCTTATTCTTCTTATCTTTCTGTCGATGAGCTCTATGATGGCCTTTAAGATATTTACGAACAGTGTGTTGGTGTAAGATTGTTTCAATAAACAAGATGATAATAAAAAACACCACAGCATATCCTGCCAATAGTGAAATTTCCATCCATAGCGACTGAATTGGTGTACTAAACAAAAATACTTCTCGAACAATTTTTTCAGTTATAACAAACGGATTAAATACTGCTATCCCCTTTATGTATGCTGAGGTACTTTCTAATGGTAATATTGTTCCTGAGAACAGAAGAAATAAACTTCCTAACGAAATTGTTGCAAGAACACTTGTTTCTTCTGTATTAAACACATATCCAATTACCATTCCAATAAATGTAAATACTGAACTTGCAAGTAATAAGATAAGTGCGATGTAGTGAAGGTTAGGCAGTGCTTGTTTTAAGAATATAAGGGATATTCCAAGTATAATAACTATTTGAAGTGAGTTTAGTATTAAATTTGTCAAATAAATACTTGTAATAAAAGTGATTTTTCTCACTGGCAGAAAGAAATTTCGTAAAAATGCGGGACTGTGTCGTTCCATCATTACTAACGTTGTTCCAAGTAACAATGAACTAAACATTATTACAAGAACTATAAGAGCAGGGAATAAATAATTAAGAAACGTCCCTTCTTCTCCAACAGTTTCTACCTTTGTTACAAGAGGGGACGTGATTGTACTTGCTTCTGTTACAGACACACCATCAATACTTGATTTTAAACCAGTTAATTTGTCTTTGACAGTTCCAATACTACTTGCAGTTTCTTGTAAGTTTGTTGCAATAGATTCAAGATTAGAATTACTACTGCTAATTTTTGTAGCTGCAGTTTTCAATTTATTCTGAGAGGTAACTAAATCTGAATGTAATTGAGTTAATACATTGCCACCCGTTCCATTGGTTGTAAGAACTCTCTCGGCTTCATTTAATTTATTTCGAGCTCCTGCAAGGGTGTCTAATATACCTTGTTTAGTAGTATTGTCTAACGTCGTTTCTTTAATTTTCTCTCTTGCTTCAGAGATTAGATCATTACTTTCTGACACTTCTACATCAACACTTCCAATCTTTGATGAATTTACATTAGATTCAATTACAGCTAGATCTAAACCAGATAAACTAGATTTAGTAGATGTCGCCGAGCTTGCTGAACTATCTGCATTTCCTTTAGCCGTATTTAGCATAGATTCGGTTTCTGAAATAACACTTTTTGTTTCAGATAGTTTCCCAAGAATGTTTTGTGTTAATGATTGGGAGATTTCTTGTGATCGTAAATCAAATTTTTTATTTACTGTTTCTTGAACCATCCACACTAAATTTATTCGAGCAGGGTCTACATGAAATATAACTTCTTTCTTTTCATTACCTTCTATGTTTAATGATTCAGGTAAGTCAATACACGTATGCGTATTTCCACTTTTAATCTCGCTTATACAAGAATCAAGAGAATCATATGTGGTAATTGTAAATGATTCTTCTTTAAGTAAGTCTATGAAATTTTGTACGTCATCAGTAATAGAAGGACTGTAAATTCCAATGTTAATGCCATATGTTGAAGAAGAATTAAATGATAAACCTAATACCAACATAAGCAGTAATGGTGCAAAAATGATTATTAATGCAGAGCCTTTTGCTCTTAAAAGCAACTTAATGTTCTTTTTTGTAAGGAGCCATAAAGGCATTTTTCTACTCATTTTTGACGATTCGTTCGAAAACTTCATTTAATGAAGGTTTTCCAAAATGCATGTCGTGAAGATAGAGATTTTCTTCTCGAATAAATGAAAGTAATTTTCCAATAGTAGATTCAACATGTTCTGGATATACTACAATTGAATGTCCTTTGTCAACAATCTTTTTGATTGGAAATCCACGAAGTTTTTCAATTAACTTATCTTTTCCTTCCTTTCCAGGTAAATTAATAGTAAAATAGTCACGAAGATATGGTTTTTTTACGTTTTCAATCTCCCCAAAACTATGTACTTCTCCTTTATTTACAATAATCACTTTATTACATAATGTTTCAATACTTTCTAAATGATGAGACGCAATTACAATTGTGATTCCTTGTCCATTTACTTCCTGAAGAAGATGTATTATCTCTTGTTGAAGAATTGGGTCTAAGTCTGCTGTTGGCTCGTCTAAAATTAATATTTTAGGTTTATGAACTAAGCTACAACTGATATCTAATCGTTTCTGCATACCTCCAGAGAGATGTTTAGCTAATTTATTTTTATGATCTGATAATTTTGTAAATTTAAGAAGTTGACTAATGTTTTCTTTGAGAATAGTTTTATTTATACCATATAACATTCCAAAATGCAATAAATTTTCTTCAACAGTTAATTGGGGATAAAATGAATTATGTTGGGGGCAGTAACCTAAGTGCCTTTTAACTTTATGTAAATTCCTGTTTAAATCTCTTTCTTTTCCAAACTTGTTAACGTATGTAATATCTCCCTTTGTAGCTTCAACGAAACCAGTAAGTAGGTTTAGAAGGGTAGTTTTCCCGCTTCCAGATTTACCAATAACCCCAAGAATATCTCCTTCGTTTACAGAAAGGTTTACGTTATGTAAGACTTTGTTATCTTTATAACTCTTTGAAACCTCTTTTAATTTTATAACATCCACAATTCTACAAAATAATAGAGGTATATAAACTTTTTCGTCATCAAGAGGTTGTGCGGAAACTACTTAAATAAGGGTAGTTCTGAATTTTTATCAGAAAATAAACTACTTGTATCCCTCGGCACGGTGGATTCGTACAATTTACAATTGTACCCACCTCGACAAGTCTGGGCCCGGGCATACAAGATATAGGTAATGTTATGACAATATTAGATGATGTATCCAAAAAGACTGAAGAGAATGAATTCTTTAATTCTATGCCTGAAGGATATGTTAAAGGGAGTACAAAATATGTTGTTGTAACCGGAACAGTCATGTCTGGATTAGGTAAAGGAATCTTTGCGTCTTCTCTTGCAAAATTACTTCGTCTTAAAGGATTACGGGTTGCTTCAATTAAAATGGAAGGGTACCTAAATGTTGATGCAGGTACACTTAATCCATTTAGACACGGAGAGGTCTTTGTATTAGATGATGGAACTGAAACAGATATGGACCTTGGAACGTATGAGCGGTTTCTTGGATTCAATTTAACTGCAGGAAATTTTCTTACAAACGGCCAATTATTTAGTTCAATATTAAGTAGAGAACGTAAAGGAGGTTATTTGGGAAGAGATGTTCAATTTATTCCACATTTAACTGGAGAGGTTAAATATCGTTTACGTTCTTTAGCATTACAAACTCGAGCAGATGTTGTTTTTATAGAAATAGGTGGGACTGTTGGAGATTTAGAAAATAGCCATTACATTGAAGCAATGAGAGAATTACAGTATGAAGAAGGAAAAAAGAATGTATGTCATGTAGCGTTAACATATGTTTTAAATCCAAGTTTTTTAGGTGAGCAGAAAAGTAAAGCGGCACAACTTGGGTTACGTGCTCTGATGTCGTGCGGAATTCAACCAGACATTATTGCATGTAGGTGTGACGTGCCTGTAACAGATAAAGTAAGACAGAAGATAAGTATTGCTTCAAACGTTCCTGTTGATAGAGTTGTAAGTACACATGACGTTGAGAGTATTTACCTTATTCCAAAATTATTAGAAAAATCTCGTTTAGATGAACAAACTATTGACATTCTTGGTATACGTGATAGAGTAAACTGTGATTATGAAGCAAGGGATAGGTGGGAAGAATATGTAAATAGAACCCTCATTAAGAAGAAAAGAGAAATAATCATAGGAATTACTGGGAAATATACTTCGTTACGAGATTCGTATGCATCAATCATCAAAGCTCTTGAACATGCTGGAACAACAAGAGGAGTAACCGTAAAACTGAAATGGATTGATACCACTAACTTATCTACTGTTTCTGAAATTTTGGCAGGAGTTGATGGAGTTATTGTACCTGGGGCTTTTGGATCTCGAGGAGCTGAAGGAAAAATAAATTGTATTAAATACGTTCGTGAAAATAAAATACCTTATTTAGGATTATGTTACGGGTTTCAAATGGCTATAATTGAATTCTCTCGAAATGTATGTGGCTTACAAGACGCGCATAGTACTGAAATTAACAAAGAATGTGCACATCCTGTTATAGACATACTTCCAGAACAAAAGAATATTGATTCTTTAGGAGGAAATATGCGGTTAGGGGGTCATGATGTTGAAATAAAAGAAGGAAGTTTTGCTGCAGAATTATATGGTTCTTTATTAGTACGAGAACGATTTAGGCATAGGTGGGAGTGTAATCCTTCGTACATCAAGCAAATAGAAGAAAACGGATTGATATTTAGTGGAAAAGCTCCAGGAAGAGAGATTATGCAAATTTTAGAATTACCTCGAGAGATACATCCTTATTTTGTTGGAGTGCAATGTCATCCAGAATATATCTCAAAACCATTACATCCGCATCCATTATATTTAGGATTACTTGATGCTATATTAAAGAAAGATGTTGTTTCAGAAAATTCTTCAACATAACATTTATATACAAACCGTCTTCCAATAGGCTTATGAAGAATCGTATAAAGCAATTCTATGAAAGTAAGTATAAGATGTTGCTTATTATTCCATTTGCAATATTACTACTTGCTTTAGTTCAAATAGGTGTCCAATATCAACAAACAGGAGACTTTGTGAACAAAGGAGTAACTCTTAAGGGTGGTTCAACTTTTACACTTACCGACGGTTCGGTAATTAGTGTAGCAGAATTGTCTGGATTTTTAGCAACAGCATTTCCAGATGAAGAGATGTCTGTTAGAACTCTCGGGTCTGCTGGAAGTTCAATAAGTTTAGCAATAGATTCCTCGTTTTCAGAGAAAGCCGATATCACAAAATTAGAATTATTATTGGTAAAAAAACTAGATTTACAGAAAAATGATTATACAATTGAAGTAATGGGTTCTTCTTTAGGAGAACGATTCTTTACTCAAACACTTACTGCCTTACTCATTGCATTTGTTCTAATGGGTATAGTTGTGTTCTTTTATTTTAAAAGTCCTGCACCAAGTTTCGCGGTTATTCTTGCAGCCTTTTCAGATATTGTTGTTACAGTATCAATTTTTAATCTGACCGGAATTCCACTAAGTACTGCAGGTATTGCAGCCTTTTTAATGTTGATTGGTTATTCAGTAGATACTGATATTTTGCTTAGTTCACGTGTATTGAAACGGAAAGAAGGTTCAGTAATGAGTAGAGTATATGGTGCTATGAAAACTGGATTAACAATGAGTGCAACTACCCTTACAGCAGTAATAGTTGCATTGATCTTTGTAAAAAGTGATGTTGTGAAACAAATTATGATTATTTTACTTATTGGATTACTTGTGGATTTACTCATGACATGGATTCAAAATGTAGGAATATTACGGTTATACTTGGAGAAGAAACATGGAAAAAATTAAGAAGATTTTCACAACGTGGAAAATAATTATACTTATATTTTTCTTACTCTTATCTCTTACTGCTATTAGCCCACAACTGTTTGAAGATGGAAATATTGCTATTAGAAGTGTAGGTAAGAACTCTTCTGCAGAACTGGGAGGTATTGCAAATCCAGGAAATGATGTTTCTCCAGTTAATAGAGAACGAATTATTTCGGTAAATGGCAATGTTCTTCAAAGTACTGAAGAATATTTTAAAGAAACTTCAGGGTTAGAGAAGGATAGGACTGTAACGGTTAAAACAAACCAGAATACATACAGTCTTGTAACTGACTCTTCTGGCTCACTTGGTTTGAAAGTATATGAAGCGCCATCGAGTAATTTACGAAAAGGATTAGATTTAGAAGGTGGAACTCGAGTTCTTCTAAAGCCAGCAAAGGCTATATCTCCTGAAGATTTTGATTTAACTATTGATAGTCTTAAAGAAAGATTAAATGTATATGGTTTAAGTGATATTGTTGTAAGGAAAGCATCAGATTTATCTGGGGAAGATTTTATTCTTATTGAAATTGCAGGCGTAACTGAAGACGAAGTTCAACAATTAATTGGAGAACAAGGTAAGTTTGAAGGAAAGATTTCAGATACTTTAGTATTTCAAGGTGGAAAGAAAGACATCACATATGTTTGTAGAACGGCCGATTGTTCGGGGATTAATCCAAATATTGGTTGTTCTTCTTCAGGAGACGGATTTGTTTGTCCATTCTTTTTTAGTATTACATTAAGTCCAGATGCAGCACAAAAAATGGCGACTGCTACTCGTTCATTAGAAGTACTTGGTGAATATCTAAGTGAACCAATTGTATTTTATTTGGATGATGTAGAAATTACCAGTCTTCAAATTGCATCTAGCTTACAAGGGAGACAAGAAACACAAATTCAAATCTCTGGATCAGAAATTGGACGAACTGAACAAGAAGCGGTTACAAATACATTACAAGAAATGAAAAGATTACAAACAGTTATCTTAACTGGAAGCCTTCCAGTAAAACTTGACGTTTTAAAATTAGACACCATTAGTCCATCATTAGGAAAAGAATTTTTGAATAATATTTTACTTGTTGGTGCATTAGTATTACTTTCTGTTATTACAGTTGTTTTCATACGATATAGAAAATTATCAATAGTCGTTCCAATGATATTAACACTCATTTCAGAAATTGTTTTAATACTTGGATTTGCTGCATTTTTAAAATGGAATATGGATTTAGCTGCAATTGCAGGTATTATAATAGTAGTTGGAACGGGGGTAGATCATTTAATTATTATTACCGATGAAACTATACGTGGTGAAGTTAGTGAAAGTTGGAAAGCACGTATTAAGCAAGCGATGTTTATAGTCTTTGGAGCTTATTTAACAACATTATCTGGCATGTTACCATTATATTGGGCGGGCGCAGGTTTATTAAAAGGATTTGCATTAACAACCATTGCAGGAATTTCATTTGGAGTGTTAATTGCACGTCCAGCATTTGCAGCTGCAATCGAAATCTTGCTAGAAGAATAAAATAAACCTAGACATATGAAGAAAGCAATAATTTATATTTTACTATGCACAATATTTACCTCTATCGGTCAGATACTATTAAAATTTGGAGCATTACAAATTGATAGTATTGTTTCTGCATTTAACCTTCCTCTAATAGTGGGTTTAGGTTCATATGGAATCGGGTTTTTCTTAATGTTGGCAGCGTTTAAGAATGGAGAATTAAGTGTTCTCTATCCTTTACTTGCATCTGCATATATTTGGGTAAGTCTATTCTCTCCATTCTTTTTTGCAGGCGAGGAAATGAATGTGATGAAATATATTGGCATATTCTCTATTTTAATTGCAGTTAGTTTACTTGGTTTTGGAAGTTCAAGAACAAAACAAGGAGCGAAGTATCATGGTTAAATTACTTGTGTTGGGGTTAATTGTACTAGGAAGTTTTTTTGCAGCTGTTGCAGCATTATTAATTAAGAAAGGTGCCAATGGTAATTTATTGTTAATTTGGAAAAAGAAATTATTTTGGTATGGTTTCTTATTATACGTTTCAAGTACACTTCTTTATTTGTATGTCTTACGAGTAGAAGCCCTTAACATAGTCTTCCCCCTATCTTCATTAAGCTACTTGTTTGCAACAGCATTATCTGTCAAATTTCTTGGAGAGAAAATGAACAAATGGAAATGGTTTGGTTTATTTGGGATAATTATTGGAGTTATCTTTTTAGGATTGGGGAGTTGAAAAGTAATTAATCACTTTCGTAACTTATCAATAATCGCAGGTAATATAACTGCTGTTGCAAATACTATACTCACAACCCAAGGATTATGTTGATTAGCAACTTCTAACTGAGAAATAAATCTATTTGTTGCATATACTACAACTCCAAGATTAAGGACTGCAACAAGAGGGATAACAATTCCAGCAAAAACATGATGTTTCTTTTCTAGATGTCCGATATCTGTTATTAAAAAATTGTATAAGAATCCAATTGTTCCTCCTAAGATAATCACAAGAGCAAATAAGATGTATGAGTTAAGTACAAGTAAAAAAGGAACCAATACAATGGAAACAATAAAATTTCCAACAATTATAACAAGTAACGCACTCCAGAACAAAATCTTAGCGTAATGAGAATCATGTTTCCGATCTTCTTCAACAAGAGCTTCAGCTTCTTTTATTTCTTTCTCACTCCACCCTTTCTCTTGTAATTCTATTTTTTTAACCATCTAGTACCCTTATTCAACTTTGTTATCCATGCTAATATGTTCTGCAACCTTTCCAAAAGATTTTGCTGCTCGAGAACGAGGATATAAATAATTTACAGGCATTTGTTTATGAACAGATTTTCTAATTTTTCGTTCGTGACGAACATTGCCAATGATGGGGTATCCTAAAACTTCTTCTACCTCTTCCTGACGTAATTCGTGGCGACCGTTATTACTCATGTTTAACACAACCCCTGTAACTAACTTATTATGCATTTTTGCTAGTTTAATTGTTTTTAATGCATCCATAACGGCACTTAAGTTTGGGTTGGTAACAACAATAACCTCATCACAATTTTTTACGACTTGGCTGACTTCATATCCTAAACCGCTAGGAGAATCAACAAGAACGTAGTCGGTTGTATTATGAAGATGATCAAAGACTTTACTAATATTTTGTACATTAGTCTTTTGAAATTCTGCGTATGAAGGGGAGGAAGGTATCAGCGATAGTCCACTTTCATGAAGGTAGGTTATTTCATTAATGCCCTTTTCTTTTCGTAAGAATTGGTTTAATGTTGCATCTGGATCCATAAACCCTAATTGAATAGCAAGATTTGGTGTTACAAGATTTGCGTCAAGAAGTGTGACTCTCTTACCTCTATTTGCAAGAGCTTGTCCTATATTTAATGTAGATGTAGTCTTCCCTACACCTCCCTTTCCTGATACTACTGCAATAAATTTAGTCATTTCTTATAATGAATGAAGCAGGTTGCATATAAAAATATTGCTCTTTTGGACAATGTAAACTAATTGGCTACTCCAGAGACCATAACCGTTCGCTTCGCAAACGAACATGGTATCTTACGCCTGGCCATGCCATCAATAACTTCGTTATTGGTGTCATTGATGGCACATGAAAATCAAAATCTATTGATTTTCAGTGCTGAAATGGAATCCTTGTTACATTTCATGCACAGACGCCAATTAATTTACGCTGTCCTCTTTTGGAGAAGGCTCTTACTCTTCATCAACTTCGCCAAGAAGGACTTTACGAGCATATGTTAAGAATTCATGAACATACTTTTCACAATTAAGAAGGGTATCAATTTTAATTTCAGAGGTTCCTTTTTCAAAATTTGCAATTAATGTTACATGACGTCGAAATTCTTCCCGTCTTTGATGAGGGCGTTTAAGAAGATCTTTTAAGAATGCATAGAAACGAATGTAATCAGCTAATTCTTTATCTTCAGGATATGTTTTAAGTAATATTTTTGCCCGTAATGCTGGACTTTTTACTAAAGAATCAATTTTTCCTTCTTCCTTTGCTTTAATAAGAAAAGCTTCAATGATATAATCATACGTACTCACCATACGATTTAGGGCATTTAGAATAACATCTACTGTTCGTGTATACTTCAAACTAACGTAAATTATGTGCTCTAATCGCTTTAATTCCTCGCGAGCTTCTAAAAGACAATCTTCCATTTGGTAAGTCGAAGTTATCTGTAAGGGAATACCCTTTTTAATCTTTTCTGTTGATAATTGATGATATTTCCATAAGGAACTCTTTAAGTACATTTAATTGACCCTGTACTTTCTGTTTTGTAATGGGTTCAATGTCATACTCTTGACTACAAATGATGAAATTTTCTTGGCGTCTAAAAACAACCGGGCTTTTTTTGTAAGATTCAATTGTACGATGTAATTCATCAAATTGTTTTCCAAATTTTTGATGTACTTCAGATATTTTAACAGTTTTTACTGGGACGGAAGGACTTTTCGTAAGAATATTGGATGCATGAGCCATAGAATCATATATATTGTGTGTAATTCCAAGCAAGAGTTTTGGATCTTTTACAAGAGGAAGAGTTGTATGTAGAAGATGTTTTGCAATAACGTATTGTTCATGTGCTTTTGAAAAATGAGTGTGTGGCATTATGAATTGTTTGATAGATTCATGATAGCTTCAGCAAGGTCTCCATTTGCATCATTAATGGCTTTAGTAGCAGTTTCTTCATCAACACCTGCTTGATCCATAACTGTTTTAATATCTTCATCAGAAATGTCCGGTGTAGTGTCGGCTGCTTGTTCTGTAATGGTTCCAGAAATTTGAAAAGTTTCTTGTCCCATCATATTCACTTTAGCAACAGAAGGATTTGTAATAATAATGTCTTTACCCTTACATTTGATGATAACTTGTTCTGCAGAAATATCTTGCTGCTGAATCCCCATTTGTTTCATCATTTGCTGAACTTTTCGAGGGTTCATGCCAGGTATCATTGAAACAAATTTCCTCCAAATACATGAAGAAGGGAAATGATTATCATAACTACTATTGAAATAATAATAATAGAAGCCGGTGAAAGCTCAATCTTTGCGTTTGTTTCTTCAAAGTACCGTGTTAATCCTCCCTGTCCGGAAGGTAATGATATTTTATTGTCCTTAGCCATTTTAATTCTTTAGATTATTTATGTTTTATAAGGTTTTTGTTAAATTGGTGACCAACGGTCGCCGTTTGTTCAAGCTTTATTAAAGGGTGGTAGAGTGACGTAAGCTGCCTTCTGTACATCCCCGTAATCGGACGGATGTTGGAGCATTCTACTAAGCGTTGATTCCAACTTGCACCCGCAAGGATTCGCCGTTTCATCGTTCCCATGTCCAACGTCATTGGGTTAACTCACTTGTTTCTCAACAAGCTTCGCCATAAATCATCCTTAGACATGGACGTGTCGTTTCTGAGCCAGAGCCATCCATTTCTGAATCTCCGTGAGTTGCGTATACTTGGAGGGCAGACTTTCCTGGGTTAGACCCTTTGCTCCTGCCACCGCTACCATCACTGTAGGGTAGTGCCTAGTTTATAAATGTTGTGGCTATTTCACAACATCCACTTTCAACAACAATTCGCGCATCCCTTCTTCGTGACCAGCGCCTACTACGGCTAAAATCTTCTTCTCGGGGTTCTTACGCATTAACTTAACAAGTTCTTTGACCATATACTTGTTCCTGTCTGTAATTAACGTTTTATACACGCTAGGGTATGTTTTCTTAATCTGTCTAATCATTTTAGAAATAAGTTCTTTCTTTGGTACTTTAGACAAATCTAATTCTCCTAGCCCAAGGTTCTTCATAGCTCGTTTTGGAAATAGAAGGCCCATAAAAAAATCTTTAGCAAATCTAAATTTTTCTTTCCATGTTAACCTTTTTGAAAAATTTCTAAGCGTAATTTGAATTGGCTGATCTATTAATGCAACTTCTTTTTTTTCTTTGTGTGCAACCTCAATTGCTGTCTTCATATCGGAACCAGGAGCAACACCAACCATTTTTCCTAGTTTTTGTTGTACTATCTGCCCAATTTTTGCAAATACGTATCCCTTCACACCTATTTTGAGAATTAATCCGAGTGAAATTCTATTTTTTTGTTCTTGTATTAATGCTACAGCTCGTTGAAGGTCGAGTTCAACGGCAACAATATCTGGCTTATCTTCAGTAATTGCTGATTTAATCTCGTCTATACTCTGTTTTGCTATATGTGATGTTCCTAATATTTGTATATTCATAGAACTGCTCATTATTACCAACCGATAATAGAAAACTATATAAAATCATCTCGTTTTAAGAAAATTAACTACGAGGTGGGTCTTTATGTTAAAAATGAAAAAAATTTCGGGGACATACGATTTAAAGGTGTTTACAGATTCAGGAGATTATTTTGGTGATGTTGAAGATAGTCAAGTTCAATCTAACAGAATATCCGGATGGAAGATTAGAGCAACAAAAAATTCATATTTGAGTCAAGTTTTAGGAAGTGCAAAAGGGGTTATTGTTCCTCATCAACTTGTGAAAGCAGTTGGAGATATTTTAATTATTTCACGAAACGCAATTCCAAGTAATCCAAGTGCGGATGAAGGTGAAGAATAAAGTGAATATACGAAAATACATGTATGATTTAGCACATTACCAATGTGTTCAGGGAGAAGTTGAACATCTTGGCGAGTTTTTCTTCATTGCGGCGTAAGTTATATAAACGTCTTTTAATTCTTTTTCTTGTATGGATGTTCAATTAGTTTTGCTTGCAATTAGCTTAATATTATTTTTTGGGTTCTTTGCAGAGTTTATTTTTAAGAAAGTAGGTATCCCAGATGTTCTTTTCCTTATTATCCTTGGTTTTTCATTAGGACCTTTTGGATTTAAATTCGTTGATGTTGCAGAACTTCAAATATTGGCTCCAGTATTTACAACATTTACATTATTGTTTTTGTTGTTTGACGGTGCGTTTAACATAAATCTCTCTTCACTCTTAAGAGAATTCTCGGAGAGTTTCAAATTAACATTATTTAACTTTATTCTTTCATCTGTTATTGTAATGTTTGTAATGGTTATTGTAGGGCTTGATTGGTTACCAGCATTATTGGTAGGATTTATGCTTGGTGGGGTGTCATCCTCGTTTGTTATTCCAATTTTAAAACAGATGAATGTAGGTCAAAGATTATATTCTCTTTTAACTTTAGAATCAGCATTAACAGATGTTTTTTGTATTGTATTCTCAATTACAGTTTTAGAAATTATTCAATTTGGTAGTATTGGAATACGGCAAGTTGCAACACAACTTGTTTCTTTATTTGCAATAGCAGGTTTAGTTGGTATTATTGCAGGAGTTATTTGGATAATCTTAACGTTAAAAGTATTTAAGATTCATAATTATATGATTACTGTAGCATATGTCATTTTAATATTTGTTATGACACAATTTCTTGGAGGGAATGGTGCAATCGCAACATTATTCTTTGGATTAATGTTAAAGAATTCAAAACAATTATCCTCAATTACAAAAGGCCTTCTCGTAAAACGTGCTGCAGATAAGAAAAAGGCAATTGCGGGAGATCTTGGAAAAAGTGCAACAACTCATTCAGAAGAATTTTTTTACCATCAAGTATCGTTTTTTCTAAAAACGTTCTTTTTTGTATACATAGGAATATTGTTTGATATCTCAGATACAAAAGCACTTGTTGTGGGGATTATTCTATCATTTTTATTAATGGGTACTAGAGTAAGTTCATTATGGCTTACAAAAAGTATGGACCCACAAGGAAGAGGGTTAGTAAATACCATGTTTGCTCGTGGTTTGGCGGCAGCGGCAATTGCGGGTGTAGCATTACAATCAGGAGTTCCTGGCGCAGAATTTATAGTAAAAGTAGCATATGTCACAATTACTGGAACTATAGTCTTGAGTTCAGTTAAGGTATTCTTATTAAAGAAAGGGATTACATTCATGGGTAATATAGGAAAATGGAAGGATTCATCAAATTAATAGAAACATTGCCTCTTGGTGGGTATGAACAGAACGTATTCGTTCATGGAGGGTTTGTGTTAGCTCTTTTTGTATTAGTGGGGATTGCTCTCTTATTTGTATATTCACATTATCTTCAACGACTTGCTAAGAAAACTAAAACAGAATTTGATGATATGGTTCTTAACCATACAAAAAAACCTTTATTTTATTTAGTTTTAGCATATGGATTAAAAACAGCTGTTCTGACAACAGGAATTACGGGAACAGCTTCTAAAGTAGTTAACTCAGTTATGGCTGCAGTTATTGTGCTTATTGTTCTCCGTACTATTGATGTAATTATTGAAACATGGGGTATTACCATGGCGAAGAAGACTAAAACAAATCTTGATGATGTTCTTCTTCCATTATTTCATAAAATAATAAATGTCATTTTTGTGATTATTGCACTTCTATGGATTCTCAAGATTTGGGGGATAGATATCGGCCCTTATCTTGCAGGGGTGGGAATTAGTGGAATCGTATTAGGTTTAGCATTACAAGATTCATTAAAGAATATTTTCGGTGGAATCACATTAATTTTAGATAAAACCTTCCAACCAGGTGATAAGATTAAATTGGAAAGTGGCGAAGTTGGAATGATTCATGAGATTGGATTACGAAGTACGAAATTAACAACGTTTGATAATGAAATTATTTACATTCCAAATGGATATTTAGCTAATTCACGAATCCAGAATTATACCAGACCAAATCCCAAAGTACGGGTAGTTGTTCCTTTTGGTGTTGAATATGGGGTGGATATAGCTACAGTAAAAAAGATTATTTTGAAAGAATTGAATGCAATGAAGATTATGAAAGATCCTGAACCTTTAGTACATTTTATTGAAATGGGAGATTCTGCATTAACATTTGAAGCTAAATTTTGGGTTGAGAGATGGGATGAAGCATACGGTCCTAAGTTAGAGGCAATCGAAAGGATTTATGACGCATTAAATAAAGCTAACATAAGTATTCCATTTCCAACAAGAACTGTGTATATGAAGAAGTGAGATTTTGGTTTGTGGTTCTGAGCTAGGCACGCCGGGTTCCTACAATTTCTAATTGTAGCCGGCTCGACAAGTCAGGGCCTTGCTCATTCACACAAAATTGATATCTAAAGAACACAAAATAATAAAAATGAGGAGTGTTTTTTCTTAAGTATGGATCCATTTTCAGTAATAGGGCTAATCATATTTGGAATTCTTGCATTCTTTCTAACTCGTGTTGTATCTGTGTTAGTGAGGATAGTATTAATTGGACTTGTTGTAGTGTTTTTTCTTGTGTTCTTTTTTGGCATTTCTTTAAATGAAGTTATTGATTGGGCGGTTTCAATAGCGTTATTGGTTGTGTAGTATTCTACGTAGTAAAACTTATAAATCAGCTATATTGTGAGATAGTATGGAAAATTCTATCTGGACAGAAAAGTATCGGCCTTCTACTTTCGATCAAATGAATGGACAACAAGAAATTGTTGCAAAGGTTAAAGCATTTGTTGAATCGGGAAGTATGCCTCACTTACTTTTTAGTGGACCTGCAGGTGTAGGGAAGACAACGATGTCACTTATTATTGCTAAGAAATTGTTTGGTGAAGAATGGCGAGCAAATACGTTAGAATTAAATGCATCAGATGAACGAGGGATTGATGTCATTAGAGTAAAAGTAAAGGATTTTGCTCGTACGAGGGCTATTGGAAATGTTCCATTTAAATTAATTTACTTAGATGAAAGTGATGCTCTTACTCGAGATGCACAACAAGCACTTCGTCGTACTATGGAGAATTATACTAAAACATGTAGATTTATTTTATCATGTAATTATTCTTCAAAAATAATTGATCCTATTCAAAGTAGATGCGCAGTTTTTAGGTTTAAACCGTTAGCAGAAGAAGATGTGTTTAAAGTTATTGACAAACTGATAATCTCTGAGGGGTTAACTATTGGAGAAGATGCTAAGAAAGCGTTATTTGAAGTATGTGGTGGAGATTGCAGGCGTTTAGAAAATATTTTACAGAGTTGTGCTGTAATTAAGAAAGAGATTGATGTAGAATTAGTATATTCAATGGCTTCTGTTGCGAAGCCGAAGGAAATAAATGAAGTGTTGTCTCTTGCCGTTGGAGGAGATTTTGTGTCTTCTCGTAAGAAATTATTAGATTTAATGTTAAATTATGGTTTATCTGGATTAGATATTATTAAACAAATTCAAAAAGAGATTTGGAATTTAGAAATTGAAGATAGAAAGAAAGTTACATTAATTGATAAATGTGGGGAAATTGAGTTTAGAATGGTTGAAGGTGCAGATGAATACGTTCAATTAGAAAGTTTCTTAGCATTTTCGGTGTTACGATGACGTTTACAAATAGTAAGGGTGTAGAATTGTCTGGAGTTCTTTCCGGTTCAGGAGATACATGTATTATTTTGGCACATGGGTTTACGTCTTCTAAGGATAGTAGCACCAATGTTGAATTAGAAAAGAGATTTAATTCTCAAGGTATTGCAACGTTTCGATTTGATTTCTTTGGTCATGGTGATTCTGGAGGAGATTTCGCAGACATTACCTTATCAGAAGCGAAAGACGACATCTTACAAGCGATTGAGTACGTGAAATCAAAAGGATTTACAAAGATCGGATTAGTTGGTTCATCTTTTGGTGGAAATGCATCTATACTTGCTGCTGGAGATTCTGAAGATTTGTTTGTTCTGGTGTTAAAATGTCCAGTTTCAGATTATATGGGAAAGATGGTTGCTCAATCAGATAAATACCCCATTGAAGAATGGCGTAAAAATGGGTTTTATATGTATCGTAACGAGAGAAGATTAAATTATTCTTTCTTTGAAGATTCTGAGAGAATAGATTCATATGAATCTGCTAGAATGATACACGTTCCAACATTAATTGTGCATGGAGATGCAGATGTAACCGTTCCTATTGAGCAAAGTAAGAAACTTGTTGAAGAGATTTCTGATGCAAAACTCGAGATTATTGAAGGAGCAAGTCATCGTTTCTTTGATGAAGATTTTGAGAAGATGATTAAGTTAATTGAAGAGTTTGTTGTAGAAAAAATAAAGAAATAAAAAATTACTTTGCACTCTCTTTAATTCGAAGTGTTTCTTGCACTAAGTCTTGATACTTGTAATCTAATGTAAGACTAATTTGTTTTGTTGCAAGTGTTCCTTCTTCAAGAGGTTCTCTTGATTTACATACGATGTCTGCTTTACCTTCAATTAAACGAGCTTTACCTTCTTGTCCAGCTGAAGTACACTTCCATGCTTCGTCGTCAATTGTATATGCAAATTCTTCTTTTGTAGCTGAGAACTTGTTATCTGGTTGGGCAACTTTTCCATTTCCTCTCTTTTCTACAGTAATTTTAAGTGCCATAATTCCCTTACCTGCAACACTTTCTTCTACATTTGTAACTGTTACTGGAGCCCCAGAGACATGAAATGTTTTATCTCCTTTTACATCACAAACTCGTTCGTCAGCAAGATCTTCTTTCAAACATGCTTCAGGAATGATTAATTTTGTTTGATATACATATTCAATGTTTGCAAACCAAACTCTGTCAGTAAATGCAATTACTTTACTCTTGTATTTTGCTTCACTTGCAAAATCTATTGTTTCTTCTCCACCTTCAGGGATTAATTCTGATTTCATATCAATAATATTAGAATTTTTAAGTTCCCAAGATGTAATCCCTGTAAACTCATCTTGTGATGGGCCTAATAAGTTAACTTTTACTTCTTCAGCTTTAACATCGTATTCTCCTTTGTTCTTTAAAGTTACATCAATGGAGAAAGTATCTTCATCAAAAATAGTATATGTTCCATCTTCCGCAACACCAAATGCTTCAAAAGATGCAGTGACTCCATCAGTTCCACCTAAGAATACTTTTGCAGTTTCTGTAGGTGCTTCTTCGGTGTCACAACCAGCTACAACTAGTAGCGCAAGAATTATGAATATGATAATGTTTCGTTTCATCGTATCAACCTCAGCGTTAAAGAATGATTAAAGGTATTTAAAGGTTACTCTGTTATTAAGAAGTAAAGCTTATTCTGGTGTCTTAATTATTTCAAGCTGTTTTTGCATACTTGTCCGGTAATTATAATTTAAATCTATAAGAAGAGGTGATAAATACGCTGTAGTTCCTTGAATGTCAAATGTACAGAAAATTTTTCCCTGGCCATTTGTTAACCGTACCATTCCATCTCCAGGAGTACAACTAATTAATGAAGCTCCGGAAAGGTCTACATTATATGCAACTTTATCTTCTTCTGTATAATCAATTCCGCCAAGACCACAAGTTCGGATGTCAGAGAACGGACTTAATACTTGTCCATTTCCAAAATTTCTGATAGTAATTTCAAAGAACGCTTTTCCACCAGGCATGTCTACATTAACATAACTCACTCCAACAGGACCACCTTGGCCTCCTCCACCACTTACATCTCGTGCACTACAAACTTTTTCTTGTTGAGAGATTTGATAGAATACTGGATCAATACATACACTTGGACTTGCAGTCGTTTGATAATTGTAACACGTTGAAAACAACAATGGTTGTTCTAACTTTAATACTTTTCCTGGGAGGGTAATGTCTGATGATTTAAATTCAATCTGGTTTGTTGTACCTTCAATATTGTATAAAGTCTTTCCATCAAATGTTCCTGCAGTATTCTCGGTACAATCTCGTGGTTGGAAGTTTCCTTTAATGATACTTGGGTCAAATCCAGTAACAGACACATAACAACTATTAGGGGTAATGTGGTGATTTCCTTTATTTTGGATTTCAACAACTGCTACCAATTCGTTTTGATCCCAGATTTGTCTAGGAGGCAAATTTGGATGAGGTGTTAATGTTACTCCTTGTGTTCCTACTCTAACAGCATTTGCAGCAGCAGAAGTATCGGAAGCAGTTTCACCTTGTGGAACTCTTCCACATGCTACAAGAAGTAGCAACGTTATACAAAGGACTAGTACCACACTCTTTTTCATTTTGTAAGGGAAGGAATTTTGTTTTATAAGGTTTGCGCTAATATTGGTTTAAAACGCGGAGTATTTCACCACAATTAGAATGGTGGCTTGCAAGCAAACCACTGATTAATTAGTAAAATACTTGCGTGCTCAAAATTAGGCTGGTTTTATTCCCAATCCTATTTTGACAAGTCTTATAAATAAGAGCTTTGTTTGACAATTCATGTCAAAGAAAGTAGTTCATTTCAAAAAAGATTGTATCAGTTGTGGTGCTTGTGCAGCAATAAGCCCAGAGTATTGGGAAATGGATGAAGAAGGATTAGCACAATTAAAAGGTTCTACAGAAGTAGGTGAGAAGTGGGAAAGGAAGATTAAATCTCTTGAAGAAGAAGCAGAAAATCAAGAAGCGGCAGATGTTTGCCCAGTAAATATTATTCATATTGAAGAGGATGAATAGAGAAGTAATTTCCTTTAATTTTATATAATCATAATTATTTTAGTAAACTAGTATGAGATATTTGTCTGGTGATGAAGAAAAAAAAGCACTAGATTTTATTACAAAAGCTGCTGAAATTGCACAAGATGCAACGTGTAATAGAGCAAAATGTGGTTCTGTAATAGTTCAACTAGACGAAATTATTGGAAAAGGTTACAACAGCCCGCCTCAAGATGATGAGGAACAAAGAAGATGCTCTTTCAGTAAGGAAGGGTACCATACTAAAGTAACAGACAAGACTTGTTGTGTTCATGCAGAACAACGAGCTATTATGGATGCATTAAAAAATAATCCACAAAAATTGTCTGACTCAACACTTTATTTTATTCGTCTTGACGATAATGAAGTTCCTTCAAGAGCAGGAGAACCATATTGTACTATCTGTAGTAAAATGGCTCTTGATGTTGGTATTACTAAATTTGTTCTATGGCAAGATAAAGGTGTTGTTGCATATGGCACAAAGGAATACAATGCACTTTCTTTTAAGTTTGGTAAAAATGAAAAAACTTAAGAACAACTTTCTTGTATATCAACAATTTCTAATGTAAATTTAAGTTCGTCAATTAAAGGGTGTGTTAATACTTCACTTTTTTCACCTTTCTTTAATACAATAACTTCATCTCCGAACACTTCATCATAATTTCGTTTGAATATTGTAATAGGTACTTTTGTATCTCCTTTACAATATTGTCCTTGTGGTACAATTTTCCATTCTAACGCACCTGCATATGTATAACTTCCTTTCCCCTGCCCTTCTGTATATGTTTCTCCATCACTTGTAAGGATCGTAGCAGTTTGAAAAGTGCATTGTTCACATTTCTGCTTTTTTTCGTTTAATGATTCTATACTTTTACATTGAGTTTCGATACAGTAAAACCCTCTTTCACAATCAGAACTAAATTTACATGATTGCGTGGTTGTTTCTTGTATTGGCTCTGCATCTACGGGTTCTTCTATTGGCTGTTCTTTTACTTCTGGAACTTCTTTTGCTTTAGGTAAATCTTCAACAAGGATATCTTCTGGACTAACACAACTTACAATAAAGAGTACAAGAATAATTAATAATATGTGTTTCATTGGTTTTTCTGGAACTCGTGTGCAAATGAGACATAATGATGTTTTAATTTTTTCATGAGTTTTAACTTATCTTTGTGTAATTCTTTCAATTTCTTTAATTCTTTTGTCGCATCTCCTTTCTTCTGTGCTTTCTTCGCTTTACTAGTTTGAGATTTAATATCCTTGCTAACATCTTCTACTTTTTTAGAAATATTGTATAAGTACGACGCTTCATTTGCAAGAGACATAAGGTAAGAAGGATTTAATTATTTATAACTCTTTTGAATACAAAGTTTCATGTTTTTCTAATGTTAATTTTAATCCAGGTGTGAAATCATCTGGGTTCTTTTCAATTTCATTTCTAAGTTCTTCAGGTGAAAACCATTTCCCTTCCAATACTTCTTCACCATCTACTTTAATCTCACCTTCAAACATGCAAGAATAAATTATTGCATAACAATGTAATGATAATTCTCCCGAAATTTCCTTAGTGTATGCTTCATGTATTTGATTTAAAGAGACATTAGAAATACCTACTTCTTCATGAAGTTCACGTAAAGCTGCCGTCTTAGCATCTTCTCCTTCGTCTACATGTCCTGCAGCAGAAGTGTCCCACATTCCTGGAAAGATAGGCGTACTAGTGCCTCTTCTTTGCAACAAAATCTTATTTCCTGAATTATAGACTAAAACTCGTACAATCCGTCTAACAGATTCATTTTCAAGAGCATTAGTAAACGTGTCTACACTAAGAAAATTATTTTTTTTGTCCACAACAATTATTTTAGGGCATTCCATTATTGTTTCTTGATAATAATCATGCAGTGATCTTTTTCATACGGGTCCAGAATTTTGTAATCAATTACTTTATACTTTTTATCTAGTATGTCTCTAATCTCTACAAAAATTTGTTTTGGTTTCTTTCTAATATCAATACTTCGTGCTTTAACTGCAAGTAAACCGTAACCACCTTTCTTTAAGAACTGATCAACGTTTTTCATGAAGATGTCTAGTTGATTTTTCTGTGCAACGTCTTGATATACAATATCTGCCTCACAAATTCGATGTGCATATTCTTCAGGATGATTTGCACTTGCTAATAACGGCACAATATTACTTCTTTTTTCTGTTAAAAATATTAAATCTCGAATTACTCTCGGGGCAGGATCTATTCCAAAGATAATACCGTCTTGGACCATATCTGAGACGAATGAAGCAGTATATCCATGCGCAACTCCAAGATAGAGTACAACATCACTCTTTCGGATACCAATATTAGTACATCCTTTCATAATCATTGCAGCTAGTTTACTTCTAGTTGGGTCAAATTCTCTATATTCTTCTCCGCCGTCTCTTACAATTCGTTCTTCGAAAGGATTCTGGCCTTTGACAATACTTTTAGTAAAGATTCGTTTTCCACGTTCTTGGTATATTTCGAACAGTTTATGTTCTTTGATTCTTCTACTCATTTCTCTAACTCCTTTCGATACTCGTCTGCTTTAAACTCGCCTTTAAAGAAATCTAAACGTGCACATAATGATAATTTGTCAGCTAATCTACGTGCCATTTTTCCACGTTCATCTCTTTTAGCCCCTTGAATTAAAGGATGTTGGTAAATTACTCCATATTTAGGGCTACGGCTTCCAGTTTTCAAGTGCCTAAAAAGTGCTTTCTCTGCCCCTAATAATTGAACTGTTGAAGCTGGAAGTAAAGCTAATCGTTTTAATCCTTTTGCAAGTTCTACTAATTTTGCTCCAACCGTGGTTCCAGCTAATTCTAAGATATTTGGACAATAAGGTTTCATTACAGATTCAAGATATGTTTCATGTTTCTTTCGTAATCCATATAATCCTTGAATTTGTGTTGCTAAGAGAATAATTTCATCATAATCTACTTTTGGAAGGTCTGCGCCCATTGAATCTTTCTCTTTCTTTTCGTTTTCAAGTATTAATTCAATCAGTTTCTCATGAGAATGTACTCTTTCAACAAGTTCCGGATCATATAGGCTATACCATTCTCGTAATCTTTTGCTGAGAAGGTTTGTTACTTTATCTAATTCATTTACGTTTGCAATTGCTTGTATAATAAGATTATCTTCATTAACCGATTCTTTTATTGCTTTTTTTGTGATAATAACATTTTTTTTGTAGAATTCTTCGAAGTACTTTTTATCTTTAAAGTGTTGTAATGGTTCTTTTACTTTTCCGAGGATGTGTTCCATTCCTTGTCAATAATTCGTAACTTATATAAACCTTTTCGGCTGTTCTTGCATTTGAAAAAAACAGTATTCAGTTAGCGTTCCATGTGAGCTAGGCACGCCGGACTCCTACAATTTTCAATTGTAGCCAGCTCAGCAAGCTAGGGCCTTGCTCACCTACGTAACTTAATACATACTAGAAAAAAATGGGTATGATTTGTGATTATTGTAGCGCTCCTGCATCTGATTGTTGTTCAGAGTGGGATGGGCATGAAAAACATTATGAACATTCCCATGCGTGTTCTGGTTGTGGAAAAAGTAGTTGGCGTCAAAGGGGTTATGAAGGTTCTGGCCACAATGTTATTGAAAGTGAATTAGAATCATTAGTAAATAAGGTTAAAGGCGGCAGAAATGATCAATGAGTGATGTTCCTCGCAAAAACCAATTCTAACCAAAAACACAAGAAATCAAAGATTTCTGAGGATTCTACAAAATATAGCTTTTTGTAGAAACCTTTATAAACAACCTGCTAACTCAAGCAATATCAACACATTATAGGTAAACTATCCAGCATAACTGGGAAAGTGCTTGTAGTGAAGTTGCCTGACAAAGCGAACATCAACATTCTTGATGTGACCTGATATAGGCGGTTATACAGAAAAATGCCAAAAGCAAGACATCCACGAAGAGGAAGTATGCAGTTTTGGCCCAGGAAACGGGCAAAACATCTATTAGCTAGAGTTAGATCTTGGGCTGATAAGAAAGACGCTAAACCTCTTGGATTTATCGCATATAAAGCAGGTATGACTCATCTTCACGTTAAAGATAATAGAGCAAAATCAACAACAGCAGGTGAAAAAATCTTTATGCCGGCTACAATCATTGAATGTCCACCAATGACAATCGCAGGAGTATCATTCTATAAACAAACTCCTGATGGGTGGAAAAAATTAAGTCACGTTTATGCAGAAAAACAAGATAAATATCTTGGCAGATTACTTTCTATTCCTAAAAAATCAAAGAAAATTGACGAAGTTACTGAATTTGATGATCTTCGTCTCCTAGTTCATTCAAATCCTTCAAAAACAAGTATTGGAACTAAGAAACCAAGAATTATTGAAGTTGTTATTGGTGGTTCTAAAGACGAGAAATTAGCATATGCTAAAGAAAACTTAGGCAAAGAAGTTGCTGTAGCAGACATCTTTGGAGAAGGGAATTATGTTGATGTTCACGGTATTAGTAAAGGAAAAGGTTTCCAGGGAACTGTAAAGCGATACGGTGTTCCTATTAGACAACACAAATCCGAGAAAGTTAAGCGAGGAATTGGTAACTTAGGTGCATGGACTCCTAAAAGAGTAGATTATCGAGTACCTCAGGCAGGTAAGATGGGATATCACTTACGGACAGAGTATAATAAACAAATTATTAAAATGGGAACTGACGGTAAAGAAATTGCTCAAAAAGGCGGAATTACCAAATATGGCGAAGTTAAAACTTCATATTTATTAGTTAAGGGGTCAGTTATTGGTCCACGAAAACGTGCTGTGTTTTTAACACATGCAATACGTCAAAATCCAAAAGCAGTGAAGGAGGCGCCTAATGTGGTGTATATAGCACAATGAAATCGCTTCCAATTGTAGATAAAGAGAACAAAAATGTTGGTACAAAAGAGTTACCTTCACAGTTTTCAGAATCATATAGGCCAAACCTCATAAAACGAGCAGTACATGCATTACAAAGTGCAGCGCGTCAAGCATATGGTGCATTTCCTGAAGCAGGAAAACGATCAGCATCAGATACAAGTAAAAGACGAAGAAAATATAGAGGAACATACGGTTTTGGTATAAGTCGTGTTAATAGAAAAATCCATTCACGAAGAGGAACTCGATTCTTCTGGGTAGGTGCTTTTTCTCCACAAACAGTTGGTGGTAGACGGTCCCATGCACCTAAAGCAGAAAAAGAATTAACAAAGAGAATTAACAAAAAAGAAAATAGGAAAGCTATTCGATCAGCGATGACCGCTACAGTAAATAAAGAACTTGTTGCAGAACGGGGTCACATCATTCCTGAAACATATCCATTCATAATCAATTCTTCGGTTGAAGATATTTCAAAAACAAATGACATTGAAAAACTGTTCAAATCTCTTGGACTTGCAGGAGAGCTAGAACGAACTGCTGTGAAAAAAGTAAGAGCAGGAAAAGGAACAATGCGAAACAGAAAATATAAACGGAAACGAGGAGTATTAATGGTAGTTGCAGGAGAATGTCCTCTTGAAAAAGCTGCTAAGAACGTTCCTGGTGTTGACGTTGTGTATGCAACTGCATTAAATGCAGAATTACTTGCTCCTGGTGCATTACCTGGAAGAGTTACATTATGGTCTGAGAAAGCAATTGATTTAATCACGGAGAAAAAATTATACAATTAAAATGGCAAACAACAAAAACGATGCGACAAACTTTGATCCATATACTGTGATTAAGTACCCTCTTTCAACAGAGAAAAGTATTCGGCAGATTGAGTTTGACAACAAATTGGTATTTGCAATTCATCCACGGGCAACAAAAACAGACGTGAAACAAGCTGTTGAAATGTTATTTAAAGTAAAAGTTGCAAAAGTTAACATTCAAAATTCGTTTCAAGGAACAAAACGAGCATACGTAAAATTATCGCCAGAATTTTTGGCATCAGATGTTAGTGCAGACTTAGGGTTGATTTAGATAGAAAATGGGAAAAAGAATACTACAACAACGAAGAGGACGAGGCACAGGGCCTTACAAATCACCTAGTCATAGATTCAAAGGCGCTGCAAAACATTCTTCTGTTGAAACAACTGGAAAAGTAGTAGATATCATTCACTGTGCTGGTCATAGTGCACCTTTACTTAAAGTTCAATATTTAACTGGTGATACAGATTTAACATTTGCTCCAGAAAAAGTCAAAGTAGGGGATGTAATCTCTGTAGGTCACTCAAATGAAATTAAACCAGGTAATGTTCTTTTATTAAAAGATATTCCAGAAGGAACATTAGTTCACAATCTAGAACTTCGTCCAGGTGACGGAGGAAAAATAGTAAGATCTTCGGGTACATTTGCTCGAGTTGTCGCAAAATCAGAAAAAGCAGTGAGAGTAGTTCTTCCATCCAAGAAAGAAAAATCATTCTTACCAGATTGTCGTGCATCTATTGGTGTTTTGGCAGGAGCTGGTAGAAGAGACAAACCTTTCTTGAAAGCAGGAACAAAGATGAAGAAAATGAGAGCAAAGAATAAACTTTATCCTCGAGTAAGTGGGGTTGCAATGAATGCTGTAGACCACCCATTCGGTGGAAGTAGCAGTGACCATAAAGGTAAACCTACAATTACAGGAAGACATGCTCCTCCAGGAAGAAAAGTTGGAAAGATTGCTCCACGAAGAACAGGAAAGAAACGATAAGGTACACAAAAATGGCAAAGGAATTAAAATGGCAGGGGAAAACTGAAGAGGAAATCAAATCAATAGATTTAGATACATTTGCTCAAATGGTTCCTACCAGAATTAGAAGAACACTTAAACGAGGATTTACACCTCAACAAAATGCATTACTTAAACAATTAGATGCAGGAAAAGATCGAGTAAAAACTCACGCACGGAATATGCCAATTCTTCCAACAATGATTGGAAAAACAATCCTGGTATATACTGGAAAAGAATTTTCACAAATTATAATCACACTTGAAATGATGGGTCACCGATTAGGTGAGTTTGCTCATTCGCGAAAAATGGTAAGTCACAGTTCTGCTGGAGTAGGGGCAACTCGATCCAGTAAAGCTGCATCAGCAAGATAGGGATAAAACAAAAAAATGACAAACACAGAAAATGTAGGAACCGCACATGTTGCATCGGCTAGGTCAACCAATCTTCCGATTTCAACAAAACATAGTGTAGAGATTAGTCATCACTTACGTTATAAAACTACAAGTTCTGCAAAAGAATTTTTAGAATCTGTTCTTGAAATGAAACAAGCTGTACCATTTAGAAGATATGCTCGTGATGTTGGACATAGAAGAGGAATGTCTGCGGGACGATATCCGGTAAAGGCAGTTAAAGAATTTATTTTATTACTAAACTCTGTAGAAGCAAACGCTCAAGCAAAAGGATTAAACACCTCATCTTTAAAGATTTCAAAATTAATTGCAAACAAAGCATCAACACCAATGACTGGTGGAAGACGACGAGGTGCTTCAAAGAGAACTCACTTACAAATTGAAGTTATTGAAAGTGTTACTAAGAAAACATCTAAAAAAGATTCAAAAAAGAAAGTAAAACTTGCAGTTCCTAAAGCAACTACTCCTGCTAAAGAAGAAGTTAAAGCTGAAGAGAAATCTGAGAAGAAAGAAGAAGCTGTTCAGGAAGAAGTAAAAACTCAAGAAGTAGCCCCAAAAATAGAGCCAAAAGCAGAAGAGAAACCGGTTGAGCCAGTTAAAGAAGCTAAAGAAGCGGTAGTAGAAGAGAAACCGGCTGAGAAAGTAACAGAAGAAGTAGCACCTGCAGAATCAACAAATGAAAATCAAGAGAAATCAAAAGAATTAGAAAAAGACGAAACCAGCGAACCTGCTGAAAAACCAGAGGAATCACAATGATTGTTACAAAAATTGAAAATTTTCGGAACACCAAAATGAGCACCGGAGGTGAATCATTTTGATTGAAAGAGACTTTATTGCACAGAAAACAAAAGAATTTTACATTAAGCAGTTTATGACAAACAAGCTTAAAGGAGTAGGTATCTCAGAGATTCGATTAAAGAAAATTCCTTTAGGAGAAAAAATAATTATTTCAGCAAACAAACCAAGCTTAATTGTTGGTTCAAAAGGATCTAACATTCGATTACTCACAAAAGAATTAAAGAAAAATTTCAAACTAGAAAATCCACAAATTGAAATTACAGAAGTTAAAGATATTTTCCTTGATGCAAACATCGTAGCACAGCGTATTGCTGGTTCATTAGAACGGTTTGGTTCAGCTCGATTTAAAGGAGTAGGACACAAAACGATGGAAAACGTATTACGTGCTGGTGCTTTAGGTGTTGAGATTATAATTTCAGGAAAAATTCCTGGAGCTCGAGCGAAAAGTTGGAGATTTTATCAGGGATATCTTAAGAAATGTGGCGATGTAGCTATTACAGGTGTTCGTCATGCTCAAACAACTGCTTTGTTGAAAAGCGGAATAATTGGTATTAAAGTATCTATTATGCCTCCAGATTTAGTGCTTCCAGATAGTATCAAGTTACTTGATGAACCAGTTCAAGTACTGGAGGAATCTGACGCAAAATCTGAAGAGAAACCAGCAAAGAAAGCAACAAAGAAAAAACCTGCTAAAAAATCAAAGAAGAAAGAAGCTAAAGAAGAAACAACTGAAAAGAAATCTGAAGAGAAAGAAGAAACTCCTGCAGAAACCTCTGAAGAAGCACCTGTAGTTGAGAATGAAGAAACTACTCCAGAGGAATCAGAAGTTCCGGTTGAAGAACCTAAGACAGAAGAAGTTCCAGCAGAACCAACTACATGCGAAAAATGCGGTGGCGAATTAACTTCAGATCATACATGTCCTGAAGCGCCTGCGGAACCAAAAACTGAAGAAGTAGCCGAAGAAAAACCAGTTGAAGAATCAGTTTCTACAGAAGAAAATACAGAAGAGGTACCAGAAGAATGAAGATCATGAAAGAATTACGTGACCTCTCAAAAACAGAATTACAATCACGTTTAGGAGAATTTAAAAAGGAACTCCTGAAATTAAATGCACAGGTTGCAAGTGGAGCAAATGTATCAAATCCAGGCGCTTTACGTAACTTGAAGAAGAATATAGCGCGTGTAAATACGTTGCTTAGAATGAAAGAGGTGCCTAACGCATAATAATGGTTGATATCGATCCCATCACTGGCTTACCAAAGGAACTTGTGTCCTTTGAGAATGTTGTTAGAGAACAACAAAAAATCACAGTCCTGATTGAAAAACGAAAATTTGGGAAAAAATACACAATTGTGAAGGGTCTTACAAAAGACGCAAACCTTGACGAAATCCTCAAAAAACTAAAAACAAAATTTGCCTGCGGTGGAACCGCAAAAGGTGGGCAGATTGAGTTACAGGGAGACCACAAATCAAGAATCAAACCGGTTCTTGTTGATTTAGGTTTCGCTGAGGAAACTATCGACATTCGATGAATGATGATGGGGTACACAAATGATCAAAACATATCCACACGGACTTATTGGAAAACGTGTTGAAGTTGTTGACGCAACAAACAGCTCGTTACGTGGAGTTCAAGGAATGGTTACTGATGAAACAAAGAGTTCATTGGTAATTAAAACTGATAAAGGTTTGATTACGGTGCTTAAAAGCGCAATTCGTGGTCTTAAACTGGAGTCGGGAAAAACGATCACACTTCCAAACAAACGTGCGGAAGAAAGAATCAAAGGTAAATGAAAATGAGAACATTTTCAAATATCACTGGAGTGATAAAATAAATGACAACAAAAACAAAAGGAAAAACGGTACTTGGGATTAAAGCCCCTCCAAAGCCAGACGTAGAAGACAAAAACTGTCCATTTTACGGAAACATTACTGTAAAGAATGAACTAGTAAAGGGAATAGTTGTAAAGAAAGATACAAATCATTCGGCTACCATTGAATGGCAAAAGTCACGTCCTGTTCCAAAATATGAACGTTATGAAGTTCGAAAATATAAACTGCGAGTTCACAATCCTGCATCAATCGATGCGAAAGTTGGTCAGATTGTTCTTGCAGCGAGAACTCGTCCATTAAGTAAAACAAAAAATCACGTAATAATAAAAATAATTGAGAGCGAAAGCAAATGAAAGCAAACAAAAATCAAGCATTTTTGAAGCTTCCTTGTGGGGATTCACCACAATGAAAGCAATCAAAAGCAATGTAACGCGAGCACTACCAATTCAGGCAGAAGTTCCAACCTGTGATAACTCTGGAGCAAAAATGCTTAAGATTGTTGCAGTAAAAGGACATAAAACTGTACGAGGAAGAATTCCTTCAGCAGGAGTAGGGGATATGGTACTTGCATCTGTTAGAAAAGGAAAATTAGAAATGAGAAAAACAGTAGTTCCTGCAGTAATTGTGCGTCAACGAAAAGAATTTAGACGTGCAGATGGCGTTCGTGTTCGGTTTGAGGATAATGCAGCAGTTGTATTAAAAGATGAAAAAGGAAATCCAAAAGGTACAATCTTTAAAGGTCCAATCGCAAAAGAAGTCGCAGAACGATGGCCTGCAGTAGCAAAAGTAGCGAGGATAGTAGTATAATGGTAAAAAGCGCATTTTCAATGGCATGGAAAAACAGTACACAAGTACGAAAACAGCGTAAATATAGATTTAACGCTCCTCTTCATGTACAACAAAAATTTGTTCATGTACACCTTTCAAAAGATTTACGAGAGAAATATGGAAAGCGCCAAATTCAAGTTAAGAAGGGAGATAAAGTAATGGTTATGCGAGGAACTCATAAGAAAAAAGAGGGTTCAGTAGAAAGAGTTGAATTGAAGAATACTAAAATCTTTGTAACAGGAATAGACGTTGCTAAGAAAGATGGCTCTTCGCCTCTTGTTGCATTAGAACCATCAAATTTGGTGATTACTGTATTAAATACAAAAGATCCAAAGCGTAGATTAGAAGCAAAGAAAACTGAGAAGAAAACTGTGGAGGCAAAACAATGAAAATAAACACGTTATTTTCAAGCTTTCCTAGGAGAAAACAATGAAAAATCACTTAAAGCGAATTGCAGCACCTCGACGGTGGCATATTGATAGAAAGGCTAATACATTCACAACACGACCTAAACCAGGTGCACATCCACTTGATCAAGGTCTTCCTTTAAATGTCATTTTACGAGACATTGTTAAAATCGCAGCTTCAACAAGTGAAGTTAAAAAAATACTAAATAACAATGAAATCCTTGTTGACGGAAAACGAAGAAAAGATCACCGGTTTATTGTTGGGTTATTTGATGTTGTTTCATTTAATAAATCACAATATAGAGTTGCTTTAGATGCAAAAGGTAGATTATCACTTATTGAAATTCCTGCAACAGAAAAAACAAAGAAAGTATGCAAGGTAACTGGAAAATCAATCTTAAAAGGAGGAAAAATACAACTGAACTTGTTTGATGGTAAAAATATTCTTACATCAGAAAAAGTTTCAGTTGGAGATTCAGTATTAATCGAATTACCTTCATGCAAAATAACTAAAGTCTTTCCGCTTAAAGAAGGTGCAACAATATACCTTCAGCGAGGAAAGAGAAGTGGTGACTCTGGAACTTTAAAAACACTTAACGATAAACAAGCAGTCTATGAATCTAATGGAAAGGATGTTGAAACACTAAAAGAATATCTTTTTGTTATTGGAGAAAAGAAAGCTGAGGTAACAATTCAATAATGGCACAATCAAACATAATGAGAAATATCCGAATAGAGAAGCTTACACTAAATATAGGTGCAGGTAAAAATGAAGATATGCTCAAAAAAGGGATTCAGCTTTTAAAGAAATTGTCTCCATTAGAACCAGTAAAAACTACTGCAAAGAAAAGAATTCCCGGATGGGGTCTAAGACCGGGATTAGCTATTGCTTGTAAGGTAACAATTCGAAAAGACGCTGATAAATTACTCAAACGTTTATTGGTGGCAAAAGAAAACAGATTATCTCCTCAAAATTTTGATATGCAAGGTAACTTTTCATTCGGAATTCCAGAATATATTGACATTGAAGGGTTGGAATATGATCCTGACTTGAAAATATTAGGTTTAGAAGTAGCGGTTACATTATCGCGACCAGGATTTAGAATAAAGAAACGAAGAATTAACAGATCTTCAGTAGGTTCAAAGCATAGAATTGCTAAAGAAGATGCTATTGCATTTGTTGAGCAAATGGGAGTGAAAGTAGAATGAGAGGGAGATTAATATGATAAAAATCAAGATTTTTAGCATTTCAAAAAACCAAGGAGGTTTTTTAATATGACTGCAAGTGACTGGAAAAAAGTATTTACACAATTAAATGCTAAGCCTATAAAGAAGGCGAAGTACATCAAACATAATTCACCTAAAAAGCGAAGTTGCGGAAAAAATAATATCCGATGTAAGGTAACGGGCCGTCGAGGCGGAGTTATCCGAAAATATGGCCTGAACATTTGTAGACAAAGCTTCCGTGAATTAGCTGAAGAATTAGGATTCAAGAAATATAGTTGAGGTAGAAAAGAAAAATGTTAAACGACCCATTGGCAGCAGCATTATCAAAAATGTTAAATGCTGAAAAAGTAGGAAAAAAGGAAGTTTTTGTTAGGCCTGCCTCTAAAATGATCAAAAAAGTATTAACTCTTATGAATGAAGGAGGATACATTGGATCTTTTGAAGAAACTCTAGATGATAAGGGTGGTTCATTAAAAATCAATCTCTTAGGAAATATAAACAAGTGCGGAGTTGTCAAACCTCGATTCTCAACAAAAAAGGATGAATACGAGAAATGGGAAAAGCGATATCTTCCTGCAAAAGACTTTGGAATTATCTTTGTATCAACACCACGAGGAGTAATAACTCACGGTGAAGCAAAAGAAAACAAAACAGGAGGGAAGCTTTTAGCATACTGTTACTAATGAAAGAAGAAATTTCTCGATCAATAGAACTTTCAGATGGCGTTACTGCACAGCTAGATGAATCTACTTTAACTGTGAAAGGTCCTAAAGGGGAAGTAAAAAGGCAATTCCTTCATCCGAGAATTACAATTACTGCTGAAGGGAATAAAATAACCTTATCGGCATCAAAAGCAACAAAGAGAGAAAAAACATTAACTCTTTCATTTGAATCACATATTAAGAATATGGTTCAAGGCGTTCAAGAACCTCATGAATACAAACTTAAAGTTTGCTCAGGTCACTTTCCTATGAATGTAAGTGTGTCTGGTTTAGAATTTACTGTTAAAAACTTTTTAGGGGAAGCAGTTCCTAGAAAAGTAACATTGCCTGAAGGGATAGAAATTAAAGTAGATGGTGATCAAGTAATAATCTCAAGTCCAAATATTGAACTTGCTGGTCAAGCAGCAGCAAAAATAGAATCATTATGTCGAATTACAAACCGTGATAGACGAATTTTCCAAGATGGAATTTATATAACTCAGAAAGCAGGGAAGGTACTATAAAATGGAACGAAAGAAACAAGAATTTGTTGTAAAAGAATCCAAATTTTCTGCTAGAGTTAAGAAACGATGGAGATTCCCACGGGGAAAACATTCAAAAGTACGGCAGATGCATAAAGGTCGACCAGTATTACCTAGTTTAGGTTTTGGATCTCCGCGTGCTACGAAAGGAATTGACACAAAATCTGGTTTATTCCCTGTAACAGTACTTAACAAATCACAATTATTAGCATTAGATGTAGCAAAAGAAGGTGCAGTTCTTGGTAGAACTGTTGGTGGAAGAAAAAAATTAGAATTACTTGCTCTTGCAGCAGAAAAGAAAATTACAATCCTTGGCGTAGGAGCAGAAAAACTTACAACTAAAGTTCAAACAGCTCTTGAAGCAAGAAAGAAAGCGAAAACTGAAAGGAAAGCTAAAAAAGCAAAGAAATCTGCTAAGAAAGAAGAGAAGAAAGAAAAGAAATCAGAATCAAAGAAAGATGAAAAAGGTATTGATGAAACTGTAAAATCTGAAGAAGAGCAGAAAGAACAAAAGAAGATTGTAGAAAAGACACTTACAAAAAGACAATAAGGTTTAACGATGAGAAACAAAAAACAATTAGCAGGACGATTATTGAAAGTATCTCCAAATAAAGTAAGATTTGTAGCTGATGCTTTAGATGATATTAAGAAAGCTATAACTCGATCAGATATTCGTGGTCTTATTGCTGTTGGAAAAATCAAAAAGAGTGGAAAAAATTCACAATCAAGAGTACGTGCTCGTAAAATTGCATCACAGAAACGAAAAAATAGACAAAAAGGACCTGGAAGTAAAAGAGGTTCAAAATATTCCGTTGTGACTAAAAAAGATCAGTGGATGACAAAAATTCGAACTCAACGAAAATTTCTACGAGAACTTCGTGAAAGAGGATTAGTATCAAATTCAACCTACCAACAATTATATCGAAAAAGTGGTGGTGGGTATTTCAGAAATAAAAGACATATCAAATTATACATGACAGAACACAATTTAATTGAGAAAAATGGCAAAGAATAGAAAACCAAAAACCGTCCTGTACAGGCGTAAGAGAGAAGGAAAAACAAATTATCCTACAAGACTGAAGTTATTACTTTCAGGAAAGTTACGTGTAACTGTACGGCTTACAAATAATAAAGTTATTGGACAGGTAATCAAATTTACAACAACCGGTGACAAGGTTCTTGTTGCAGTAGATTCATCTTCATTAAAGAAATTTGGATGGAATTATTCTGGAAAGAATTTTCCTGCAGCATATCTTGTGGGCTTATTATTAGGAAAAAAGAGTGTTGCAGCAGGTCATGCAGAAGGAATCTTAGATACTGGTTCACGAACACCTGTACGTGGTGGAAAATTATTCTCGTTCCTAAAAGGTTTGAAGGATTCGGGATTTGCAATTCCATGCGATGAATCAATTTTTCCTTCTGAAGAAAGAATTCGAGGAGACCATATTGGGACATATGCAAAATCAGCAAAAGAATCACAATTTACAAAATATTTAAAAAATAACCTAAAACCAGAAGACATGTCAAAATCATTTGATCAAGTTAAAGAGAAAATACTACAATGAAACGAAATAATAGACAATCAAGGCAACCAAGGCACCCAAGACAACCAGAACCTGTAGTAGAGTGGAAACCAGTTACAGAACTAGGAAAGCTTGTGAAAGAAGAAAAAATAACAGATATCAATGAGATATTTTCCAAAGGTTTGCGGATAATGGAAGCTGGTATTGTAAATAAATTACTCCCAGATTTAGAGGAAGATCTTTTACTTATTGGTCAAGCTAAAGGTAAATTTGGTGGTGGTCAGCGACGTATTTTTAGACAAACTCAGAAAAAAACAAGAGAAGGAAATAAAATTCAATTTATGACCTGTGCTGTAGTTGGAAACAGAAATGGATATGTAGGAGTTTCTACAGGAAAAAGTAAAGAGACAGTTCCTGCACGAGATAAAGCAAAAAGACAAGCACGATTAAACATCATGAGAATCAGACGAGGTAGTGGAAGTTGGGAATCAGATTCAAGTGAACCAACATCAATTCCATTTGCGGTAGAAGGAAAATGTGGTTCAGTAATAATTAAACTAATGCCTGCACCGAGAGGCAAGGGTTTATGTATTGAAAAAGAATGTGCAAAAATATTAGAATTAGCAGGAATTAAAGATATTTGGAGTACAACTAAAGGTCAAACTAAAACCAAATTAAATTTAATAAGTGCGTTATTAGATGCATTACGAAAACTTTCTGAAGTAAAAGTATTACCTCATCATGTTGAGCAACTTGGAATTGTAGAAGGAAAACTTCGAGATATTCCTACAGAGGCAGAATCATAATGGCAAATGAAAAAATAGCAATCATCTTAGTACGTGGACTTGTAGGAGTTCGTCAAGATGTAAAAGATACTCTTAGTATGTTAGGTCTAACTAGGAAGAATCATTGTGTTGTTATTCCAAATAATCCAATTAATGTAGGTATGATTAAGAAAGCAAAAGATTACATTACCTGGGGACCTATAAGTGAAGAAGTTTTCAAAGAACTTGTTGCAAAACGTGGTGAGGAATGGAAAGGTCGTGTAGAAGATTCTAAGAAAAAATATACTTACAAATCTCTTGAAGTAGATGGAAAAAAGTATAAAAGATATTTTAGGTTAAATCCTCCACGAAAAGGATTTGGAAGAAAAGGTATCAAAATGCCTTTCAAATTAGGTGGCGGTCTTGGTGATCGAGCTGATAAAATGGATGATTTGATTAAGAGGATGCTATAATGGTAGTTCATCGAAAGAAAAAAGTTGGGAAGTACAGATCTCACACAACGCATGGTGGCGGTCATCGAAAGAAACGTCGAGGAGCAGGTTCGCGAGGAGGAAGAGGAAATGCAGGAACAGGAAAACGAGCGGGCCATAAGAGAAGAGGCGTTGTTCTTGGTAGAAGCGGATTTAAACCTCGAGGAAGACATACTTCAAAGACAACTTCATTAAATGTTGGACATTTTACCCTTACAAAATTAACCTTACTTGAACAAAAAGGAAAAGTCTCTAAGGAAGGAGATTTATTTGTGATAGATTTAGCAAAATTACGTATTCAAAAAGTACTTGGCGCTGGTACACTTTCCGTAAAGCTTAAATTAGTTGGTGCATGTAGTGATACTGCAGCAGCAAAAATTAAAGAAGCGGGCGGGCAAGTTGTTGAACTTGCTGTAGCAGAAACAGTTGCAGACGCACAAGCTCCATCGGAAAACTAACAAAATGGGATTACTTGAGACCATCACTTCTTACTTTCCTGAAGTAAGAGGTCCACAACAGAAGAGGTTACCTTTTAAGGAGAAGTTAAAGTGGACATTAGTAATTCTTGTATTATTCTATGTTCTTGGTTTTGTACCTTTATTTGGTCTTGGTGAGAACGCATTACAACAGTTTGAATTTCTTTCAATCATTTTAGGGGCATCGTTTGGAAGCATTATTAGTTTAGGTATTGGTCCTATTGTAACAGCATCTATTGTATTACAATTATTGTCGGGAACAGGTATCCTTAATATGGATATGACCACAGCAGAAGGAAAGAAGAAGTTCCAAGGGCTTCAAAAAGTTTCTTCAGTTTTCTTTATTGTTTTAGAGGGAATTATTTATGTTATTATGGGGGGTCTAGCTCCATCACAAGGATTAATAGGAACACCAGTATATGCACAATTACAAGGAGTTTTAATTTTTCAGTTGATTTTAGGTGGTATTTTGATTATGTTTATGGATGAAGTAGTTAGTAAATGGGGTTTTGGTTCAGGTATAAGCCTTTTTATTGCAGCAGGAGTATCTCAGCAAATTTTTATAAGAGCATTAAATTTCTTGCCAAGTCCGAGTAACCCAGATATTTCAGCAGGAGCAATTCCCGCATTATTCCAATCATTCGCATTAGGAAATGTTACTGGTGCTAGTTTACAATTTGCTGCAGTAGTGGCCACAGTTGCTGTTTTTGCCATTTGTGTATTTGGTCAAGCAATGAAGGTTGAAATACCATTATCATTTGGACGAGTAAGAGGATATGGAATGAGATGGCCTCTGAATTTCTTTTATACATCAAACATCCCAGTTATTTTAGTTGCAGCATTAATGGCAAACATTCAATTATTTGCACGATTATTAGAAAATTGGGGATATCCTCTTTTAGGAACTTTTTCAAACACAACTCCTGTAAGTGGGTTAGTATTTTGGACAACTCCTCCGAATGTTGTAGAAAGTTTTATTCAGGGAAGTTTTACATTGATTCAATTAGGCCAGGCAGCTACATATTCTCTTCTTTTTATTATTGGTTCAGTTGTATTTAGTATTTTTTGGATGCAAACTGCTGGTATGGATGCTAAAAGTCAAGCAAAACAAATTATGTCTTCAGGATTACAAATTCCTGGTTTTAGACGGGATGAACGAGTTTTAGAGAAAATTTTAAGTAGATACATATGGCCTCTAACAATTGTTGGTGGGGCAGCAGTTGGTTTATTAGCAGCAATAGCAGATCTTACAGGCACATTGAGTAATGGAACCGGTATTTTATTAGCAGTTATGATTGTATACAAATTATATGAAGAAATTGCAAAACAACATATGATGGACATGCATCCTGCTATGAGAAAGTTTATGGAATAAAAATGGTTAAGATTTGTCCAAAGTGCAAATCAGAGGATGTACATGTAGATTTCTCAAACCACGCAGTATGGGGATATGGATTACCACCAAAATACGAATGTTCTTCTTGTGGGCATATAAACACATTTTTTATTGAAGTTGATAAGGAAGATATTCATAATGTTCAAGAAACAAGTAAAGAAAGAGTATAGAAGAATGAAACAACAAATTTATAAATGAAGGATAAGGTAACTGTAAAATGGCATTATTAGATCCAATATTAAATCCATTATTTCAACCTTTACTAAACTTTAGTCCATTTTGGGGATTAGTTATCTTGGCTCTTATTATTTCTCTTATTATTACATTAGTGTATAAATATGCAACAAATCAAGATGAAATGAAACGTCTTAAAGAACGGCAAAAAGAATATCAAAAACGAATGAAAACACTTCGAAGTGAACCTGAACAAATGATGAAGGTTCAAAAAGAAGCAATGGGTGCTAACATGGAATATATGAAGCATTCATTTAAAGCAATGATTTATACATTTATTCCAATAATCTTAATCTTTGGCTGGATGTCAGCTCATTTAGTATACGACCCAATAATGCCCGGCGATAAATATGAAGTTCAGGCAGAATTTGCTGAAGGAATAACAGGAATGGCAACATTAGAAATAAAAACAGGAGAGAAAGTAGTTGCAACGTCTGAGCAAAAGATTAATAGTAAAGCTACTTGGAGGTTGACGGGAACAGAAGGGTTGCATACACTCATAGTAAAAACACCCGGTGATGAAAGAAGCAGGGAAGTTCTTGTAACAACAGAACAGAAATATATTGAACCAGTATCTGAATTTGATAAATCTGATATCACAAAAATCATTGTAAAGCATGATAAGTTTGAGCCATTTTCAGAAGTATGGGATGGTAGCTTTTTTGGTTGGAAACCAGGGTGGTTAGGGACATATATTATTTTCTCAATAATTTTTAGTATAGTGTTACGGAAATGGTTTAAGGTGTATTGATTTCTTACATTTTTCCTAGTAAACTTTATAAACAAACCACATTCTAACACTTTATATCCCATTGGGATAGATTTTGAGGCAACTCGAATCAAGTGAGATTATTAATCGCTTATTCTAACGTTGTCTGGAGAATAAATAAGATGCCAGCAGGAAAACATAAATCAGGAAGATATAGAAAAATATTTGTCAAAACTCCCGGAAGTAAGACTAACGTCCACTTTCGAGAGAGAAAACCAAGCAAAGCAGCTTGCGGACGATGTAAGACACAATTAGCAGGAGTTCCACGGGAGCGACCAGCTAAGATGGTTAACATGCCAAAAACCCAGAAAAGGCCAGATAGGCCATACGGTGGAGTTCTATGTTCAAAGTGTACACGAGAATTGTTACGTGAGAAAGCACGAGGTGAATCACAATGATTTTTGATGTAGGAAGACTTTGTGTGAAAATCGCAGGACGAGATGCAGGACGAAAATGTGTGGTTGTGGAATCAGGAGACAAAGGTTTTGTAACAATTGATGGAAACGTTCGACGAAAGAAAGTTAATGTAAAACATCTTGAACCTCTTTCTCAAACCGTTGATATTAAATCAGGTGCAAGCCATTCAGATGTGAAGAAAGCTTTTGATAAATTAAATTTGCCAATGTGGGAAACAAAAGCAAAAAAGCCAACAGAGAGACCTAAGAAGCAGAAAGCAAAATCTTCAGATAAGAAACCAGCAGAAAAGCAAAAGAAAATTTCTAAACCTAAGAAGGAAGAAAAGAAGGAAGAGAAAGCTGTTGAGAAGAAAGTAGAAGATTTGGTAGAAGAAGCTAAGGCACAAGAAAAGAAGGAAGAAAAGGTCCCTGTAGCTGAGAATGAAGAAACTGTTCTTGATAAAGCTGAGGAAGCTGTAGAGGTTGCTGAAGAACAAAAAGAAGAAACTACTGGATCAGTTGAAGAATCCCCAGCGGAACCTAAAGAAGTTTCAGTAGTAGAACCAAGCGAGGAACCAGCTACATGCGAGAAATGTGGTGGAGAATTAACTCCAGATCACGTATGCCCGGAAGCAGCTCCAGCAGAGGAAGCTCCAGTAGCTGAACCAGAAGCTCCTGTTGAAGAATCAACACAAGAACCTGCAGAACCTGTTGAAGAACGGCCAAAGGAAGACGCACCTGCTGAAGAAGAGAAACCAAAGGAACCGGTTAAAGAAGAATCAGACGAAGACCTTCCTACTGCAGCAGATTTAATCAAAGCAACTAAAGAAGCGTTTGATAAAAAGGGCGATTTAATTAAAGAAACACCTTTTGCAGAAAGTTTGTTTGAAGAAGAAAAGAAGGAATAATTTTTTATTTTTTTATTAATAATTTTTCAACATTTAATTCTAAAACAACTACTGGTACTATCAACTCCCAATTTGTAAGAACTTGTGGATGTATCTCTCCAATAAAACCAATTTTCTTATTATTAATTATAATCTGACCAGACCTTCCCATAATGCAAGAGCTTTGTTCATGTTCTGTAACACTGTATTGTAATCCCAAAGATTCACAGAGAATACCCAAAATTTGTTTTATTTCAGTGAAGTCAGTTTTTTCATGGCACAATACGAGTCCTAATTTGTGGGTTTCTTGTACTCCAGTTTCTGTATCACCTGATGTAAATATTTTCCCAACTTCAAATAAGTTTTGAGGATATTCGTGATGTTGATTTTGTGAGAGATTTTTGAGTAATCCTGGGATGATGGAATTACGTAGGGTATTATGTTCACCAACTGCATTTAGTAATTCTATTACTTTATTTTCTTGCAACATTTTCTCATTCAAATCATGTGTAGTAGTTATATGATAATTTTTTGCTTCTAATAACTTTGCTCCAACAAGAATTTCCCGTAATTTGTCCACAAAATTTTCAAGAGGATCACTTTCTCCTATTGTTGCAACTTGTGGAATCTCTGCGTGAAAGTTTTCATATCCATATGCAATTGCAATATCTTCCGCAAAATCAACTTGATGAAGAATGTCTGCTCTATATGCAGGTATAAGTACATTACCTTGCTCATATCCAAAACCCATTTTTTCAAGAAGTTTTTTTGCCTCATTATCAGATAATGTTAATCCTAAGCGTTTGTTAATGTAATCTATATCAAATTTCATTATTCTTGGTTCTAAGTTAGGTGTTGTAATTTTTTTATCAGGATATTCAATTTCGAGAGAATAAATCTCACCACCCATGTCAGCTAATGTGGTAACAAGTATGTTTAATGCAACTTGAACGTTATCTAAATCATTTCCTGTACATTCTACAAATACATCCTTTGTTGTTTCATCTACCTTTCCAGTATCATGGGAGTTTGTAAATGGAAGCATGCACATTACGTTATCAGCTCCATCAATAAAAAAAGGATACTCGTTCCAATCTTTGGTTAAATGGGCAAAGGTTTTTCCTTTTGGATGATTTTCTGGAACGTCTGATGCAACAACTTCTTGTTCAAACCCTAAGGGCCTGAACGTAACCTCTTTTGGTTTTTTTGCAATGTAATTAATAGGAAATACAATAGGGTTTAATGGATAAACCCCGTATGCAGATTTTTTTCTATTTCTTCCGTGTGTTGTTGCTAATTTCTCTTGTACTTGCATTAACTCTCTAATACGTTCATCATTTAATGAAAGATTTCTAACTATTGCACATGCTGTATAAGGTCTCATGGTGACGGAAGAGTCAACAATAACTTTTTGTCCGCTTGATTGTACTTTATAATTTCTTAATCCTGGCTGAACTCCAATAAAAGATGAGAACGCACGTGCGAATCCTTGTTCCGATAATAAATCTGGCCTATTTGGGAATATTTCTACATGAATCTCATCATTTTCAATACTTTCAAGATCCGTCCCAAGCATACTAATACGATCTTTCAATTCTTCAAGAGGAAGTTCTTTTCCAACTAATTTTTCAAATACAGTTTTGTTTAATGTTACAGTTGGCAATTTATATTGTTCCTCCATTTAACATATTCATTTTAACCACACCCTCATTTCTCGTAGTTGTTTAATGTCATTCCTATACAAATCTCGAATGTCTGTAATGTTCCAATATTCTGAAATAATTCTTCCCATTCCTTGTCCCCACGCAAGTACTGGACATTCAAATCCAAGTAATGGTTTCACAACTTCTGGCCTAAAAATACCCGCACCGCCTAATTCAATCCATTCTTTTTTGACAGGATGAAATACATCTACCTCTAAACTTGGTTCAGTATATGGGAAATGTGCAGGTCTCATTCTTACTTTTTCATACCCCATTTTCTTATAAAATTGTGTTAAGTATCCTTTTAAGTGAGTTAAATTTGCATTTGGGTCCACTACAATTCCATCTACTTGATAAAATTCGAAGAGATGTTTCCAATCAAGTGCCTCGTTTCTAAATACTTTATCTACAAAAAAGAATTTTGCAGGAAGATCTTCTTTTGTTAGTTTAGAGAGAACTTGAGCTGAGAGTACGGTTGTATGTGTTCGCAATAAGATTTTAGAAGTTTCATCTTCAGAAAATTCATATTTCCATCCAGTACTTCCAGTATCTCCCCCATTTTCATGAACATCTTTAATTTTTTTCCATACTTCAGGAAGTTTTGCTTTTCCAGGAATGTAATATGTGTCTTGCATTTCTCTTGCTGGATGATCTTGTGGAACAAATAATGCATCTAAATCCCAAAAAGCGGATTGAACATAATTACCTGTAACTTCTTTGAAACCCATCTCAAGCCATATTTTTTTAACATATTCCAGAGCTTCATTAACAAAATGTTTTTTCCCACCAAACTTTGCAGGTACATTGATTTCTACATCATACGCACGAAAAACCTTGTCTTTCCAAGACCCATCTTTTAGCATTGCTGTTGTTAATCTGTTGACAACTGGCGCTTTTAAATCAGCTTTTGATAATTCTTTTCCTAACTCAGTTAAGGTGATTGAAACATCTTTGATTTCATCTACTTTAACAAAGTTTTTACGTTTCTTAAGTTCGTTTAATATGTTGTTGTCAAGTTTTTCAATATCTGCGGGGAATTCATTTTTAAGAAAAGTTTCTTCTGGTGATGTGTCTTGTAATAGTTTCTTCCCATCTTCAGTAATTTTAATTTGTAATATCTCTTCTTTCTGTACATCAATTGCATTCTTTCGTTTTAATAAACCAATACATGCATTAATTTCCTCTCGAGATAATCTTGATTTTTTTGTAATTACATTTAATCCTTTAAACTCGTCTTCAAGTACTTCTAAAAATTTCTTTTCAGGTAACCCTTCTCTTTGATATCGAAATCCGTTTGTATCTAATGATACTACCTTTCTTTTGTTAACATGAATTTTAAGCGCTTCTTTGTTCTCAAGCCATTGTAATGCCCGAGTAATTTCGATTTCTTTCATCCCAGAAGCAGAAATAATGGTTGGAAGAGTACTATTCTCTAGCAAATGTGGTAACACTTGTCTTTCAAGTGGATGTAATTTTGCTATAAGATTAGATAAATCCATTTACATCTTCAAAGAGAATTCATTTATAAAATTAACGAGAAATATTATGTATTAATAGAAAATATTAAGAAAAAATAAATATTTAGGAACGAATTACTTCATTCCCCATACATTATTGAACATATGATCCATAGCACTTGTAAAGTACGGTGTCTTTACCCAAATACCTAAATCGTATGAAGGGTGAACTTCTTTATCATTTAAAGCCATAAACACTAAGTCTTTACTATCAACAGTTATAAATCGAGAATTTAACTTGTTGTGATGTTTAACTTCGGCAATATTCTTAAGTTGTTCTGCCATCTTCTTGTTCTCTTTTGTAAGGGGTGCTAAAATTCTTACTTTTACTCCTCTTTTATTTGCTTTTGTAAGAGCTGGCTTTAATCCTTCTGCTTTTCTCATAAATCCTTTATCAGAGGTAATAATGTTAACGGAACTTTTCGCTTCTTTAATTAACAAATCCATATGGTTGTAAAGATTGTTTCTTCCTCGTAAACATCCACTAATATCTGCCGGATCAATTAATGCTACTCCTTGAGTATGTAGTGTGGTAAGCTCATTCATTAATTCTGAATCTTTTACACTTTCTAATCTCTTAACTTTTTCTTGTGCAACTTCGTGCATATTCTTTTTTACTCTAGAAACAACTTCTGTTGGAGGAATTGCAATATATTTTATTGGTTTTCCCAATTTCATTACAACAAATCCTTTCTTCTCTAAAGATTCAAGAACATCATAACTCCTACTTCGTGGAACGTCTGCAATATCGGACAATTCTCCTGCAGTAGAAACACCTCGGCTTAATAGTGCTGTCCATAACTTTACTTCATATAAATTCAAATCAAAATATCTTCGTAGTTGGCTTAACAAATCATCTTTTACTATCATTTTTAACACCCTCCCTCTTTTTGTTACTAATACATCAGTAAAGTCAACTACTATTAAAAGGTTGTGGTTTTCCAAAATAGCAACTCAATGTATCTTGAAACGAAGTAACGCGGCAATTCCACCAAGACCATCTAGCTTTTTTCCACCTTCGTGTTCAGAAGAAATAATGTGAATGTTTCCTTGCAATGAATCTATTTTTTTAAGAAGTTCTTCTACGTCGACAAATTCACCACTTTCTTTTCTTTTTTGTATAAATTTATCTGTAAATAATAATGTGCTTATTGCACCAGCTTCTACAGCTTCAGTAACATGTTCAAAACCATACGATGCAAGGTTCCCTTTTTTGATTGCGCTTAACAGCTCTTCAACCAACATCTGTTCTTGTCTTGCTCTACTGTCCTTTAAGATTGATGCCAATTCTGGACGTTTTATTACTTCGTCCAACGCCCTTTCTGTAACGGATGAAGATATCGCAAGAACAATCTTCTTTTTAATTTCTTTATTGGAAATTCGCTTTGAAATTTCATCTTTATAGAAAGCTGGAGACGCAATAATAATAGCATCTGGAGTAAATCTCGTGTTGTATTCTTCAATTTGTGTAATAATTTCTTTTTGGAAATCTTTTGTTCCAGAAATTTCTCTACTTTTCTTTGGAACAGTTCCTTTTAGTTTTGTTAATACTTTATACCCATATTTTTTTGTTATTGCAAAAATTGCTTCTTCTCTATCTAGAAGACAAAGAAGGTAATTATACTTTTTTGATGTAGCTTCTTCAAGTTTTTGTTTATGATATGAAAACCAGTTATCTTTGTGGATTGTGTATTCTCCTTTAATTTCTAATGAAATAGCATGGTAACTGTCTCGTGGGATATCTTCTGGCCCCTCTTTAATTTTTCCATTAACTCGTAATGAAGTTGATGTAAATTCTACAGTTTCTACTTCAATCTGTAAAGTAAGAGTCTTTTTGGTAACTTTTGCATTATCTCCATCTCCAATACGAACTTTTCGCGTGGTTTTCCCTTTAACTAAATCTCCTGTTTCTATTATAGTGTTTAGGTACCAAAGGTCGTCTGGGTCATCAATACGTATTTTGATTGTTCCCTTTCGAAAGTCTTTCTTTACGATGTGCATTTTATTGGTTAGAGTGGTTGACTATAAAAAGATTAGTGTGTGATGTTCATAATATAGAAAATAACCAGTTTATAATGCTTTGAAAGAATCCAACTTTTTCACAAGCAGCAGGTGGACCAATAATGGGAGGAGAGTATAAACCAAAGCAACATCCTCTAAATCTTGGACTTTCTCCCTCTTTAGCACAAGATAATTCTTTTTTATGTTCTTCTCCACACTCCCCAGATTGAAATTCATAGGTGTTACATTTATTTCCATTATCAAAAACACATAAATCATAAAAATTATAGTTCTCATCAGGTATCTCATTCCCTTGCTCAACAACAAATCCTTGAGCTTCACAAAATTCCATTGCAATGTAACGAGGAGAAATTTCAGCTAGTGCTGTAGGAACTAAAAATATTAAAAAAATCACAATGAGCATTTTCTTTATCATGATTAAAATAAAATAAGCACTTATTTAAACATTGTTATAACTTCAATTATAAATTAAACTAATTTTTTATAATTATCTCTAACAATTGTACCTAGCAACAGTATAATTTATATATGACAAATATTTCTTAGAAGTAGATGGAACGAAAAAAAGGGCAGGCGGCGGCAGGTGCAGCGATTCTACTTGCGATAATTGCAGGCATGTTAGTTCTATTTATTATTCTCATCCCTCCTGGAGAACGAGCTGAATTATTAGATGAGAATATAAGTACAAGTTCTTCATCAACATCAGTTTCAAAATCTACAACAGTTCCTGATGAAGTGTTACTTGAAGCAAAACCAGGAAGAATTGATTATCTTGCCCAAAAGAAGTTGGAACACCAAATTCCTGTTGTAACTATATATACAAAAGACGAGAGTAAAATTCTTGCAGAAAAATCTTTTATTTCAATTAAGAAAGGTGCTTTTGAAGAAAAAATGGGAGAACTTCCATTTATTGTTGAAGATTTAAAAAATACAGAGAATGCAGTTTTAGGTTTTGATATTAAAGATATTGAGGGAGGATTATTCATTTACTTGAATGGAGAACAAATTGCAGAAAGATCTGAAGAGCAAACTTCTCCAGTAATAATCCCTCGAAATCAGTTGCAAAAGGACAATATTATTGTGTTTATGTCTGCATCTCCTGGTGCAGCATTTTGGCATACAAATAGCGCAACTCTTGAAAATGTTCTTTTAGTCGCAGATATTACAGATATAGGTGCACAATCGTCTAGAAATGTATTTATTGTAGGAACTACAGAAAAACGAAATTTAAAAGAAACACGATTACGATTTCAACCAGATTGTAAATTAACTGAAGTGGGGAAGTTACGTATCTTATTAAACGCAAAAGAGATTTACAATGCAATCCCCGATTGTGCTCTTAAGATGGTTCCAATCGAATTTTCACCAGACCAGTTATATGAGGGGAATAACCAATTAGAATTTATTACAGCGAAAGGAACATATCAATTAAATGGGATTACAATAGAATCAGAACTTAATGAAGTAGACTTCCCAACATATTACTTTGAATTATCTCAAGAACAGTTTGATTCAGTTGATGATGGAGATAAAAATTTAGAATTAGAACTTAACTTTGTTGATGTTTCTGAGAACCAACAGGGAGATATTTTATTCAATGGGCATATGTCTAGTTTTGATACAGATAAGTATAGGTATAGAATTGATTTAAGTGATGATATTGTTAAGGGTAATAATGCGGTTAAGATTAAACCTCGAAGAACTCTTGAAGTTCGTGAATTAACAGTTGAATTAATTGAGGATTAATAGTAGAGGCCTAATATAGAGAAAACCTTTTTATACACTTCTTCTTTAATACTGTAAAAAGAGTTGATGATGGCAGATACAAAAGACGATAAAGGTAGTGGTAAGAGTAAATCTAAAAGAAACATTTCAATATCTCTTGGTTCTGGTTCTACATCAAGTTCATCAACACCAAATGCAGCAGGTATGGGGTTATACATCTTACTTTTATTATTAGCAGGAGCAGCATTTTTTGTAAAGGGATTTATTGGATTCCCAAAATCAATCTCAATAGTTATTTCACTTGTTGTAGGGTTTATATTTTTTGTAGCAGTAAAAAGTACACCTGAAAAAAGTTTTGGCATATGGGTTGTTGTATTAGCTATAATTGTAGATCTACTTCCATTTTTCAAATTAGGCATTATTCCAGACGCTATGCAATCTGTTATCTTAAATTTACATATCTTTGTGTGGGTTATTCTTGCATTAAGCTTATTTATTTTAGGTGTAATAGACAATTTAAAACAGCAGAAGCCTTTAGGGTGGCCAGCTAAAATATTATTGGTTATATTTCTTTCAATTATATTCTTCCTCCTTATGTCATTGGTTGCAGGCACGGATGCATTTGCAGATACATATCAAGATCAAGCTTTTCAAGAATATAAAGAAACCACTGAAAAAGGGATTCAACAAGTGCAAAAGGGGTATGAAGAAACAAAAAACACGTTTGGCGATTTAATTACGTGCGGAATTGTCTTATCCAATTATGGCGATTCTAGTTCTGGAGAATGTTTAGAGGAAAAGAAGGCACAAAGGTATTGTAAAGAGAAATTTAAAGATGATGAAATATTACAAAAGGAATGTATCAAAACAAGAACTCAAGGTAATATCCCTCTTACTGTTAAAAAAACGTCACGAAAGGAACCGATTAAAGTAGAATTAGATTTTGATAAAGCATGGTATAAAGGTTCATTCTTAGGAAATCAAGAATTTCCTATACGAATCACATATAAGAATCCAACGGATGCAGATATTGGGATGACCGCCGTATGCCAATTTAAAGGAAAGAAAGAAACAATTACTGGTACAATCTCTCCAGAGCAATTAATTATACCTAAACGAGATGGACGAGTAGAAGAAGAATCTGATACTTTTGAATGTACAACATCAGAGGAATTAGAGGGAAAATATGACCTTATTTTTAATGTAACCCTTCATGGAATGAAAACAGATGCGACATTAACTCGTTTTTTCATTAAAGAAAGAACTCGCCCAATATTGGAACGGATCTTAGAAAGTGAAGCAAGCCGTGCTTCAAAAGATGATTCATTAGTTCGTATGGAAGAAAAATTAACATCTAAATTTGGTTCTGCTGACGTTCCTAAAGATTATGTTACTCTTGGAATTGGTTTGGGACAGGGATCAACATCAAATACTGTAATCGCTGGCACAGAAAAATTAAAATTAATTTTTTATGCTGAGAATAAGGGAAAAGGAAAACTGCTTAGACTTTCACAATTCACTTCAAACATGGAAAGTTTTGGTGCACCATGTTCGTCAGGAGGAGATATAGATATTTCTTCAAAGAAACTTAAAACAGATGTGGTTCAGTTTGCTTCTTGTGGAGTGAGTAATTTGCCTTATCATTTAGAAGAGCCAGAAGAAGACTACATTGAATCCAAAATAGAAGGCACTTTATTATATGATTATGAACTACATGCTAAAAAAGCAATAACGGTGTTTCAAGATGAATAGGAAGTTTTTATTTACAGTACTATTATTGATGCTAGTTATTATTATAGTTGGTTGTACTAGTGGAGGTAGTAGGAGTGTTTCTGATGTGAATTATCAAAGAGGTGTAAAAGAAGTCTCATTTGATTTTGTTAAAGGATCTCCTCCATCAAAAGTATTTCAAGATTCTCCACTTAAATTAATAATTGATGTTGAGAACGAAGCAGCGTATGATGTTTTTGATGTAGATATGAGGCTTATTGGATTAGATGAAACTCACTTTTTTATTGCAGATTCAAAACAAGAAATTGATAGATTACAAGGAAGAAGTGTTACAAACCCTGTGGGCGATAGACAACTCGTTTCTTTTGATGTACGAACCGGCACGTTAAATGATAATGAAAAGGAAATTAAAGACAATTTTATTCTTACTGCCTCATATAAGTCCACTTCAGATTATTTTGATACTGTCTGTATTCATCCTGGAATTTATACTATTGGAAAAAAAGAGAGTTGTCGTGTAGATGATACAAAAAGTTATTCTGGACAAGGGTCTCCATTAGCTGTAACTAAATTAGAACAGATTACATTCCCAGGTGAGGGTGCGGAAGTGGAATTTAGGTTTACTCTTAAAAATAGAGGGAAAGGAGAGGTTGGTAAAGTTGCTTTAGGAATTGCTCGTATGGGAAGTAAGGATATGGGTTGTAAATTTCAAAATAGTGCAGACAACGATAAATTGTTTGATTTTGAGGATAATAAAGATGCAACTCTCGTATGTAGAGCTTTAATTGATTCTCGAAGCCCTTATGTGACTACTGTTGCATTAGATTTTAGTTACGATTATGTATTTACTAAGAAAAAGTCGATTACGTTGACGAAGTGATTATGCCAACGCTTTTTCTAATTCTTCTTCATCAAACCCAACAATTATTTTTCCTTCAATATCGAACGTTGGTGTGATAAATTGTCCTGTTTTGTGAAGAATTTCATCTCGTAATGGTTGATGTTGTGGTTCAACGATATCTAAATCTTCTACTTTGATTCTTTTTTTCTTAAACCAAATTTTAGCTTTCTTGCACCATTCGCATTTTGGTGTCATATACATCTTTACTTTTTTCCTGACCATTCTTGCTTAATAAGAATAGTTTTATATATACTTTTTCATTTATTTTTGCATGGTCTCAGAACGGCAATGGGTTGTTATCAATGCTTCATTACTAGGAATTGTCTTATTATTAACACTAAATTTGTTTCATGTTAACGTGCCTTCTTTAGGTCAGGCGATAATTTCTGGTGATAACCTTATTTGTGCGGTGGAATCTAATGGTGAAGTATCCTTATGGCCAGATATTGATAGATGTTGTTTGCAAGCAACTCAACAATTAGATTGTAATTCTGAAAGGATGGAAGATTTCACTAAAGTCTGTTCTTCAACAGACAAAATAAAAATTTGGTTAAATAATGATGCATACTCGTATTGTACACAGCAACCGTATTGGAGCAAATAATGAAACAAAAAAAGAAAAGTGGTAAAGTGACTCAAGAACATTTATTTCTTTTCTTACTTACTGTTGTCTTATTTCTTGCTTCATTAAATGTAGCACAAGCAAGAGGTTTATTTATTCCAGATCAAGAACCAATATTTGTTGAAGATGGTGTAATTAACTTAAATGGGTTAACACTTGACCAGAAAATATCTCAGATGGTTGTAGTTCAGGCAGAACCAACATATATTGATATTTGGAGTAAAATGCATCTTGGTGGAGTCCATTTTTTTGCTCGACAAACTGAAGATGTTTTTTCTACTCAAATAGCCGAGTTTCAGAAAACTGTTGACATACCTTATTTTATTACGGCAGATTTAGAGGGTTGTGTTGGTCCATTTTCGCATCTTCGAGATTTTATTTCAGTTTCAGACATAACTACGCAAACAGAAGCGTTTGAAAAAGGTGTTAATGATGGAGCATATCTTAAGAAGTTGGGATTTAACCTTAACTTTGCTCCAGTTGTAGATTTAGAAGATTCTATATGGAAATGTCGAAGTTTTCAAGGTGACGAAAAGAGAATTGGGGAATTAGCTACATCTTATGTAAAGGGATTACAATCTCACAATGTTATTGCGACAGCAAAACATTATCCTGGAAAAACGTTAGTTGTTAAAGATCCCCATAAATTCCTTGTTGCAGCAGAAATTGGGAAAGAGGATGTATATCCTTATCGGTTTATGAACGACGAGGTTCAAGCAATTATGGTGAGTCATGTTATAAGCACCGGAGAAGTTGATTCCCAAGGAGTTCCTGCAGTAGTTTCTAAACCAGTATTTAACCAATTGCGTGAAGGGTATAATGGGCTTTTAATTTCGGATGAAATTCACATGCTTGGGTTAAAAACATTTTTTGATACTGTTGATGAGATGTATGTTGCCGTATTTAATGCAGGAAATGATATTGTATTAAATTTTGACAGAGATCCTAATGAAGTATACCGGATGATTAAAGTAGTTGCAAAAGCGGTTGAAGAAGGAAAAATTTCTGAAGAACAAATAGATGATTCTTTACGAAGAATTTTCAATGCGAAAGGTTTTGTTGTTCAAGGATAGGTTCTTTTACAGTTTCAATATTATATTCTTGTGAATTGTTGTTAATTGTAACTATCATGCTATCATCTACTTTAGTCCATTCTACATCGGTTAAATAAGGGAGTTCTTCAGAACTAACTACAACTCCTTCTGGAAGTTTTGCCAGAGACATCTTATAGTAATTTTCGTATCTATTGTAATTAACTCCCACAACAGATTTTTCTTTATTTACAAGAACAATATTTGAACCACTACTAATTGTAAACGCCTTTATTTTATTTGTAATAAAATGTGGTGTCGAATGATTTTTAATATCTGTCATTATAGAATAAAAAAGTCTTTCAGAATCTGTTGAACCCGTTGGTGTAAAAAGTGGAGAGAATGGAATTTCGTCTTCTACTGTTCCATTATGGCAAAATACAAATTCTTCTTCGTTATTGACTATGAATGGGTGTGTATTCTCAATATGGGGTGTGCCCATTGTTTTTCTTCGTACGTGTAATATTGCAATGGGTGTGTTGAGTTCTTTATAATTTTCTATTTCTGGATCTTCCCAAATTGGTTTGATTGATTTCTTAATAACAAATTTTCCATCTCGGAGATATGCGATTCCCCATCCATCGGGATGAACCCAACTCCCTTTTCCTCGTTCAGTATTTAATTCATGCGATTTGGTGTCGTCTTTTGCCATAAGAATTAAACTATCTATTACTGGACCAAGGTTCATTTTCCCTACAACTAAAATCATGCGGCACATCGTTGAATGTCTCTCTGAACAGGTAAACTGTTCCGATAGTCGCGGCGTAGAAGTCTATTTGCCTTCGCCGCATCAACATGTGAAGCGCTTCCATTTATATATGTTTCACTTCTAAGTTCTTTCATTACCCTTGTTGAAGGATTTTCTCCAGTATTGTAAATATGTTGAAATGGATTTAGATAATGTGCTTCATCTTTCAATCCTGCCTTTGCAAATGCTAAAACTTCTGCATGAAAATCTCGTAACCTTGGATCTCCCCTCTTTTCCATCCCGTATTTCATTGCTTGTTGGTCTAGTGCTACTCTTGTTGTGTAATTAGGAAGGATTATTCTTTTACCAGTTTGAAACTGCCAGGCGTTATCTTCTGTTGCATAGGTTATTGGAATGCCCTCTCTCAGGACGTGGTCAAGAACTCCTTTTACATATGCGGTAGCAGCTATTGTTAGAGGAAATGTTGTGGTGTCGTTTCCTCTACTCTCGTTCCATGCTTCTTTTTTACGAACAGGAATGTATCCTGTATTCTCTGGTTGAAATAGCTTTTCGAATGATGTTGATTTTCCTTGTTTTTGTGCAATCTCTCTCCATTGTATCCATTTTGCTAACGCTCGTTGATTTACTTCTTCCATTGATGTTACATATTCTTGTAATCTGTTTCCTAAAACATCGTCTCCATACGGGCTCTGGGCTCCGTGTCGAAAAGTAAATACTCTCCATGAATTCATTCCTGTAAGTCCTTCAGGAGAGATTGGTGATGTCGAGGTGAATGCGTATGCTGAATCAATGGCTTGTTGGATGTTGTAAAAATGGTGTCTTAATTTTGGATCTACGGGCCAACCATGGTTTGTATGTGTTCCACTGAAAGAGAAAATTGGCGGTGCGTCGCTTCCAAGAACCACATTATACATTGGTCCTCTTAGGTGTTCTTTATTTATAGCACCTCTTCCTGCACCCATTTCACTTACAGGAACTGGAACAACTCCATAAGGTGCACAAAGTTCTTCTAATGCCTGTAATCGAAATGCAAGGTCATTGTAGAGCCCTGTTATGGTTGTATGGGGGTCTGTGATAACTTCTAATTGTGAATCTAGTAACTCCTTTACTATCCATTTTTCCATTGGCGTTCCTTTTATTGCATTAAGAATTTCTGGAGCACGATTTGTGATAACTCCCTCTGGAGTTGTAAGCATTAATTCCAGTTCATCGCCTGCAGTAGTGTGTGTTTGTCGTTGTGTCATAGAATGAAAAACCTCTTTTCATGAAAAAGTAAATGGTAAAACTATTTAAATGTTGCGATTTTTGGAAGTATTTGTCATTTTGTTGTTTTTGGGGGCAGTCTATGGTTGTGGTTTTATAAATGGGGCTTATTTTTGCATTTATTTTGAGTTTCCCAACTATTTTGTTGTTTATTTATTTGTCTCACTTTGCAGAAAAAGGTATCAGTATACAAAAACCTACTTTTCAAATATGACCATTCTATAACCTCTGTGTTTCTTGGTTTCAAGAGATTCAAATGCTTCTTCAAACTGTTCTTCAGTTACTTGGAGTTTGCCTTGAGAAGGTTCTATTATGGTGTATTCTTGGTTCTCATATTTCTCTATCACAATATACTGTGAAGAATTTTTGTCATTTGTGAAAGGTTTTATGTTAATTCGTAAAAGAATGATTGCTTTTTCAAGAAGGGGTTTAATTTCATTTAATGTAATGTCTCTCGTTATGATTTCTATCTGTTCTTTATTGGCTTGTTTAACATATTGTTTCTCTGAGAATGATGCGTCTTCAATATCTTTTTTTGTGTAACGGTAAAACCTATAGTCTGGAAATTCGTATTCTGTATCTTCGACTATTATTATTGGTTTTAGTCCCTGTTCTTTTGCTTGAATTGCAAGGCCGTAAACAGACGCACCTTTTGTGGGGACATTTACTGTATTTTTCCATATTTTAAACTCGTTATCTTGGTTTAGTTTGAAATTGGGATTAAAGAAATTAATAATTGACATTAATGAACAGACTGCGGTTGTGTGGTCTGTTGTTGGTGTGTATGGTTGCATATTGTTGGTATAGGATTATGGTTAATAAAGTTTTGTGAGTTTGTGTAATTAAAAAGAAACTAATGTACTTGTTCTGCTTCCTCACTAACAATCATTTCAATCCCTCCTAAAACTCGTGCGTTATGTCCTCTTTGTGCAAGTTGAGCAACTCGTGCATATTTTGCAGGTAATGTGTCTGCTTTAATATAAACTGGTGTAGTTTGGTTAGCTTTGAAAACATCTCCTAAGACCTGCATGAAATCGTGACGAACGTGTATGTTCTTTGAACTTTGTGCTAAATATGCTGGGCTTTCATCTGGGTCAACTCTTTTTATTGTATACTCTGTGCCTGCTGTCCTTTGGTGGTGTGTACCTGATAGACTTAATTGGTGTCCCTCTTCAATTAATCCCACCACTGCTTTATATGTTCCCGAAACATGGCTTTTATCGTCAATTTTTAACTGTGCAGGAGATCCATTAAAAACATCGTGTAAAACGTGGACTATGTCTGGACCATATTCCAAATTTCTTCCTGATCTAGCTAGAAAAAAGTTTCTACCACCCTCGCTCCCGATCCCTGTTTTTCTAAGTTGATACTCCATCTTATTTTTGTAAATGTCTTGGTTTATAAAAATGTTTCTACAAAAGTTCCTGTTTTTGTTTATTTGAATTAATATTTCTCTCTTTTTTTAGTAATGTGGGGCAATAAAATAATGTTGATTCCTGTTTTTAGGTGCTTTTTAGTTATTTATTTTAAAAAGAAGCAAGAAATTGAGTTATTTTGTTTTAGTTAAAAGTAGTATTTTTTAAAAAACCTATAAAAAAACAAAGATTTTTTGGAACGTCATAGGTATTAGTTTTTACCCGTAACATTTATAAACACCCTATCTCCACAAGCACAATAGGGTATCTAGGAGCACATAATGGCAAAAGTTAAGAGAAAAGTAAGTAAAATCAAAATTAAGAAAAAATCATGGTTTAAAATAGTTGCACCTAAATTGTTTGGTTCAAAAGAAATTGGTGAATCATACTTACCAGCAGCTGATGCGGCTGTAGGAAGAACAATGGGTGTAAATTTACGTAATTTATCAGGAAGCATTCGGGATCAGAATGTGTACATCACTTTCAAAATTTCTGGTGTTCAAGGTTCAACACTTCAAACATCTACAATTGGATACAGATTATTGCCAACGTACATTAAACGAATGGTTCGGAAGAATACAAACAGGTTAGATGATTACTTTGAATTATCTCTTCAGAACGGAAATAAAGTAGTTCTTAAGACTCTTATGGTAACTCTTGGAAGAACACAAAGATCAACACGAAGTGCGTTACGTGTAGCTTTAGAATCATTTTTACAGGAAGAATTATCAAAAACAGATTTTAGCACTTTCGTAAGTACTCTTGTGAATAAGAAAATTCAATCAGCAGCAAAGAAAAAGTTGCAGAAAATTCATCCAGTTAAGGAAGTTGCAGTTCGATTTTTACAGTTACAATCTGATGAGAAGGCAGAAAAACTTGATGATGTTAAAAGCCCTAAAGCTGAGAAGGTTGTTGAAACAGCTACTGAAGAGGAAGATGTTCAAAAGGAAGCTGAACCGGAAGTTGAAGAAACTAAGGAAGAGTCAGCTGAGGAATAATGAAATTTCTGGCATTTACAGATATTCATGAAGATAAATCGGCAATCAAAAAACTAGTTTCTCGAGCAAAGGAGAAAGACATTGATTTTGTGATATGTTGTGGAGATTTATCAACATTTGGTAGAGGTCTTCGTTACGTTCTTAAGTCATTTAATGACATAAAGAAACCATTCTATGTAATTCCTGGGAATCATGAGGAGGGTGCTTCATTTGATGGTATTGTAAAAGATTATGAATACTGTACCAATTTTCATAAAAAAGCAATTAAAATTGGAGAGTACATGATGTTAGGATATGGTGGAGATGGTTTCTCAGTTGAAGATCCTTCATTTAGAAAAGTAGCCCGTGGTTGGTATGGAAAGTATAAAGATAAAAAAATTCTTTTAGTAACTCACGGACCTCCCGCAGGTACAAAGTTGGATAAAATTGATGAAAGACATGTTGGGAATATTGATTATCGTAAATTTATTGAAAGAATAAAACCAAAGGTTTCTGTCTCAGGCCATTTACACGAAACCGTTGGAGTTTTTGATAAGGTAGGAAAAACAGTTCTTGTCAATCCTGGATGGGATGGGAAGGTTATTGAGTTGAAGTAAATGGTACTAATTATAGAAGATCTTAATGAACATGAAACTGTAAAAGATAGATTGCCTTCACTAGAAGAGGGTTTACGATATGTTCCTACAGTATTTGTTAGAACAATTCCAACATCTCAATGTACGGAAGCAGATTTACGCGCATCACTTCACCAAATAGGAGAACAAAAAGGCTATTCAGCTCTTGTTATATCTTCATTCTATATAGAACCAAGTAATGTTGCTGAAAATTTAGAAGGAGTAGATCGATGGAGAGCTGTATGTTGTGGTTATACAGTAAAACCTACTGAGCCTCTATAAAAACTTTCTTTGTAGTAATAGCGATTCCTTTTTCTTTTGAATTAATCTCAACAGCAGATATTACTGCTTCACCAATTGCAACTAATTCTTCTTTTAAAGTCATGATGGCAACATATTCTCCCTTCTTAAAATTCTCTAATTTACTAATTCCGGGAATTGCGACATCTCTTCCGTGGCTTACACTTGCAATAGTTGTATCAAATACCCAACATTTTGAGATGTGTCGTAATGCTTTTTCAATAGGTTGAATACAATGCCGTAAAAATTTTTCTTGTTTCTCTTCTTTATAATAATGAAATGCATCTTGTAATTCATGTAATGTAACAAGATTATCTTCTTCGGTAAATGGGCCTGCTTGCGTTCTTCGTAATTCAGCCATATGTGCGCCAACTTTCAGTTCTTCTCCCATTTTATGGCATAATACTCGAATGTACGTTCCGGCTTGACATTTAACTCTAAATAACACATCTTGATTGACAATCTCTAGAATTTCTAATTCATATACTTCCCTTGTTCTTTCAACACGTTTTACTGCGCTCTTTACTGGAGGTCTTTGGCGTATTTTTCCTTTAAATTTTTCGAACATCTCTTCTATATCTTTTTTTTCAACAGGTTTATGAATATGCATTAGACAGATATACTCTTTTGGAGCTGTTAAGAGAAATTGAGTAATTCTTGTCGCATTTCCTAGGGCAACCGGTTGTACGCCGGTTACATTAGGGTCTAATGTTCCAGAGTGTCCTGCTTTTGATATATTGAGGATTTTCTTTACATAATCAGAAGTCTGATGGGAAGTCTGTCCTCTTGGTTTATCAATATTAACAATTCCATAATTGATAAGTTCTTCTGTAGTACGTTCTTCTGGCAATTTGCCAAAGGTTCCTTGTTCTTCTTTTTTTACAAAGATTTGTTTCATGAGAATTTGAATAAGAGTAATACATTAAAAAAGTTTGTGAGAATTATTTGGTTTTAGGTTCTTCAGCAGGTTTTGCTTCGGGTTTGTTTTCTTCCTTTTTCTCTTCAGCTTTTACTTCTTCTTTCTTTTCAGAAGCTTTCTTTGGTTCTGTTTTTTTTGCTTTAGGAACTTTTAAAGATTTATTTGGAGCAAATAATGATACTTTAACTTCGCCTTTATCATCTTTCTTTGCAATAACTTTAATGTGGTGTGGTGGATTTCGAATACCATGTTTCCATAATTCATCATTTACATCAATTCCTAACTTAACATTGTCTGATTTCATATGTTTTACAAGAAATTCACGTAATGCTTTAGCAGCTTTCTTAGTTTTTCTCCATCGAGGTACTTTTCTGTACTCTTTTCGTAAAGGTACATTATATGTTCTCTCAATTTCTTTTGCTGCTGCCATTATGCTTTAGTTTTAGTTCGTCTCCATGAACGTTTTACTTCAGTATGTCGAGAAGGATGTACTCTCTGTCCTTTTCCATAAATCTTGAATACAGTCCAAAAAGGAGCCCACTTTGTCTGTTTGTTTAACTTAATTAATCGTTTCTTTTTTGAAGGATGTTTGTGTCGTGCCATTGTCTTACTCTTTGTTTGCTTTTACAACTTGTACAGCAATTTTATCTAAGAATGAAGTTCCTTTTGGTGTTAATACTCTTCCTTTGTGAACTCCTTTTTCTGTTTGTTTGATTAATTCTGCTTTTTCAAGTTGTTGTAAAATTTTTCTAATGATTGAACCTGATGCTTTTTGAAATCTTTCTGGTTTGTGTCCTCTATCTTTCTTCCCACCGTACTTAGTACGTAATTTCTGTGTTCCGATTGGACCAAGTCTTGCTATTGCTCGTAATATAGCTGCAGATCGTGCATACCACCAATCTGGACTATCTGGAAGTCTCTCTTTATGTGATCCAGTTTTTACAAATTGTGCCCATTCAAGAGGTTCTACGAGCTTTTGCTTCTTTAACTCTACAGCAGCTTTGGTAATAAGCTCTTGAGGGTCAGCGACTAATATATGTGTCATTTTGTAGGTTTGGGATTGGGTGTGTTTATAAAGCTTACGCTTATATTCTACGAATTAGATAGTCAATTCACGTTAACTTTATATATGGCATTTTGATTGTTTAATGTATGACTGAGATAAAAGATATGCAAGCTCACGCAGAGAAGCTATTAGGTCAATTAGCTGCTGAGAGTAAATATCTAGATGATTTGAAGAAAGAAGTTCTCAAAGAAATTTATGATTTAGACCACGGTTTATTTGATAAAGCAGAAAAAGACTTGAAACACGAAGAGAAGATAGTTCGTCGAAGTCTTGGAAGAACTGAACGATATGTTAATCGTGAAGAAAAGAAAGAAGAAGAAGATATTAAAGAATTAGAAAGTTGTCTTCCAGCTAAATTAGTAAAAGTCTTAAAGGATATTGATACAAAAATTCATGTAGGTTTGAATACACTTGTTAAAGGATTATCTCGATCAAGAGGAAAGTTACGGCAAGATATTGATGAAGCTAAAAAGCTGTTTAAAGCAAAGGATAACGCAGGTGCTCGTGCTAAGGCAGATGCAACTGTCAAAGATATTGATTACATTCTTAGAATGGTTTGGGGTACTGAAGTAGAAGAGGAGAAGTACATTGATTTTTTGAAATATTTGGAAACTCTTTAGACTTCTTGGTATTTATTTAAAATTGGCTTTTAGCTTGAACTTTCATTCCATTTCTTTCAAGTTCTTCTAAAAGAATGTCTTTTATTTGATAAGGAATATCTAATTTAGTAAGTTGGTAACTACTAATTCCAGAATAGTCTCCTTGGTATGATTTTTCCTTTTGTTTTTTATCTTTTTCATAAATGGCAACAGCTTGTGCGTATAAGTTAGTATCTTTCACTGCTTTAGTAGAACCAATAGCACTAAATTGGTCTCTCCTAATTTCAATTAAAATCTTATTTTTAACTAGTGCTTCAAAATAACCCATTGCTGAAAACTGATCTCCAATACTAATGTTGAAAAACTCATGTATTTGTTGAGTATCAATTATTTCTGTTTCTTTTGCTAATGCAACAACTCTCTTGTACTCTTCTGTTTCTTCAATTGTTTTTTGTTTCTTCACTTCACCAATATAATGTAATAATGCACGTAATCCTTCTACTGTTCTTTCATAATCTGGAGCGTAATTCAGGTGGTCAGAAACTAATCCGATTTGATTGTACATTTCACTAATCCCCATATAACCTTCAAACTCTTTGTTGAAAATATCGTCATACTTTATTATCCAGCTAAGTTGGGCATACCAGGAATGAAATAATAACATTGCACTCTTAGTGGTATTCTCGTCGATTAACCCATCTAATTTTCTAATAACGCTTGTGATGTATGTTTGTGTCCAATTTATGGGTGCTTCCATTCTTGGAATGTGAACAACTAAATTCTGTTCAAATTCTTGAAGAACTGGAAGTGCTTCTAACCATAGTGGATTTAATAGGGCATTAATTAGACTTTGTAACCCTTGTAATGCTTCTTCTACAGTATCTACTTCTTTTAATTCATAAGATGGATAATCTTTGCCCAAGACATCATGTACTCTCTTCCAATACTCTTCCATCTCCTTATCTTCTTTTGGCTCTTCTGCCATTGGAAGTGAATAAAGGTGTTTTTCATAATTATCTAAAAACTCTTGTACTTTTTTCATCAATTTTTCATATGTATTTGGGTCACTTCCGTCTCTAATTTTATTCTGTAATGCATGAAGCCACGATAATATTTGGACGTTTGATATTTCAAACCCTCTTTCATCTTCGAATGGGTTAAAGTTATTCCTTTCAAAATAGTCAATTAAACTAGGCAAATGTCTAATCATGCCATCATGCCATGCTTTGTATTCTTTAACTAATGTAACATATTGTGCTGGAGTTAAACCAATTGAAGCTAATTCGTCTTCATAATCTGATGCAATCTCTTCAATTCTATGGAAATGTTTTCTTTTTACAACATAATGTAGTTCTAGCATATGTTTTGCAGGAAACTTTTTTGTTGGCTCTTCGCTCATGGTAATCTCCGCAAGTTATCTTCGAATGCATCGAATTCTTGTACTCTTTTCATTTCTACCGGGTCAGATAATTTTTTGAAATGTGCTCTTGATTCAGAGAATGAAGGCCTATCTTCTTCATCGTCATCCTTCTCCCAAAATTTTAATTTTGAGAATATTCCTTTCTTGGGTTTTGATTTTCCTAATAAATTTGCTTTAAATCTTGTTCCACGACCTTTTTTTCTTTCTCTTTTCTTCCTTTCTTTAGCTCTTGCTTTTCTATCTTCTTTTGCTTCATCACTCCACATTGTTTCTTTTGATGGACCGGTCCTTTCAATCTCAGCAGCACGTTCTTCATATTCTCTAACTGGTTCTTCTGCACGTCTTACAGCTTCACGAGCAGTTGTTGTAGATGGAGTTTCAGCTACAATTGGTCTATCAGGAGTAGGAGTTGGTCTAGAAGGTTCATCAGGTGGCGGCGGAGAGCTAGGGGGCGAACTAGGAGGAGTACTCGGAGGTTCAGAAGGAGGTGAACTTGGTGGTGCAGGTCTTCCACGTCTACTGGCTATGGCCTTTCTTGCAACAATCACCATAACAAGAACAATAGCAAGTATTCCGAGTATTAGTAAAACAAAACTATATCCACCAGCTTCTTCTACATCTCCTTCGCCATCTGTGGATGTTGGATCATCAGGTAAACCAACACCACCCTCATCATCGTCTTGGTCAGTAGGAATTACTGGTAATGAAGGAACAGAACTAGCTGCCTTATTCCATACATCTTTCACCCAATCAATTGCTCTATCCACATATTCTTTTCCAGGGAAATCGTGTGCATCATCTAATAGAGTGCTGTCAACAGCCGCGACTAATAAGAGAGCTAATAAACCCGCAATAGGTAACATCCAAAAACGTCCCCATCTACTCTCAACTTTGAAAACTTTAACTAACATCCACCAGATGGCTCCAGTTAAAAACAAAAAGAAGAAGGCTTTCATAAACGGTCCAGGAGATAACGGACTAATTCCTGCCACAAATGAAGATAGTGCAAAACTGATTCCTAACACTAATGCCATAACTTTTACACCACTTTGTTGTTGTGCATCTTTAAACATACGTTGAAATCCTACCCAGAAAAATGATGTAAAAAATAGGAATAATAAACCAATATCAATTGCTTCTTTGTGATCATCATATAAATCAAGACCAGTTGATGCATTCTGCACAGAAGTTAAGATGTCTCCAAAATCAGCGGTTACAGAAAAACTAAGTAGGGTGAATAATAGTAATATACTTAGAATTTTTTTAATGTTCATGCACGCAACCTCACTTTTTCTAATTTCTTAACAGCAATTGTTGTCCACGTTCCAATTACTGAATCTATTTTTTCACCTTGTTTAATTAGTGTATCTTGTTCTTTTATTAATTTTTCATATTGTGCAATGGCTGCAAGAACAACTTCGGATCTCCCCTCATTAGCACATTCATCAGATATTTTTGAAATAAGTTCCAAACAATGAAAATAATTTTCTAACAAATGGGCAATGATTTCATCTTTATTCATAGTTGCTTCAAGAGTATCATGCGCAACGTTTTCAAATTCTGTTACAATGTTAATAACAGACCTAATAGACCTTCGTAATCTATCAATTTCTTTTGTAAAATCTTTCTTTTTATCATTAAAATGAGATTGAATCTTGGCAACAATCTTCTCTCGAGTTTTAGTAAACCGAGATTGTGTTGTATTTTCTTGTTTTAAGTATTGTAATGCTCGTTCTACAAATGCTAACATTGGAGCTGGACGTAATAATGGAACTTTCTTACTTTTCTTGAAGAAATTCTTTAATTTTCCTGGTAATTCCTCATCACCATATTCTTGTAATTGAGAAGGAAGTTCATCTCGCATATATTTTTTAATCTTAGACACTTCTTGTTCTGGTTGTCCAGGTGTGTTTGGATCTCTATATTGTTGTACAAGAACAGCTAATTGATTATACAAGTTTGTAAACAATGCAATCTCTTCTTCATGTTGTTTTGTTGTAAGATGTAAATCAGATCTAATTTTAATATCCTTGATTATTGCAAGAGCGGGTTCTATTGCTTTTTCTAATGCTGATTGTGTTCCCGCTCGTTGTGCACTTTCAAGAGCATCTTCTAACGCAGTTATATCGGCAACTAATGCTTTCATCTTTGGTAAATTAACTTTCTTCCAGAATATTGGAGCAATTTTCCCGTTTTCTTTGATAATGTTCCCAATAGTCTCTTGATTTTTTTCAAAAGAAAGAATCCATTGCTCTGGATCATCTTCTAATCCTTGAAGTAATTCTGTCAGGTAATGTTTGAAATTTACTGCATATCGTGCTTTTGCGAGAGTTGGATTTGGTTCTTCAGGACTTGCTTTCTTAAATCCACGGAAATAATCCGCTTCTCTATTTGGTAATCGTGATAGGATATCACTTGCGTTATCTGTTTCGTTGATGATAATGTCAATTTTATTTTGTATATCTGTTTGAAGTACTTTTGCATTTTCTAATATTACAGGGATGTTCATGCAACACCACCCCGCATATTAGTAAGAGCATCACTTTGCGCATTTTTATTCTTTCTTAATTTACTCCATAAACTTGCAGCTTTCTTCTTAAAAAATCCTCCAGCACTTTTCGCCCCTTTTACAATTCCACTTGCTGCTGCCGGACCTAGTTTCATTCCCCATTGTGCTCCAAGTACTTCTAACCCTTCTACTTCGGTTGTTTCAATGTCATTGATAATGGCCTTATTACATTTGTTACACCAAATACGTTCTTGATTTTGTTGTGTCGTTGCTACACCACACGTAGGACATGTTGCTTGATTTACATTTTTTCCATGTAAGTTACAATTGCTATTAACACAAATTCTTCCTTGCGTTACTTGTAATGTTCCTCTTTCTCCACATGTTTGACATTCATAACTACATTTAGAACAAACATACTTACCATTAATTTTTCTGTTCTCAACCTTCTGACCACATTCTTTACAAATTCTAATTTTAGCTATTGCTTTATATCCAAACTTTGCTGTGTCCATTGCAACGGTAAGAACCATTGCTACAATAAACGAAACGACTGCCTTTGCAATAAGATTTTCTGGGAATATTGGGGGAATCCATCCAACTCCAAGATCAAATGGAATTAATTCAAATGCAAAGTCTGCAGCCATTAAACCAACCCATGTTGCTATTAATTTTATCTTGATAGATTTCTGAATAGCAAATCCCACAGATAGCGCAATCCCTAACCACACCATCCAGAAAAGTAATCCAAAGGACGAACCTGTATTTGCATACTCTGCAGCAACAACGGTAATAACAAATTTTTGAAACCCACCCATATTTCCAAGGTTAAATTTTGCACTAATGAACATAAAAATGAGACCAAATGAAATAAGGCCTAAGAAGAATGTTCCAATAGGTCTTGTGGTACTTGTGCTATCAGTAAAAAATCCTTTTTCTGTTACAGTAATCTTCATTGGATACAGAATTCCAAATTTTGTTTTTCCATCATCAGTATATGTCCCAGAATGTCCTAGAAATGCACCACTTTGTCTTGCTCCAAGCAAATAATGTTCTGCTTCAAGAAATGTAGGTTCTTCCCAGAATGCATTTGGTGCTATATTTGATGCCATTCCTATACTTAATCCAATCATGACAATTATAAATACAAGATTTGTCGTTCCGTTTGATTGATCTTTAAGTTGTTTTAATTTGTCAAAGAAAAACGGACCCGCAATTGTAAACAATCCCCAGAAGAATGCTATATTTGCAATCTGTTTTATTGTGAAATCTCCGTTACTATCAAATAAAATCCATTTCACGTGTTGAGAATTATATACAAGCGTGCTTGGTTCAGATTTTCCAAGGTAATATGCCATAAATAATGAAAAACCAACAACAATAATCCCAATTATTACTTGCGTCTTCGTTTCTTTATTCTTGTTTAATGGTGGTATGAAATTAGCAAATGCGTAAGCTAAAACTCCAATAATTGCAAAGTTTATCCAGAATGTTCCTGAAGAAGCAAGATTGAGCAAAGTTTGTAGTTCTCCGCTTGGTAAGTTCTTTATTTGGAGAGCTCCCACTGCAATTACTGCTAGTACTACTAGGACGATGAATATCGTTTGGCTCTTTTTTGCCATCTATTACCACTTGTAGAAAAAGAATTAAGGTATATAAGTTTATGCACTATAAAAAACAATTAATTAACTGTAACTTTTTTGCCAAGAGCTTGTCCAGGCAAACCTTTTTCAGCGAAAATTGCTCGAACATTACCTTTTCGGCCATGTAAAGCAGAAATTTTACCTGTAATAACTTTTCCAGCAGGAGAAGTCCATGTTACAGTTTTCCCAATAGTTTTTTCAGCTTCTTCTGGTGTATCTGCTACCTTTAGAATCATCTGATGTGGATTAACATGGTGGCGTCCTTGCCTGAAATGCATTACGATTGCTTCACTCATACAAAGCTAGGTTTAGCAGTTCTTTATAAAAGTAACGGTTATAATTTTGAGATTAAATGACCAAGTTTATCCATCTCTTTATTTATAGTTTTCATAGAATCAGACGTTTCACTAAGAAATTTCAGAACATCTTCACGTAAAGTACTTCTCTTTTTTGTTTTTTGGACCATTTTAATAATTGAAGATAAAAGTTTATTTAATTTTTTTGGTTTTTTCTTTCAATAACTCTTGTTTTAAATTAATTATTTGTAACTCTTTTTTAACTTTATTATAACCACTCTTAAAATTTTTCTTTTGCTTTTCCATTAAAATTTCATAACCAATGTAATATATTGCAGGAAGAGTTATAATTTGTAAAAAAAGAAACAAATCTCTATAATCTTTCCAAATATAAACTAATGATCCTAAAATTATTGAGTAAACCAACCCCATTAGAAATAAGTCAATTTTCTTATTGAACATACACTAAATGAAAGATTTTGATTAATAACAATTTATATTCTTAACAATACCTATTCTGGTGAAGTTTGTGCAAATACACTTGACATTCTCCCAACAATGGTTTGGACTAACCATTCTGCTTTTGTTCCAGGATGTCGTAATCTATTTTCCTCGCCTCGAAAATGGCTTCCTGTATCAGAAAATTGTGTGTTTCTTTTCTTAAATCCACGATACTTATGTTTTAAATCTCCACCTGATTGAGCCCAATATATCAAATTATTAATCCGTCTGTTATCTCGCGGTGTTACATTTCGCCCAATTCTTCTATGTTCTGGGAATGCATGATATATTCTGTCTAATACTACTTGTGCATTATCTCTCCCTAACATTGAATATATGACAACGACTGGAAGTACTTGGTCACCATGTTGAATTGTGTCAGGATTTAATTTGACTTTAAAACCCGCAACTGCATCATTTAACGTTGAATCATCTCGCAAATGTTCACATATTCTTCTTGTCACTGCAAAGGTATACTCTGGTTGAGGCATTAAATGAATTTTATACTCCTTTGCAAGATTTGCTCGTGCTTCTTCTCTTTCTGGGGAATCATCTCCAAAAATAAATTCTTCCACCAGGATCTGTAATACCACCTAAACATTTTCCAAAGTGAGGGTGATCTTCATCAGTAAATTTCCTTCCTTTATGTCCGGGATACCAGAAATGTCCAAATTTACCTAAATGTAACACAAATGTTTCTGGACTTCTCCATGTTTCCTTCGCAATTTGTCTGTAAATTTCAAGTTGTTCTTGATCTGTTCTCATTATCTCATTTTTCTTTAGTCACTTTATAACTCTTCACTATCTAAATTCTTAAAAACAAAATCAATTCAATTTCACTATGATTAAAGGCCAAGTAGTTGCGGGAGATTTTAGTAAGATTGTCATGCGAGTAAAGCAAGAAAATAGTATTGAACTGGGAGAGTTAGTTGTTATTGAAGATAATCAAGACAAATTCATTCTGCAAGTGTATGACCTTGAATATGGGAGTCAAATATCTTCTCAAAATCTGGAGATGGTTGCTGGAATGAATCTTGAGGAAGGAGATTTCTCTATAATGGATTCTTCTTTACGTAATTATCAATTGGCGTTTCTAAAACCAATCTTAAACTTGAAAGGTAATAAAACATGTAAGAAATTACCAGGATTCTTCAGAAAAGTACGGGAAATTACAAAGGAAGATTTAGCATTTATTACAAAACCTCAAGATCCTTTTTATTTAGGAAAGTTACGAAGTGGAAGTAAGGAAATGGATTTCGACATTTTTATTCCAGGGAAGGAAGTATTAAGTCATCACGTATTAATTCCAGCATCTACTGGAAAAGGAAAGAGTAATTTAATGAGTTGTATTTTATGGAATTTGATTGATAAAAATTATACTGGCATGTTAGTATTAGATCCTCATGACGAATATTATGGTCGTACGGGATTTGGGTTGAAGGACCATCTTAAGAAAGAAAATGTTAGATATTATACTCCTGTTAATCCACCTCCTGGTGCTATGAGCTTGAAAATAAATGTTCGGAGATTAAAACCGGAACATTTTGCTGGCGCTATTTCGTTATCAGACCCACAACGTCAATGTTTTCATGTTTATTACAAGAAATTTGGAGAAGAGTGGATAGATGCGTTATTACGAGAAGAGAAAATAGAGAATGTTCGATTCCATGAAGATACACTAGCTGTTGTGAAGAGAAAGTTGATTGGTTTATTAGGTTTAGATTTTGTAAACGGGCAGATGCAATGTACGGGAATATTTGATACAATTGCTGGAGAGAATACTATTTCAAATATTTGTAAGGATTTAGAAGAGGGTAAAATTGTAATTATTGATACTAGTTTCTTTTCTGGAGCTGTTGAAGTTTTAGTTGGCAGTTTAATTACGGGAGAAATTTTTGATAAGTATAAATATTACAAAAGAATTGGTCAGTTAGATGAAAAACCTGTGGTAAGTGTTGTATTAGAAGAAGCCCCCCGAGTATTGGGTAAGAAAGTGTTGGAGAGAGGCAGTAATGTGTTTGATTCCATAGCACGAGAAGGTAGAAAGTTTAAAGTTGGGTTAATTGCCATTACACAGATTCCTTCAGAAATTCCTAAGAACATTTTAGCAAATATGAATACGAAGATTATTTTAGGAATGGAAATGAATACAGAACGGCAAGCCATTATTGAATCAGCACCACAAGATTTAAGTGCAGATAATCGTAATATAGCATCGCTGGATAAAGGTGAAGCGTTAGTTTCTAGTACTTTTACTCGGTTTGCTGTTCCGATTAAGATACCCTTGTTTAAGGAGTATGCTAAGATTGAGAAGGAATCGTTTGAAATGGATGGAAGTTATTTTGGATAATTTTATAACCCCCTCCAACTTCCTTCCTTCATGAAACATTCTAAGAAGATTGTAGGAATCATGCTTGCTATATTCTTATTAGCACAATTTATTGGTCTAGGTATCGTATATTATGATCATGTAAATCTTCAAGAAAGTTCTGCAGATAATTTAGTATTCCTAGAACCAGATGTAGAAGCTCCTGTTTCAGATACTAACATGCCGTTCTTCTTTATTATATTAATATTAATTGGAACAGGTATCGCTTTACTTATCATCAAGTTTAATCTTAATTGGATTTGGAGAATTTGGTTTCTGTTAGCGGTTCTTGGTGCGTTAACGTTTGCATTTGCACCATTTGTAGGAGAAGGTATTGCATTTCTAATAGCGTTAGTATTTGCAATTTGGAAGGTGTTTAGAGATAACTTCTGGGTTCATACTGGAACAGAATTATTTATTTATGGGGGTATTGCTACGTTAGTATTTCCGTGGTTTAATCTTCAATCGGTTTCAATTCTTTTAATACTAATCGCAATTTATGATGCATACGCTGTCTGGAAATCTAAACATATGATTACGTTAGCGAAATCTCAATCTAAGGCAAAGGTCTTTGCTGGTTTACTTGTTCCGTATTCTATTAAAAGAAAAAAGAAAGTAAAGAGAAAAGGTCCACCAGTAAAGGTAAGAGTAGCAATGCTTGGTGGGGGAGATATAGCGTTCCCGTTAATCTTTGCAGGTATTGTTATGAAAGATGTTGGTTTATGGCAATCGTTACTTATTCCGTTATTTGCAATGGGCGGTTTAGCATATCTTTTATGGTTTGGAAGTGAGAAGAAATTTTATCCAGCTATGCCTTTTATTGGAGTGGGTTGTTTTGTTGGGTTAGGAGTTGTTTGGATATTGCAGATGTTGATTTAACTTACTTTTGTAAGCAGTTCCGGTTCACTTTCAGTATGGTGGAATTCTAATGTGACATCCCCGGAGGGGCCTTCCCCCTGTCACAATTAAAGTTTAATCTTAGAAACGCTCACATATTGGAGCGGCTTACAATCTTACTCAATCATATCCCTTAATAGGACTTTTATATTCCCCATACCCTTGAGGTGCTATTGCTAATCCATCTTTCGCTGCAATGGTTTGCACGCCAGTAATACGTTGAATATCTCTTGCTTCTTGTAACGGATCTGCTTTTATCATCTCTAATCCAAAATGAGTTATGATAGCTAATCTAGGACGTACATGGGAGATTATTTTAATAGCATCATCTGTATTAAGACTCTTTTCAGATTCTCTTCCTCGAGGATATGGAACGTTTAATATCACAAAATCACTTCCAGCCAAACTTTGTAACAAATCATCTGTTAATTTTGTATCACCAGTATAACTTACTGTAAATTTAGGACAATGTATCTTAAACCCAATAGCGCTTGGGTCTGAATGTTCTGCAGGAAGTGCATGAATTTCTACTAGTTCGATACCAACTTTATGGCTCTTTTCTAGAGGAATTATTTTCTCTACAAGATTTTTATGATATTTAGTAATAAATGGAATACTCTCATCAGTTGACTTTACAACAGACTTTGCTGCTAATACAACTCCTCGTTGTTCTATTCCAGAATGAGTAATGGTATCAATCATAGCATTAAGATCATTACAATGGTTAATGTGGTTATGAGATACTAATATGCCATGTGTATGGCTTGGGTTAACTCCAAAATCTTTTGCTGATTGTAAAGAACCTGGCCCTGGATCTATATGAAGTTGAACATCATTTGCTTGGATTATAATCCCTCCAGATTTACGTAATCCTTTAGACGTTACAGCCATACTTCCAGATGTACCTAAGAATATAATACGAGACATGGATTTTTTTACGTTTTCTTGTTAATAAAGATTGTTGTAATCGGATGTAGTAGTTCTATTGATATTTTGTGTATCCACAATCTTTATATAACTAAAATATCCCGAAAATACTATGTCAGAACCACAACCAATCTATATCCTTCCTGAAGATACGAAGAGGGAAACAGGGAAAGACGCTCAACGAAATAACATAATGGCTGCGAAGGCTGTAGCGCAAACAGTTCGTACTACTCTTGGCCCTAAAGGAATGGATAAAATGTTAGTAGATTCTGCAGGAGATGTGACTGTTACAAATGATGGTGTGACTATCCTTAATGAAATGCATATAGAACATCCTGCAGCGAAAATGGTGGTAGAAGTTGCAAAGACGCAAGAAACAGCGGTAGGTGACGGAACTACTACTGCAGTTATTATTGCAGGTGAATTGCTTACGAAAGCAGAATTATTGTTAGATCAAAAAATTCACCCAACCGTACTTGCAAAAGGCTATAGGTTAGCTGAAGCAGAAGCACAGAGAATTTTGCGTTCATTAGCACAACCAGTTTCTTCTCAAGATACGCAATTATTACAAAACATTGCAATGACGGCAATGACCGGAAAAGGAACAGAAGTTCGTAAAGGGCCATTAGCTGAATTGGTAGTAAAAGCATTACAACGAAATATTGAATTAGATGACATTAAAGTAGAGTACGTTGTTGGAGAAGGTTCTCATCAACTAGTTGAGGGAATTGTATTAGATAAAGAACGGGTACATCCAGAAATGCCTACTTCTGTTGAACATGCTTCAATCGTATTATTAAATTCGCCTTTAGAAATTCGAAATACTGAAATAGATGCTAAGATACAAATCACAGACCCTTCTCAATTAAATCAATTTTTGGAACAGGAAGAAAAATCGTTACGACAGATGGTTGATACAATTGCATCAACTGGTGCGAGAGTAGTATGTTCTCAGAAGGGTATAGATGAACTAGCTCAACATTTCCTTTCAAAAATGGGAATAATGGCGTGTAGACGTATCAAGAAAAGTGACATGGAAAGATTAGCAAGAGCAACTGGTGGAAAGATTGTGAATAATTGGAAGGAAGTTACTGCTAGTGATTTAGGAAAAGCTGGGATGGTAAGGCAAGTTAAAATCGCTGAAGAAGAAATGGTTCTTATTGAACAATGTTCAAACCCAAAAGCTGTTACCTTGTTATTAAATGGAAGTACAGAACATGTTGCTGAGGAGATTAAAAGAGCTGTAACAGACGCTCTTGGAGATGTTTCATCTGCAATTAAAGATGGAAAGATAGTTGCAGGTGCAGGTTCTGTAGAAATGGAAGTAGCAAAAGGGTTACGTTTGTATGCACGTAGTTTGTCTGGAAGAGAGCAATTAGCTGTAGAAGCATATGCAGAGACATTAGAAATGATTCCTCGAACTCTCGCAGAGAATGGTGGATTAGATCCAATAGATGTAATAACAAAGTTACGTTCAGCACATTCTGAAAAGTCTTGGATAGGTATAGATGTCTTTACAGGAGAGATGATAGATGCTTGGTCTAAAGGAATCTTGGAACCGTTGAAGGTAAAAACGCAGGCATTAACATCAGCAACAGATGTCGCAGAAATGATTCTTCGGATAGATGATGTTATACTGGCTGGGAAGAAATGAGTGGTAGGTTTTTTAAACAAAATCGTCTTTTTTACATAAATGAGTATAGCAAGTACAATCGCAATAGTAAGGATTCTTCTATTACCAGTGATAATTTACTTCCTTAATCAAGGAAGAATTGTGTTAGCAACTTCATTATTAGTGCTTGCATTCCTATCAGAATTTCTTCATGAATACCTTCATAAGAAAGGTGAAATACGGTCAATCTTAGATCCGTTCTCACATAAAATATTTATCATTGGATTGCTGGTGGTATTTTACTTACAAAATGAATTTCATGGGGGATTTCTTTTATTGTTCGTAGCAAGGGATATTGTAGTTACGTGGATTAAATGGATGGGAGCACGAGATGATGCCATTGTTAGGTTTGATATCTTTAGCAAGGTAATGACTTATTTACAGTTTGGGATTATATTTAGTATTCTATTTACTGATTTATCATTATTCGTTTTCCCAAATTTGAAGATCATTTTCATACTTTTCTCGTCAGTCATGGCAGTACTATCAATCGTTCATCATGCGTTTGTCTATACAATGAAATTACGTCGTAGAAGGAAAACTGGTAGAAAAGTAGAACATGAGAATATGGTTATTTTAGTAAATACAAAATCGAGAGGATATGCACACAGATATCGAAGACGGTTATTACGAAAATTTGCAAAAAAAAGAAAAGCAAAAACAATTATTTTATCAAAGAAGGGAGATATGTTTGCAGGAATTGGTCCAAAGATTAAGGAGTATGACCACGTTATTATTGCAGGAGGAGATGGTTCTTTTGAAGCTGCATTAAATCATACCATTTTCAATAATAAATCGTTAGGATTCTTTCCTTTAGGTGCTGGAAATGCGTTTTACTCCTATTTTTATCGAGGTAAGAAGTTCGAATATCTAAGGAACAGATTTACATTTGATGAAGTTGAATTAGATGCACTAAATTTAGAATGGGATAAAGGTACAGTTGAAACAACCCTTCTTAGTTTAGGTATGGATGCTGATGTCGTAAAATTTAATGAACAAGAACGAACAGTAGGTGGTGGTTTTTCTGATTATGTTTCTGCAACAATAAAGATGTTTGCATCAAAACCATCTAGGTATGACCTTTCATTAAAGATAGATGGTAGAGAACAAAAGTGGGATAATGTGGTCACAATAACTGCAGGTAAAATTCCTTACTTGGGTTTTGGAATGCGTGCTCTTTTAGGATCTATAGAATCTGATGATAAAAAGTTTCTTGGTTTAGCTACAATTAATGTTCATTCAATGAGGTCAAATAAAGTTGTGAGATTAATGAGTTTCTTTATGGGTTTAATTGGTATGTATAAACCACCTCTTAAAGCATTTAAAGCAAGCGAATTAATCATAGAATGCGACAACAAATTTCCTTTACAAGTTGCTGGAGAATTCTTAGGGTATACCCATAAAATTAAAGTAACTATGGGAAGACGTCAGAAAGTATTGATGATTTAGGTAATCTTTTTAAATGGGTTATCGTTTTAGTATTTATTATGGCGACCGTGGTATAACGGTTAGTATTCAAGCCTGTGGAATATCAAAAGTCCATTAACTTTTGGAACTTTCCTGCGGAAAGCTTGAGATCCGAGTTCAATTCTCGGCGGTCGCCCCATTTTTAACTTCTAATCAGTAGCAAGTTTTATATACTAGCTTGTCTCCTAACTATTATGATAGCACAAACCAGAAGTGATTGTATTCACTGTTAGTTTCGCTAGTTATACTTCTATTAAAAATCATCATCATAAGCCGTAAGGCCCACATAATTTCTTGCTTGTTATAGTGTAAAGGTAGCACGCTAGACTGTGATATTTATTTCTATACAGCCCTCTAGAAGTTCGAGTTCAATTCTCGATAACAGGCCTTTTTTAAGTAAGATATATAAAATAAAAAAATAATCAAGGAGATAAACAAAATGAAATTACAAACAGCAAGAGGAGTAAAAGACCTCACACCAGAAGAGAAAATAATGAAGAATAATGTAGTGAATACGCTACAAGAAGTATTCAATCTATATGGGTTTGCACCATTAGAAACACCTTTAATTGAAAGAATTGAAACTTTATCTGCAAAAGAAGCTGCAGGTGAGGAAAGCGATGTCATGAAAGAGGTGTTTAAATTAACAGATCAAGGTAAGAGGAAATTAGGATTGCGCTTTGATCTTACTGTGCCTTTAGCAAGATATGTTGCAATGAACCCAGCACTAAAGTTACCATTTAAACGGTCTCAAGTTGGAAGAGTATATCGAGACGGCCCAATTAAGTTAGGAAGAACAAGAGAGTTCTGGCAAATGGATGTAGATACTGTTGGAACAAAATCCATGATTGCTGAAGCTGAACTATTGGCATTAGCAAATACTGCTTTTTCTAAATTAGGAATGAATGTAGTAATTAAAGTAAACAATAGAAAAATCTTGAACGGCATTTTAGAACAAGCAGGAATAAAAAAGAAAGAAAATGCAATTATTGCAATAGATAAACTTGCTAAGATTGGAAAGAAAGGTGTTGAAAAAGAATTACGGGAACGAGGATATTCTTCAAAACAAATTAAATCAATCTTTTCAATTATTACAGAAAAAGTTACATTTTCAGACTTAAAGAAGAAAATTACAACAGATTTAGGAAAGGAAGGTATTGCAGAAATGCAAGATGTTATTTTGTACTGTAAGAGTATGGGGATAAAATCAATTCAATACGATGTATCATTAGCAAGAGGTCTTGCATATTATACTGGAACTGTTTTTGAAGTATTTCTCAAGAAGGGGGAAATAACTTCTTCAATCGCTGCAGGTGGAAGATATGATGATATGGTTGGTAACTTTATGGGCGGTGGAAGAGTTATCCCTGCAGTAGGGATTTCATTCGGTTTAGTTCCTATAATTGAATCTTTGAATAAGGAAGGAATAAAGACTCCAGCGAGGTTACTTGTTCTTCCAATTAATACTGTAAAAGAATCTTTACAAATTGCAGAAGAATTTAGGTCTAAAGGAATAGAAACTGACTTTGCGATGGGAAAGAAGGGAGTTAGTAAGAATTTACAATATGCAGATTCTTTAGGTATTCCTTTCGTTGCAATTATTGGCGAAAAAGAATTAGCGAAAAAGAAAGTTCTTTTACGAGACATGAAAACAGGAGACGAACAATTGCTTTCAGTCTCACAAGCGGTGAAGAAATTATGAAAAAAATAATATCTTGGATATTTATTGTAATAATGGTGGCAAATATTTTATTATTCTCTTTTAGAGTTATTGGGAGCGGTATATTCTGGGCAGTGATAGTTTTTTCAGCAGTAGTAGCGTATTGGATTATTCCCCGTGTCCATACGAAATAGTTGCATTTAATGAGTATGCTAAACCACTCTTTCCTTCACCAAAAGGAACTTGGTATTCTAATAGAAGTGTTGAACCAATACCTAATCTACTAAGTGGAAAAGGAAGATATCGTAAAGAATGATGTGCATGGCCACGTAAACCTCCTCCTGTAAAAAACCTCATGTTTGGTTCAGTAATTCGAATATCTATGCCATCTGGATTTGCTACATTCCATGTGAAGTTAACTCCTCCACTTAAGTATATGGTTACACCACCTTCTACATATTTTTTGATAAATCGTAACCTATCTTCTTCTCTTCCTAATACAGCAGCAATTTGGAAGATTTCTGTTTTTTCTTCTGTTGGAACATCTTCTAAAACTAAATCTCTTTCATCTTCTGAAAATCGGGGGGTTAATGTTTCTCTGAACCTAAGACCTCCCCAAAAATTAGTAGTTTGTAAATTAATTGCTTTTGTAGTATACCATCTTCCAGATCTAACAAAATATCCTGCTTCTGCAGATGCATATCCTGGATTCTCTTTTCCATTAGATGTAGAAGGATACAACATAGCTGCCGCAAGAACAATAGCTGCTAGACTAGAACGTAGATTCATGTAATTTTAATGATTAATGTCTATTTAAACTTTTACCAACTGTCGTCTTTATGTCTTGTATACACAAGAGGCTTGCTCTTCACAATCATAGAATGTTCAAACTGTGCAACCATCCCTTTATCTACTTCAACTAAAGGTGGAAATGAATTAATAATGTTAGATCGTTCCAATTCTCGTAATCCAAGTGCAGTTGGAGCTTTTCCAAACTTCCTGGTAAGCCACCTGTTTGTAAAAGGAAGTCCATTTAAGGGTTTTACTTCTTCAAGAATTTTCTTTGCATATGGGGACCTTGTTCCCTTTTCTTTTTCCACCATCCAAACGGTAGATTTTCCTTTTCCCTTAATCATACCTCTTCCATCTGTAACGAATGGTTCAATTGCAATTTGCCAATCTTCTTGTAATTCTGTTTTATCTTTATTATTGTAAGAGGGTATTGAAACTCCTGCATGTACTTGATAAGGGCCAAGAGTATGCCCACAAAGATTTTTAACAGTTTTAAATCCAAGTGCTTCAGCTTCAGACGATTGTGCTTCTCCTATCTCCCATAATTGTCTTCCGGGTTCAACAAGTTTAATTGCTGCTTTTAGCGCATTTTGTGATGCTTTGATCATATCTTTGTACTTATTTGTGTTTCCAACTTCAACAGTCATCGCATTATCTGCAATAATACCATCTTCATGAACTCCAATATCAATTTTTACTAAATCTCCTTCTTTAAGTGTTGTAGTATCATCTTCTTCAGGACAATAATGGGCAGCTGTTTCGTTTAAAGCCATTTGTGCCCATGCAATTTGCCCACCTAAAGATTTAATCTTATCTTCACAGAAATCCATTATCTCTAGAGCAGATGCACCAGGTACAAACTTGGCAGCACCTTCTCTTCTAACTTGTGCTGCGATTTTACCGATTCGCTTAATTTTGTTTAAAGTATTTTCATCCATCTCGTATAATGGTGAAGACGATGTATAAATAGTTTGTGTTAATCCATATTGTCTAATTGCTGTAAATGTTTTAAAGTATCTTGTGGAGATTTTACAGAAACACAATCTACTATTTTTGAAGCAGGGAAATCGTTGCCTCCAGGATATATCTTATCTCCAAAGAATAATATAGAATTTAGTGGAATGTTATGGTGTTCTGCAAATTTCTTTATGCCCCATTCTTTATCTAACCCTTTCTTTGTAACATCTAATGATGTTGTTCCACCAATTTTAAAATCATATTTGTCTTCTCCTAGTTCACATCTCATAAACTCCGCCCATACTTGGCGTTTATTCCCATCAGGATCATATTGTTTCTTTAGTTCAATTGGCGCTTTTCTTCCAATAGCAGACAAAGTAATTTGTGAATCTCTATCTTGTAATTGGTCCTCTTTAGTTGTCATAGATTCTATCTTAAAGTGGGAAATTAATTTATTGAATGCAGTAATTATTTCTTCTTTTTCTTCTACTGTGAAAGAATAATTATATTTTTCATTTCCTAGATTATATCTCATGTGGGTGTAATTTGTTCCTGTAGTACCAAGAATGTGGTGTTCTTGGTGTAATTTTGAAGATAACATTCGTTGTAATTCTCCTACACCTGTTCCAGAAATAAATGCAAACTGATATCCTTTTTGTATCAACGAATTAATTGTACTTGCCATTTCTGGAGAAATTTCTTGACATGTTTCACAGATAGTTTCATCAACATCTGCAATTATTACCCTTTTGTTATTTAGGTTTATATTTGGAGTAAACTCTTCACACGCCTTCCTGTATCGTTCCATATTATCTGTAGGGAACCATTGGCTTTCATGTGTATATGCTCCTAACTTTCCTTCTAGAGCAAGTTTCTCAAAACAATCTCTTTCTATTGAGGATTTTCCTTCTGGGAGAATCTTGAGCGCCTCCGGATGAATTATGTATCCTCCCGCGTTGTTTAAATTAGTTGGAGCTTCTTCAACGGTTGGTTTTTCAATAAATTGTTTGATGATGTTGTTGTTGAGATCGGCAATACCAAATTGAGTTACATCTTCTACTGGAAATAGGGTTAATGTGATAGGGGTTTGATTCTCTTTGTGTTGCTGTATTAATTCTGTATAATTAAAATCAGAGAGGTTATCCCCATTTAATGCGATGAACGGTTCTGTTAGATTCTTAGCAGCTTCTTTAATAGCTCCTCCTGTTCCTAATGGTTCGTTTTCAACACAATAAGAAATGTTTACACCAAGTTGAGAACCATCTCCGAAATAATTTTGGATTATGTCTGCCTTATATCCGATTGAGAGAATAATGTTTTTTACATTATGTTTTTTTAGATTGGTAATGATATGATGAAGAAGTGGTTTTCCTAAAATGGGAACTAAAGGTTTTGGAATAGTATTTGTTAACGGTCTAAGTCTTGTACCTAATCCACCTGCTAAGATAATTGCTGTATCAACCATTCTCTTTCGTAGAATCCTTTAATTGTGGTTTATAAGGATTGTGAATGCCAAATTCAACCAAAAACCTTATAAACTCCCTCTTTACAAAGCATATCGGACGGCCATAGGGGCGGGGTTCACCCAGACACATCTCGAACCTGGCAGTTAAGACCGTTTCCGTATCAATGTGTACTGCGTTTCGCGGGAAAATTGGTAAGCTGTCCACTCTTTTTTCTTATTCACGAATGAAATGAGTGTCCGCCTCTCAGATGGCGTGACATCTGCGTCAGGAAATGTTGGTAAGCTGTCCACTCTTTTTTCTTTATTCTTTATAATGATAATCATAATGAATATTACCATTTACAACTTTATCAATTATTATCAAAGCTCCTCGAGCAGCAAGAAATTTACCATACTCGGTTGGAGCTTGTAAAACAGCAATAGTAAAAAGGGTTACTGGGATATCATGTATCACTTCAGACACAGTTTGAGTGGTTAAAGAATAGAATGAAATATCATAATCATACAAGAAATGGTTAGAAATATATTTTACTCTTAGAAAAGAACGTGCTGCAGGTAAAATTAATACTTTACTATCCTTATCAAGTAACTTTTTAGAGAAATATATATTTTCTATAGATTGGTGACTTGACATTTCCTTAACAACATACTCATTAGGATCATAGCCTAATTGTGACACATTCTCTTTAATATACTCATACATTACTTCAGCTTCAGTTCTTTTTATAGGGAGAAATCTCTTTCCATATCCTGAAACTATAATAACTGGTTTTTCTTCTTGCATTTCAAACAAATATAGTGCTAAATGTAACCTATCTTTGACATCAACTCCTGCTTTTCCGCTTGGAACTTCACCATGTTTATCCAAACCCTGTCCTGGAATAAGAATGACATCAAATTCGCTAGAGGTGGACACATTTAGAGAAAGTAATAAGAATACTAATATAACAAATATTGTTCTCATAACTACTATTAATTACATAGTTATTAAAATTATATTGTATATTCTTTTACACAAATCTTTTAAACAAGATAAAAGTACTTCTGTACATGAAAGCACTAATCCTTTGTGCAGGATACGCAACTAGGCTATATCCATTAACATTAAACACCCCTAAACCGCTTCTGGAAGTAGGTGGAAAGGCAATCTTAGGACATATCTTAGATAAGTTACAAATGGTGGATGAAATATTTGTGGTAACAAATAACTTTTTCTACCCACAATTTAGTGAATGGTTACAAAAGAATCCATATCAAAACATTACATTAGTAAATGATAATACTAATTCAAATGAAGACAGATTAGGTTCTATTGGGGACATGGAATTTGTTGTAAAACAACATAATATTCAAGATGATTTATTGGTTATAGGAGGGGATAATTTGTTTGAAGATAATCTTACAGAGTTCATTCAATTTTTCCAAGAGAAAGGTTCTTCAATATTACTTAATGATGTTAAAGATATAGAATTAGCAAAAAAGTTGGGGATTGTATCATTAAATGAACAGAATCAAATATCTAATTTTGTTGAGAAACCAGAACAACCGGAATCAACTTTAGCTTCTACATTAGTTTATGGTTTAACAAAAGATCATCTTTGCATGTTCTCAGAAGCTCTTAAGGAAAATAAGTGGGATAGTCCGGGTAATTTCATAAGCTTTTTATCTGAAAGGGAAACTGTTTATGGAAAGAACGTTATTGGAAAGTGGTTTGATATTGGAAGCATAGACCAATTAGAGGAATCAAGGAGATATTATGAAACTAAAGGAATTTGAATCAAAACAAGTTATTTCTTCAGCAGGTATTCCAATAAGTAAGGGAATATTAATAAAAAACAGTTCTGAAATATCAGAATTCTCAGAAGAAAAAATCCTCAAAGTGCAAACTCTTGCTGGTGGTAGGGGAAAAGCTGGAGGAATAATCCCTGTATCAAGCAAAGGACAAGCAAAACATGTTGCAGAACAATTCTTAGGAAATACTTTTCTTAACGAAGAAATCTCCGAAATACTTCTCGACGAAAAAATCAATATTGAAAATGAACTGTATTTAGGAATGATGTTTGATACCAGTACACGAAAACCAGTTCTTATTTTTAGTGAAGAAGGTGGAGTGGATATTGAAGAACTTCGTGAAACAGGTAAGATTAAGACTATTGAAATTGATTATTTGAAAGGTCTAACAGAATTTCCAACAGAGAACCCTCAATTAATTGAATTGATGAAGAAACTATACACTTGTTTTATTGAGAATGATTGTCGTATGATTGAAATAAACCCATTAGTACAATCTCACAATTCGTACATTGCTGTTGATGCAGTTGTTGTATTAGATGATGATGCAAAACATCGATGGAAGATTCCATTTGAAGAAAGAACTGATAATAGAAAAGCAACAGATAGAGAAATTAGAGCGAGATTAATTGATAAAGATGATCATAGAGGTGTTGCTGGTAAGACATTTATTGATTTGGATGGTGATATTGCAATTCTTACATCTGGTGGTGGCGCTACTATGACTTTGATGGATGCGTTAATAGAATTTGGGGGTAAACCAGCAAATTTAACTGAATATAGTGGAAATCCTCCCCAAGAGAAAGTTGAAAAGTTAACAAGAATTGTATTAGAGAAAGAAGGATTAAAAGGTTTACTGGTTGCAGGAGTTGTTGCTAATTTCACTAATATTTATGAAACATTACAAGGGGTTCTGAATGTCTTAATTGAAAAGAAACCTACGTTTCCAATTTTAATAAGAAGAGTTGGAGTTGAATGGGAAAAAGCTCGAGACGCTATGATGAAAGCAAAAGAAGAGCACGGATTAGATATACATTACTTTGATGATAAAACTCCATTAACAGAAACAGCAAAAGAAATGGTAGAATTATCAAACAATTATAAAATAAATTCAGAAATGCCTCAATTATCTGCCGAAGCATCTATTGCAGTAGATGCAGCTTTAGAAGCAGGTAATGCAATGATGAAGATATACCATGAAGGATTTTCTGTGTCCTACAAGGATAAAAAAGAACCTTTAACTGAAGCGGACATTGCTAGTAACACCATATTAATAAATCATCTCTCTAAAACAAATTACCCCATTCTTTCAGAAGAAATAAAGGATGACGGAAATAGATTAAATCATAGTAGAATTTGGATAATTGATCCTCTTGATGGCACTTCTGATTTTATAAAAAAGAATGATGAATTTACTATTATGATTGGACTAATTGAGGAAGGAAGGTGTTTTCTAGGAGTAATATATCAACCGGCTGTAAATCGTATTTGTGTAGCACAAAAAGGTAAGGGGGCATATCAATATAAAGATGGAAGATGGAGGCATCTTAAGGTTAGCGATATAAATGACATATCTGATTCTAAAGCCGTTGTTAGTAGAAGTCATTTAATAGAATATGAAAAACAATTTTTTCAAAATTTATCCCTTAAGGAATGGAGTCCAAAAGGGAGTAGCGTTAAGGTAATTGCAGTTTCAGAAGGAGATGCCGAATTATATTTAACAACTACTGATAAAATGAATCAATGGGATACTGCTGCTTCATCTATTATAATTACAGAAGCAGGAGGTATGATAACTGATTTAGAAGGCAATGAATTATTGTACAATACAAAAGATGTATCTCATAAAAATGGTATAGTTGTAACAAATGGCTTTATTCATAGTGAAATAATAAAAAAATATAAGAACTATAAAGGGATTAATTATGGCAATACTGATTAATGAAAATACAAGATTCCTTATTCAGGGAATTACTGGAAAGCAAGGACAGAGAACGTGCGATGAGATGTTACAAGCAGGTTCAAAGGTTATTGCAGGAGTAACCCCCGGGAAAGGTGGGCAGGAAGTGTTTGGTGTTCCTGTATTTAACAGTATTTCAGAAGCTCCAGAAGTTGATGCAACAGTTATTTTAGTACCACCAAAATTTGCAAAAGGGGCAATTGTTGAAGCAATTGAAGCAGGTATCAAGTTAATTAATATTATTACTGAAAATATTCCAGTTCATGATATGGCATATTGTTTTGCATTAGCAGAGCAGAAAGAAAGTAGGATTATTGGTGCAACATCTGTTGGTATTTATTCCGTTGGAAAATCAAAATGTGGTGCCATTGCAGGTGGGAAGTCAAAGATTGCGTTTACTCCTGGTTCAATTGGAGTGATTTCACGAAGTGGTGGAATGGCGTGTGAAACATCACTTGTTTTGAAACAAGCAGGGTTAGGACAATCTACTGTATTAGGGATTGGTGCAGATATTATTATGGGAACAACGTTTGCTGAATTAATGGATGAATTTGAACAAGATCCAGAAACGAAAGGGATAGTTTTATTTGGGGAAATTGGTGGAACTGCTGAAGAAGAACTTGCAGCGTATTTGATGAAGAAAAAATTTACAAAACCTATTGTGGCTTTTATCTCAGGAGTATTTGTTGAGAAGTATAAAATTCATAATGTTTCCTTGGGACATGCTGGCGCTATTATTGAGGGAGATAAAGGAACTCGAAAAAATAAAGTAAAACTTCTTAAAGAAGCAGGGGTTATTATAGCAGAAGTACATCACAATGTTGGTAAGTTAATGAAAGAAGCGCTTGAAAATGCAATTTAAAACAAGAATATCAAAGATAGAAGAGAATGATGTAGACATTCGAGGAGAGAAATTGTCTAGTTTAATTCAAGGTAGGTTTACAGACGCAGTTTTCTTAGAGTTATCTGGAAGGAAGCCGAATGAAAAGGAGAGTATCTTATTTGAAAAAATTCTTACATGTGTTATTGATCATGGAATGGGTACGACTTCAAGCATGGCTACACGATTTGTAGCTTCTGGTGGAAATTCACTTAATACAGCTGTAGGTGGTGGGATATTAAGCATTGGAAATTATCATGGTGGTGCTATGGAAAATGCTATGAAGATGATTGCGTCCCTTAAAGATGTATCAAAAGATGAACTATTATCAAAATTTAAAGAAATGTTAACCAATCGTGAAGTTATTTATGGGATTGGTCATAAACATTACAAACAAGGAGATCCTCGAGTTCAATGGCTGTTAAAAACCATGAATGAAATAGGATATGCATCTCAGAATCTGCATTTCAAAGATGCAATAGAGCAAGCATTTGAAGAAGTTAAGGGTAAGAAAATTCACATGAATGTTGATGGATTAATTGCCATTTTATTATCTGACTGGGGATTTGACCCTCTTTTAGGTAAAGGTATTTTTATTATAGGAAGAACTCCAGGATTAGTAGCACAGGCATATGAAGAACTGAAGTTTGAGAAGCCCGTGAGACGAGTTTCTGAGGAAGAAATAGAGTATTTGGAAGAATAATAGTACTCCTTGTTTTGCATAACCTTTTTAACCTCGTTATAGTCAATTTTACCTATGGAAATAGGTATTTTTGGTACTGGATACGTTGGTCTTGTAACAGGTGCATGTTTAGCAGACCTTGGGCACTCCGTATATTGTGTAGATATTGATCAAAATAAGATTGAATCTCTTCAAAATGGACAAATTCCATTCTATGAACCTGGGCTGAAAGAGTTAGTTCAAAGAAATAAGAATAAGGGGAGATTACATTTTTCTACAGATACTTCTTTAGCACTTAAACCAATTATTTTCAATTGTGTTGGAACACCAATGGCAGAAGATGGAAGTGCTAATCTGCAATATGTCTTATCTGTAGTTGACACTGTTGCAAAGTCAAGCGGATTTAAAGTTCTTATTAACAAAAGTACTGTGCCTCCCGGAACTGCTAATCACTGCCAGGAACGAATAAGACAAATTAATCCAACTTCTGAAACACATATTATTTCAAATCCAGAATTTCTTAAAGAGGGGAATGCCGTTCATGATTTTACACATCCAGATATGATTGTAATTGGTTCACAGAACCAAGAAGCAACTCAACTTGTTAGAAAGATGTATTCTGGATTAGCAAGACCTTATTTACCAGTAATTGAAACAAATTGGGAAACAAGTGAAATGATAAAGTATGCAAACAACTCATTTCTTGCAACAAAGATTAGTTTCATTAATGAAATTGCAAATATTTGTGATACTGTTGGAGCCGATATTAAAACGGTATCAAAAGCGATGGGAAATGATTATAGAATAAGTCCAAAATTTTTAAATGCAGGTATTGGATATGGAGGAAGCTGTTTCCCAAAGGATATTAGGGCGTTAGTAACAGTAGCAAAGAATAAGGGCTATGAAGCAAAATTACTACATGAAGTAGATTATTTAAACAAACGACAAAAACAGATACTTGCAACAAAGATACAAAACCATTTTGGCCATATTCAAGGAAAGACTTTTGCCGTATGGGGTTTAAGTTTTAAACCAAAGACAAGTGATGTACGAGAAGCACCTTCATTTCTTTTAATTCAATGGCTATTAGATAATGGAGCTAGAGTTAATGTATATGATCCAATTGTTTCAAATACATCATTTGGGGATAGAATTATTCATCATTCTTCACCACAAGAGGCGGCCAACGGAGCATCCGCAATTATTCTTGCAACGGAATGGGATGAATTTAGAAACATAAATTTTGCAGAATTAAGTAACACCATGGTAGATAAAGTATTATTTGATGGCAGAAATATATACCACAAAAATCAAACAAATGGATTTACCTATTATGGGGTGGGTAGATGAGAATCCTTGTAACCGGAGGAGCCGGGTTTATTGGAACTCATGTAGTTAACAAGTTAGTTCAGCAAGGTCATGAGGTAATAGTAGTAGATTTATTTACAGGTAATAATAAAAGAGCAAAATATTTTATTCAAGACATAATCTCACCAGAAATTGAAAGACTATTTCCTGTAGATTCTGTAATACATCTTGCAGCTCAAACAAGTGTTCCAAATTCAGTATTAGACCCAGATTTTGATAGAAAGACAAATCTTGAAGGAAGTCTTAATGTGTTAAGATTAGCAGAAAAATATAATGTAAAGAAATTTATTTATACAAATACAGCAGCTGAAATTGGTCAACCATACCAGTTTCCTATAAATGAAGAACATCCGTGTAATCCAGTATCTCCTTATGGTACAAATAAAAATAAGTTTTATCAATTACTTAAAAAGTCAACGGTTCCATACATCTCACTTCGTTTAGCTAATGTTTATGGTCCTGGTCAGGATTTTTCTGGAGAGGGTGGCGTTGTCGCAATATTTACACATGCGTTGTTACAGAATAAAACACCTCTTATTTTTGGTTCTGGGAATCAAACAAGGGATTTTGTGTATGTAAGTGATGTTGTGAGAGTAATAGTCTTGGCTTTAGAAAAGGGAGAGGGGCAATATAATGTAGGCTCTGGAGAAGAAATAACCATAGTAGAACTATTTAACAAAATTCAATCAAACATTGGAACTAAAATAAAACCAAAGCATGAAGAAGAACGTGAAGGAGACATAGAAAGAAGTGTATTCTCTATTGAAAAAATTAGTAAAGAACTAGATTGGAAGCCAACAACAACGTTACAACAAGGGTTACAGAAAACAATAGTTAGTATGCAACGACCAAAGGTTTCAGTAGTAATTTGTGCATATAATGCAGCAAGTTGTATACAAAAAATTTTTGATTCTCTTAAAAAACAATCATTTACAGACTTTGAAATTGTAGTAGCTAATGATGGTTCTACCGATGCGACTGCAGAGATAGCAAGAAAGAACGGAGCTCGTGTCATTGACATGGAACATCAAGGATTATCAGCAGCGAGAAATGTAGGAATTACAAATTCCAAAGCAGACATTGTTGCAATTATTGATGCGGATTGTTATGCATCACCAAATTGGGTTGAGGAAATTTACAATCAAATACACACAAAAGGAGAAACTGTTGTTACGGGAAATACCAAAATACCTCATTCAACATTTCTTGGGGATTGTATCTCTGGATTAGGATATCCTGGGGGTGCCCATCTTGGTTTTGAAAATATGTGGCATGTTAGTAAAGAAGGTTACACAGACCATTTAGCCGGTGGTAATTGTGCTTTCAAAAAGGAAACAATCCTTGGTTTTGGTGCGTTTAATGAGAAATTAACAATTACAGGGGATGATGTATATCTTTCAATGAAAGTTCTTGAAAATGGACTTAAAATAAAATATAACTCACAAATGATTATGTATCATAAACCCAGAAAAGATTTAAAGACGTTCTTACACTGGCATTACACACGGGGGAGGGGAAGTTATTTTTTTAAACAACATGTAAGTTCACTTGGTTCATTTTACAAACTCCGTGTGTGGAGTACGAAAAATATGATTAAAAAATATTGGAGAAGTCCTAAATTATTTATTATGATTCCTCTATTGGGGTTAAGTTTTTTTACACAAAAATTAGGATATTGGAGGCAACAAAATGAAAAGTTGTGAAGACTATATACTAAATATTGTAAAAGGAAAAAATGTTTTAGATATTGGAAGTTGTGCTGAGCAAGGCTCATTGATAAAACCAAAGACATTGTACTCAAAAATAAAAATGAGAGCAAATTCTGTAGTTGGTGTTGATATTGAAAGCAACTCTCCAGAGATTATTAAAGGAAATGCAGAGAACATTTCATTTAAAAAAAGATTTGATGTTATTATTGCAGGAGATGTAATTGAACATATCCACAACCCAGGGAAATTCTTAGAAAATATGTCTCGTCATCTAAAAAAAGATGGGTTATTGGTTATTGTAACTCCAAATGCAAGATCAATTGGCTATCTCCCGTTTAAATGTAATAAATTTCACACCTGTTGGTATTGTGAGCATACATTAAGTTATTTAATTTCATGTTATAATTATAGAATTATAAAAAAATTTAAGGGGATGCGTAAGTCAAAAAATTTTATTAACAATATTTTTAGACACTATTTTGCAAATAACCTTTTATTTATATGTAAAAAAAATGATTAAGATAGCAATAACTCCAAGGCACATGTCTAATAAGGACGGTTCTTTTTTTTGTATTGAAAAGAAATATGTTGATTTTTGGAAACGTTATGGCTATGAATTAATAATGATCCCATTTCATGAAGATATTGATTTTAATAATTTCTTTAAGAGTCTTGGTATTAAAGCACTACTAATCTCAGGAGGTTACCAATATTATACTAAAGAAATTAGAAAATTTGAATTAAAAGCAATAGACTTTGCTATTAAAAATAACCTCCCACTATTTGGTGTTTGTTGTGGGATGTGGAGTATAAACGGATTTTTTGGAGGTACTCTTAAATGGAATGAGAACCATAGCAAGCGAAATATTAAATTTCTAACATCTGCACTAGCAAAGAGGTTTGTCTTTAGAAAACATATTAATATACATAATGTAACTATCACAGGTTTGTTAGGAATAAATAAAGCTAGCGTTAATAGTTACCACAGAAAAGTAATTGATGTTTTGGGAAGTGGGTTAACCCCATTCATTTTTTCAGATGATGGAGAAATTGAAGGCATTTTTAATTTGAATAAAAAAATTTTAGCAGTTCAATTCCACCTAGAGCAAGGAAATTGTACTATTGGTTTTGAAAAGAAATATATGGGCTTAGTAAAAAATCTAGTAATGAGAGGATAAAATGACTTTTTCAATACAAGAAATTAAAGAAAAAACATATGTTAAAAGAGGAGATTTATTATACTCTCTAGTTGATTACTTGGCATATTACCCTGCAAAAATATTTTTATTTACAAATATAACTGCAAATCAAGTAACAGTAATATGGATAATTGGACAAATTTTATCCTCTTGTATTTCTATTTTTGGAACAAAAAAATCAATATTTCTTTCAGTATTATTGTTTCAATTGTTTTTCGTGCTAGATTGTACGGATGGGATCATGGCTAGGTTTCGTAAACAACAAAGCAATTTAGGAGTATACTTAGACTATGTTGGCCATTATGTTGCAAACCCTTTGATGTTTATAATGTTGGGTATTGGTTGTGCCAGATATACTTCTGACTTGATTTACATTGTTATTGGTATAGCTTGTGCATTTTTTTTTCTTCTAAATAAAGCAATTACCTTAAATCCTCTTTGGTATTCGGAGAAAAGTCGCCATAACTTCATGAATTTTTCAATAAAGTCTCAGCATATATCATCGTGGAAAAAAGTGGTGTATATGGTTCTTAGGATTGAGTATTTGTTTAATTTTTTATTTTGGGCATCTTTGTTAGGGTTTCCCCATTATTCGTTGTGGGTGTATTTGGTTGCACTGCCAGGAGATTTAATTCTAAAATTTTATCGTCAACTAAGAAAAAACACGGAGATTGTATAAATGGGGGTTGTTGTTAGGGGTACTTTTTTTCTTATGCTTGCACAGTTTGTAACCTCTTTATCTGGTTATGGGGTACATATAGCCTTAGCAAGGTTAATGGGGCCTTCTATTTATGGTGATTTTGGTTTAATACTATCTTTTTTTCTAATCGCAAAGACAATTTTTGCTACAGGAGTAAACAGGTCGGTATCAAAATATGTTTCAGAAGGAAAATGGAATGATGTTGGTATTCTGAAATCAGGTTTACATTTACAGTTCATCTTAACAGCAATCTGTATCGCTCTTTACTATCTTTTTTCTGGTTTGTTAAGTGGATATTTCAATGACCCAAGTTTAACAAATAATATGTTTTATTCTTCATTTATTTTGATACCTTTGAGTGCATATGTAGTTATTACTAAGGGTTATCTTGGAGGTAAGAGAAGGTTTAGAACTCAAGCATTATTAGAAGCATTTCATTCTATAATGAAATTAATTATTGCTCTTTTACTAGTTTACTTTGGATATGGGATACTTGGCGCATTAACAGGATATGCTTTAGGTCCTTTACTAGCTACGATTGTAGCCATATATTATATATTTAGAATTAGAAGGAATAAATCTCCGCTAGCATTAAATACTAAAAAACTGTTTCTTTTCTCTGTACCTATTTCTTTATTTTATGTTTTCAACACAGTTAATCTGGAAATTCCATTGTTCCTCTTAAAACATTATTGGGTAGATGATGCACTTATTGGGTATTATACTTCAGCAACGACGTTAGCAAGAGTAAGTTTTACTCTTGCTTCAGCATTGGTATTTACTATGATCCCTTCTATCTCTAGCGCATTTGAAGCAAAAAACATGCCCTTAGTTAGAAAATATATTAAAAAATCTTTTCGTTATATGTTTCTTGTTTTAGCACCGTTTGTGATTCTTACTATAACAAACTCAAAATCAATAATAGAATTGCTTTATTCTAATGTATTCCAGCCAGCATCTTCTGTACTTCCTTACTTAGTTTTGGCATTTTTTATTTTTTCTGTCGTTATGGTTTTTGCCTCATTTTTTATTGCGGTGGGAAAACCAGGAACAGCAATGAAAATATCCATAGTGTCTCTAATCTTTACCGTGTTGATAAGTTATACTATAATTCCAATGCAAGGGATGATTGGAGCAGGAATTTCTTTGTTAATTGGATCTTTAATCAGTCTTTTAATTTCAATTGTTGTAATCTATCGTTTCTTTGGAAGAATAATCCCACAAAAATCTTTGAGAAATATATTGTTTAGCTGCGTTATTATAGGTATTATGTCTCATTATTTTAGTTTAAATAATGTAATTCTTGGAATGGCTCTCTACTTAATTCTTTACTTTGGAATATTGTTTTTGATTAAAGAGATTTCATCTGAAGACAAAAAGACCTTGCTGAGCATATTTAATAAAAATGCGAACGTAGTAAGTAAAAAATAATCTGGCTTTAAAATTTAGTGATATCCATAAAATCTGTCAAGGTTTTCTTTCACTTGATTATTAATATAATCTTGATCTTCTTGTGAAAGTTCGTCCTTATATCCTCCTACTTTTCCTTTACGTGTTCTGAATGAGTTTGGATCATTTTTGTCCCCTGATTTCATTCTATAATCATTAATTTCTTCTTTCATTTCCATTTTTCTCATATTCTGAAAGGAACCAAACTCTACCGTTTTATGTAAGAGTTCTTCTGACGCGTTAATACCCATAAATTGTGTCATTTTTTGTAATTCACTTTTTGTATCAATTTTGAGATCTTCATATCTTACTCTAATAAAATCTTGTGGTCTTTTTTGATATTCTTCTGCCCATTTGTTCATAAAGGCAATAATTTTTGGAAAACCACATGCAGGGTCTCGTATAAATGTAGAGATATTGTCACCATCATATACTTTATCTCTAGTTCTAGAACCATGAAATAATGAAACTACAATATCTCGTGGATCTCTACAAAGAAGAATTTTTTTCTTGTTTCTAAATATTTTCTCAAACTTAATTTTATTATTATCTTTTGTACTTCCGCCATGAGAGATAAGAATGTTTGGTGCTTTTGTAAACCAAGTCATTTCTTGAAGATTTAGTTTAATATTCTTAATGTTATATTTTTCCTGAAGAATCTTTGAAAGCATAACTCGTACCCATGTTTTTCCACATTTTTGAAAGGATACAATTACAAAATCACTTGTAATTATTGAAGCCATGTTAAAAAGGATACTTTTTGGTGTGTACACCCTAAATGCATACTTTAGCTCTTTCCAATTCATCATCAGTTTGCTTTAACATTTTCTCTTTTAAATGTTATGTATCTTTATCTTCAATTCAGGCTTCATCCGGAATAACACTAATTTGTATACTAGAGCACGGCGGATTCGTACCCTTACAGAGTACCCGCCTCGTCTACGACAGGGCGCTAGTATACCAAAACGCTCTATTCCAGACGTAGCCTTTAATTCGATAACCTTTAAATATCACCCCTTAATAAAATGCAATATGGGGTATAACCAATTAGATCGTTCTGTTTACAAGTGGAACAATGAAATTAATTTGAATCAATGGGATTACTTTTATCAGCAAGATAATTATAATGGAAACAGATTAAGAGCTCGTGAAATAAATTACTTCAGTATTTCGATTCCCTTTCATTACCAAAAGGAGCAAAAATATTAGACCTTGGTTGTGGTGCAGGAGTTACTTCGGCAAAAATTTTACAAAGAGGATATTCTGTTGTTGGTATAGATGTATCACAAAAACTTCTTGATATTGCTCGAATAAACTGTGCTTCAATCAAATCAGAAGGGACCTATAAATTTGTTGAAGGAAATGTTGAAGAATTACCATTTCCTGACGAAAGTTTTGATTGTGTAATTGGACTTGGCTTCATGCAATATCTTGAAAAACCAGGGCGTTGTGTTTTAGAATCTACTCGCGTTCTTAAGAAAAAGGGCCATTTTATTCTTGGTCAACGTAATATGTTTGGTATTAGTAGTTTAGATGGACCACTTAAGCTGGCTAGGTCTCTTTATTATGTTCTTTCAAACCGACGTTATGAATTCAGATGGCAAGACACAATTTTATTGCAACCAGCACTTCTTATAACATTTTCATTAAGTCCTTTTTCAAAATTCATCACAAAAAAATATAAGTACTATAAAGATCACAAATCTGTTGGTTTTGTAAAGAAAAATGCATGGTCATATAAGAGGCTTAACACATTACTAGGAAGACATCTTAATGTTATTAGTGCACAAGGTGCAGGATACTTAAGTAAAAAAAGCAAGATATTTTATTCATTTTTTCATGCTTTAGATAGATATCTTCAAAAGAAGGTTGATTCTGGCAAAGGGCGATTACTTCGAAAAATTGGAAATAGCACAGTAATTCTTGCACGTAAAGAATAATTTATCTTAATAGCTATCCTAAGATAATCTTTTTAGTATATCTTGAACACTTTCTTCAACTTCTTTTCCTTCTGTTGTCACTTCAATTTCAGGATTAAGCGGTATTTCGTAGGGATTAGATTCAGCAATTCCAATAAAATTATCTATCTCCCCACCTAACGCTTTTTTGTAAAGTCCTTTAACATCTCTTTTAATGCATTCGTTAAGTGATGAATTAATGAACACTTCCATAAAATTTGAACCAATAACATCTCTAGCATTCTTTCTATCTTCTTGATACGGAGAAATAATTGGAACAAGAACTATATCATGTGATTCTGCATGTTTACGAGCAAGTTGAGAAATTCGTTCATTATTTTTTTTAATGTCTTCTCGAGAGAAACCAAGTTTTTCCTCAAACTCTTCTCTAAGAACGTCTCCGTCTAATATAGAAACACTATGTCCTTTATTCTCAAGTTCTTCACGTAATTTTAAAGAGATAGTGGTCTTTCCAGACCCACTTAATCCGGTAAACCACAACACTCTTCCATTATTCATTCTTTTACAAAGACCTCTTCGCCTTTATTAACATAACCCACTATCATCTCAGAAATCTCCGGTCTCATGAACCATTCAGGGGGTTTTTCTCCAGATTCAAACATTTTCCTAGCTTGAGTTCCACTTACATGTAATTTCTCTGTTTCTTCATGAGTGTCGTCATCCATTTCATGCACATGTGATTGTGATTTCTCAGAATAAAATACATTGTCAAATTTAACTGGAGTAATTCCTAAATCTGGAAATCTATCAAAGATATTGTGTGATGCTTTTGGATGGTAAAAACTACCTACGCCCGTGTGGTCTCTTCCAACGATAAAATGGCTACACCCAAAATTCTTACGACAAAGTGCTGTGAAAAGAGCTTCTCTTGGACCTGCATAACGAGAATATGTAGAGAACGTTCCAAATAGAACTCTATTTTTAGGGTAATGATTTTTATTCATCAATTCATAAGATTTGATGATATATTTTGCATTAAAATCTCCCGTTTTCTTCTTCCCAACAACAGGATGTACAAATAACCCATCACAATTGTTCTCTTCCATTGCATTTATTTGAATAAATTCATGCCCTTTATGAATGACATTTCGAGTGTGGAAACCAACAACTTTTGACCAACCCCTCTCTTCAAATAATCTTCTTGATTGTTTTGGTGTTATTTCATATTCTTTGTTTTCATTCTTTTTTCTTTGAAGAAGAGTTACTTTTCCTCCAAGAATAATCGGATGTATGTTCATAATATTCCTTACACCTGGGTGCGAAGAGTCATTAGTCCCATACATTTTGTTGTATGTATCTTCTTTATCTATGGTGTATTTTTCACTTAAATGAAGTATAGCCATAGTGTTACCAGAATGATCTAACAAAGCAACATCCTGTCCAATTGATAATTCATCTGCTTTGTTCTCAGGCACGTCTAAATATATCGGTAAAGGCCAAGGCAATCCATTTGGTAATCGCATGTCATTTACAACAGATTGAAATGCATTTTTATTCATGAAACCTTCAATAGGACTATAGGTTCCAATACCAATCTGTTCAACATCTCTCTGTCTGTTGTCATCTAAAACAACTGTAGGCATGTTTGAGGTGTCATATTCTTTCTTCGCAACCCGACTTACTAATTTACCTCCATGAGGTGGGATTAACGAAGAAGACATATTAAAATCTAAGAGATAATTATTCTCTTCCAATTTATTTACAAATGCATCTTCTTTCTCTCTTATTTCATCAACATCAATAGCTAGTTGTGCATGTTTTATTAATTTGTTAATCATATTTACACAAGATAAAGGATATTTTCCTATAGCTGTTTCTCCAGCTAAGGCCAATCCAGTAGCACCATCAATAATTGTATTAATGACATCATGAACTTCAGCTCTAGTAGGCATTCTATTATTTGTCATAGATTCTAACAAATTTGTAGCAACAAATACCCCAGTATTTTTTTTTCTAGCTCTGTTAAGAATAATTTTTTGAGTAAAAGGAATTTTTTCAATAGGAATCTCTTTACTTAAATCACCTCTATCAATAAGTAAATAATCAGATCTATCAATTATTTCATTAAGATTTTCTAGTCCATCTATGCATTCTACTTTAGAAATAATCTTCATAGTATTCTGAGTTGCGTTTCTGACTTCATCAACAGCTTTCCCTGATCTCATAAAAGATGCTGCAATGTGTCCTACACCATACTTCAAACCAAGTTGGATTGCACCATAATCCTTCTCTGACAATGTTGGTAACACAATTGGTTTCTGAGAAGAGGTATCAACGATAATTGCTTTGTTTTTCCCTAAAGTTCCACCAGTAATAGTTCTTGCTATAATATAACCTTCATTAATTGTTGAAATATCAGAAATTCTTAATGTGACTGAATCAAAATCAATATGAATTAAGTCTCCAATTTCTAATTGGGGAACTACTGAAACAGGTTTGAGACACATTCCTTCTTTATCTCCAACAATTTCAGTTGTATATATCTTAACAACATCATTTTCTTGAAGTTTAATTTGATTTTCTTTTAAATCTCCTGTTCTTACTTGTGATCCTTGTGAATCAACTACAAAAGGTATACCTACCTTTTTAGCTAATTTCATAAAATACTCCATATCTTCTAAAGAAGAATGAGACATATTGACTCTTACAAAATTTACTCCTTTATCCTTTAATTTTCGAAGATCTTCTTCCTTATTAGTTGATGGACCAAGAGTAACAATTATTTCAGTTTTTTTCGCCACTTTTTTTATAACTCCTCTGTTATTTTTTCAATTACAATATTTCATTTTTTGATTTAAAACGTTTAAAAACGTTGTGAAAAAGAAGTTTAAATACCACCAATAAAACGATTTAAGGTATTCTGTTCTTTCCAAGAAGAATATCTTTCGTAATCTTCAACAGTATCAAACTCTAACCAACCTCTTTGAGTAGTGATTGGTGTTACATCTTGTCCAGAATTAATTATTGCTTGTATCATACAAGTCATATATGCTTTCTTAAATGATTTTGAACGTAACCAAGGTTCATTTACATGAAAATGTCTTACTTTATTCTCATGATATACTCGTTTTAATACATCTATTCCCTCTTTAGAGAATTTAATTAATCCAACATATCTCACTTCTGCTTCTTCTTTTGAACATGTAGTGTTACCAAGATCAATAATCTTGTTGTTTTCTATAACAAGACTCTCCATATCTTCTTCAGGATTGTCAGCTCTTGCGCTCCAATAATCCCAATAATCTGTGTCAACCACAACTCCAACTTTTGCAGTACTTTCTATTACTTTTTGTAACACTTTTGGTTCGTAAATAATATCGGCATAACATACAAGAATATCTTCATTCATCTCTTCCTCAGCACAAAAAAGTGTTTCTACCATGTTTGTATTCTTGTAATCATTGTTAATGTACGTTTTTGTTCCGAAAATATTTATTTCCTCTGGCATATATCCTTTTACAATTGTGATATCTGTAATACCAGCATTTCTAAGAGTTTCCACTTGTCTTTCAAGAATAGTTTTTCCAGCAAAATTTAGCATACATTTAGGAAGATTTTCAGTGTATTTCCCTAATCGAGTTCCCATGCCTGCTGCAAGGATTATTGCTTTCATGGGTTGTTTGATTTAAACTTGAGTTTAAATTGTTTATGAAAATAGCAGAAGTCTTTTTAAAGAAAGTTACGAAATAAGGTAATATGAGAGAACACGTATTACATTTAAGAAGACATTTAGCAGCAAGAGATTCTTTATTAGTTGGTCCATTTACAGCAGTTTTAGGTGGAGAAGGTGAACGTGCTTTTTTAGGAAATGGAGTTCACCCAGATAAGAAGGCTCATCTTGTTGCAAGTGAATATGCTAAGGCAGAACAAATGGGTTCAGAATTATATCTACCTGATAGTGTTTCTTCAGTTTTAATTGCCCCATCACCTTTAGCAAGAGCAGATGAAACTGCACGACACATGTTTTTAGGGATGGCGAGAGAACATGCTAGGACAGTTTTAGGAGTAGATTTAGATAACCTTACACATGATGGAAAGAGAATCTTATCAGAAGATGGTCTACATGCTATCACAGATTTTGAGCATGCTAGTGGTTTAGCTGAAACTATATATCTTAATTCACAAGGAGAACCAGATGGGGCTAATGAATTAGTTGGGCAAGCATATTCTAAGACAGTTAATCCTGATTTTCCAGGTTATAGGTGGATGGTCCAAAAAGGTTTTGAAGGAGATTCAAGATCTGAACATCCTAAAACAGTTGCAGACAGAGCATTACAACAATTGATTCCAGCTTTATTACAATATGATGTTGTTCTTTCAGCGACACATCAACCAAATTTAGAGATAATTACAGCTATTTTAGCAAAAGGTTTAGGCAAAGATGCCAATGAGCTTTTTGAGAATGCAGGTGGTGCTTATGGGATGGGCGGTGGTGTAATGTTGCATGTTTACACAGATAATGAAAAAATCAAATCTGCAGTGTTCTCAAGGCAAGATAATGGTTCATTAGACTTAACTCAAATGGATCTTAATATGGACACACTTAAGCATTATGCTCGACAATAAACTTTATTATTTTCTTATTTAATTCTTCATCTGGGCTAGTACGTTCAGGATGCCATTGAATTCCTATAATCGGGAGAGTAGGATGATAAATTCCCTCTATAATCTCTCCATTTTTTGCAAATATCTTGAGAGGTTCTGCTAATTCAGTCTGAGTAATTCCCCAGTTATGATAAGAATTTACTGAAGATTCTGTTCCAAAAAGGTCTTGCTTTGCTGTTATTGTAATTTGATGATTTTTACTAGGCAAGTGGGAATACCTTTTTCGCAAATCGGTTACTTTTCCTCCAAAAAACGTATTAATAAATTGCATACCTCGACAGATTCCAAGAACCGGCAACTTTTTTTCAATTGCAATGTTTAATAATTCTGTTTCAACTAGATCTCTTCTCAGTGAAAGCGAAAGACCTTCTTGAACTTCTTCTCCAAAGGATGTCGGGTTAATATCGTTCCCACCAGAAAGAATAATGCCCTTAATAGGAATTGATTCTAAAAGTTTTTTCACATTTTGAGTATCGTTAGGGATTGGAATTAATGTAATCCCCATATTATTGAAGAATGTGGTGTAGGCTGATTCAAGCACATCTACGGAATTGCCATGTTTATTCTTTTCTTGCCGTAAGGAGATTGCTACAAACATTTTATGTTTTCATCTCTCATAATTTTCCTTTCACTACAATCTAATAAAATTTTTTCTGCATCTTTGATTTTGCTAAATATTGTTTCCCCACAACCTATGGCTGCAGGTATTCCAAATTCTGCACATCTAATAGACATATGTGATGCAATCCCCCCATATTTTGTAATAAGCCCTGCCGGATTTCGAGTAAAAATCCAATCAAATCCAGGATCTCCATTCTCTAACACTACTATGTTCCCCTCAATTTCTGGAATGTTCTTATTGTCCATTTGTGTTATGTTGATAGCTTTTCCATGAATCTTTTTCTGAGTAATATAATTTGGTCTTGCAATGTAATGTTGTATTGTTTCTAATGAAGAAACATCTTTGATGATAGAAGGAAGTTCAATAAGATGACCAATTTTTTGTCTTTTCTCTTCTTCCGAAATTAACTGTTTCCAGTTTGTTATTATTTCCTCCGCAGACACTTCTTTCGATTCAAGTATATCATTAATGTCTAATTTAGAAATCTCTTCTCTTGTAAATCCTAATGAATGTCCTGCATCTGCAAGTAGCTCTAAAGCATCACTAAGGTTTTTTGTGAACTCAAATTTTGCTTTCTCTCTTGCTTCTGTTGCTTTCTGAACAAATTCAATAAATTCCTTTCCGGAAATTGCAAACTTCTCTTCTTTCAAGATTCTATCAAACTTTTCTTCAAACGTAGTAAGTATTGGTTGATTGTTATTACTTCTATCACCCACCCATTGACTTTGTGCTAACAAATTTGGATTTTTATCATATCGCGGGGAGGTTATATTATACGTTCCTGGTCTGAGATGCCCATATTTTTTAAGGAACATATCTTTTGAAATTTCTTGTCTTCCAATTTTCTTGAAATCTTCACTTATTTCTGTTGCAACGGTATTAATTGAATTATAAATGACATTAAACTCTTCAGAAGAAATAACCTTCTGATGAACAAATCCTCGAAGAAGGGTTTTAGCAATAAATCCTAACCTAGCTAGCCTTGAAAATTGGACTGTTCCCTTTTCTTTGCAAGAGTCAAGGAGTGTTTGAACAGCACGTATTTTCTCTTCAATTGTGTTTAGATTTGTATTATTTATAGAAATTCTTATTTCTTCCAAACTCTTAATTTCATTTAAGTCTCTTACAATAGAAGATGAACTTTTTTGAATAGTATTGTTGGTAAATTCATGAAGTTTTTCTCTTAAAATAGAGATTTCTTCTTCAGAAAACTCATTTTTTCGTAATTCGTCAGCTCGTTGATTGAAAGTAAGATCATAACAAGTAAATAGAATTTCAAACTCAACTTTATCTTGAAGATGAGGGTTATTCTTTAACTTATTAATTGAAAACTCAACCAATTTTGTATGTAACTCCTGTGGAATAGAAGAAATAATAAAAGAATTGAATGTGTTTCTTACATTTACAAACGGTTTATTGCCAATTCTCTCAACTAATTTTGCTGGAGCCACATTATAATATCCTTGAGACGTTCGCGCCTCATGCCAAGCCGTGTTTGTTATAATGTAGTCATATAAAGAATAATCTAAAAGGTTTGGTTTATCACCAATAATCTCAGCCGGGTTCCAATCAGGCATGTCGGCAAGAATATTACTCTGGCCTTGTAAATGTGAAACAGGTTGCATTAAGTCTCTCACTTTACTATTAATCCCTTTTGTTAAATCATAAAATTCTTCATCTTTAATCTCAATTCCTTTATTTGTTGCAAGAGGTCTTACTTGAAAGATGGTTACAACACCCTCACTATTAATTGAGAATTCAATATCTAACGGCATGAATGGGATTAAATCTTCAATTTCTTTTATTGACTCAATAAGAGGTTTCATCGAATCCGGAATTGTTGAAGCATTATGTAATATCATCATTGATTTATTCTCTTTCCCAGAAGTTACGGAATCCGTACTTCCGGTAGAATCATCATAATTAATAACATAATAAGGTGCATTTTTTTCTAGAGTTCTTGTAAAAACAACTCCACTTATTACAGAATTGGTTGTTTGTTTCTGAATAAGAACTTGATTAAATGAGCTATTTGCATTTTTTTCTTTATAAGAATTAAACACAGTAGTAATACTTTTTTCAATTTCTTCTTTTGATGAAGAATCAATATTTAAAACACTTTCAAAATATCCTGCCATTGAGCAATTCTCTGTATCTTCTGAAACCGCAGAACTCCGTACAACAATCTTTTGACTTACGAATTGTTTATGAATTTTATCAATAACCAATTCTTTTTGTGTTTTCCATTCACTTGTTGAAATAATGAAAGGTGTTTCAATTTTGGATTTGTGTAAAAGAGGTTGTAATGTTTTAAGAGTGTTAGCTTTTGTTGAAATGATTGTTTTATCATCACTCTTTGATTCTTTTCCTATGATGGATGAAAACGATACAATATCCTTATACTTCTTTTGGTTTGTAATTATATTATTCACAATTTTAAATGTTGAAAGTCGAGCATAATATGGATGTTTGATAACTTCTCCACCAATTTTATTAATAAACTCGCTACCTGGAATTGTCTTCCAATTATCACCATGAACTAAAATAAGTTTAGCTTCTGGATATTTTTGATTGATTGATTCTAGATTATTCTCAGGATTCCGAGAATATTGTATCATTACTTCATCAACAACTGCTAAATTATCAAATATTGCTTTTCTTTCATGAAGGTTAGCAATTGGTTTTATTCTATATGACTCAACAACTTCGTCAGTCATTACACCACAAATAACTTTATCAGAGATGGATTTTGCAAACAAAATTGATTGTAAATGTCCGTAGTGAAATAAATCACCAACAACATTGATATACGCAATTCTCATGAACTTAATTAATAATTTCCCCTTTTTATAGATTGTTTAACAATAGACTATTTAACAATAAATCATTATTTTTGGATCATATCTGCTAAGAAACCAAATAGAATAATTTGTATCCCTATTAGAATTAGTAACATGCTAAGAATAGTAGATGGAGTTCGTCCAATATACCCTAAAGTAATTAATCGATATACTAGCCATACACCAATTGCCCCACCAAGAATACAAAAACTTGCTCCAACACGTCCAAAAAAACTAAGTGGTTGGTAATCTCGATAAATTCTAAAAATATTAATCCATGCTTTGATTGCGTATTCTAATGGACTTTTGAATAATCTACTATCTCGAGTTTTTCTTGCCTTTATTGATATTTCTCCAATGCGGAATCCTTGTTTTGCTGCTTTAATAATTTGTTCTTGTGTATATGTAAAAGTGTTGATATATTCAATCTCACTTGCAACTTCTTTTGAAAAAGCCCTAAACCCAGTTGTAGTGTCTGTCAATCTTACTTTAGTTAATTTACTTAGAACTTTAGAAAAAGCGATATTCCCTAGCTTCTTTAGAAAGGGCATATGTTTAATACGTCTTCTAAATCTGCTTCCAAGAACAAGGTCATATCCTTGCTCTATTTTTTCTAATAAATCTAGTATGTGTTCAGAAGGATATTGCCCATCTGCATCAGTATGAATAATAACATCTGCGTTTAATCGTAAACATTCTCTCATTTCTGATTTGAACGTTTCAGCAAGACCCCTATTCTTTTTATGCGATACAACAATAGCACCATGTTGTTTTGCAACTTCTGCAGTTTTATCTTTTGATCCGTCGTTAAGAACAAGAATTTTGTACTTGTATGAAGAATTCTTTAAAACAGTGTTTATTTCTGTAAGCACTTTAGGAAGTGTTCGTTCTTCATTGTACGCTGGTATTGTTATAATTACATTCATTTTCTATTTTTTTGGACGTAGCCCATTTATGAATTTTTCGTTTGATAGTTCACTAAATTTTCAATTAATATTGCAACGGTAGAAGGACCAACACCTCCCGGAACAGGGGTCATGTAAGATGCTTTTTCTATAACACTTGGAGCAACATCACCTACAATCTTGCCATCTACTTTAGATATACCCACATCAATGATAACAACCCCCTTTTTTACCATATCTGCTGTTAATAAGTTTGGTTTCCCAACGCCCATCACAATAATGTCAGCATTTTGAGTATGATGTTTAAGGTCTTTTGTTTGTCTATGGCATACTGTGACTGTAGAGCTTCTATTGAGAAACATCATAGCCATAGGTTTTCCAATAAGATTGCTTCTATTAATTATTACAACTTCCTTTCCTTCAAAAGGGATGTTATATTCTTCAAGAATACGAATAACTGCTTTTGGAGTTGCTGGCGCAAAAGTTTCATCGCCCGCAATTACTTTTCCTAAACTAGTCCATGTTAACCCATCAATATCTTTATTTGGATCAATTGTGTTTAAAATAGATTGTTGATTGAGATGTTTTGGTAATGGGAGCTGTACTATTAATCCTGAATGAGACCGATTTAGTTCTTTTATTTTAGCTATAACTTCTTCTTGTGTTGAAGTCTCAGGAAGTTTGATTATATCTGTTGGAACTCCAATTTTATCTGCACGTTTCTTTTTAATGTTTGTGTATACTATTGAAGCAGGGTCTTCTCCAACTAAGAGAAGAGCCATAGTAATTTTTTTAGAAATTTGTGCTACTTTTTGTTTTGCTTTATGTAGAATAGTATTGCAAATCCTTGTCCCATCAAGTATTTTCCCTTTATTAAAACTTAGAATTTGTTTTTCGGTTATGACATAATCCATTTGAATATCGTGGTCTTCTGTTGGGATTGAATTAACTAATTGGGATTCAAAACAAATTCCTACTTTTATTGCAGTTGTGTTACTGAGGTATCTGTCATAATACCCCTTTCCATGACCAATCCTATTCCCATTATTGTCAAATGCAACTCCTGGAACGAAGATAAGATTAATTTCACTAGAATTTGAAAGACATGACTCATTTGGTTCACGAACATTAAAAGTTCCTATAGAAAGATCTTCAGTTGAGTTGACTCTGAAATACTCCATTGAGTGCCCTTGTACTTTTGGAAGAAGATTACCCTCAATGAATTTGTCAATATTGGCTTCATTTCCTACAGATGCGTATAATGCGATATTCTTTGCATATGATAGTTGCGGTAAAAGTTTAATGTTTTTACATATCTTTTTACTTAATTTAGTTATTTCTTCTTGTGTAAGTTGTTCTCTAATTTTAAGAGTATATTCTCTTATTTCCGCTTTATTCATGAATAGTTAATTTTTCCTAAAATTAGGTTAAAAAGGTTATGGAATGGTAGTTGTTTTTCACTAACTATTTAAAGCCGAGATAAGCACAATTTATCATGAATATAGATGTGTCTGTAGTCTTTCCTACATATAATGAAGCAGAAAATATTGTTACCCTTATCCGAAGGACTGATAATGCACTTCAAAATTACAATAGAGAAATTATTGTTATGGATGATGATAGTCCGGATAAAACATGGTTATTAGCTCAAAATGAAAAGAATCCAAGAGTTAAAGTTGTGCGAAGAATCAATAAACGGAAATTAGTTACAGCAATTCAAGATGGTATTGATGCAGCAAATGGAAAATATGTTGTATGGATGGATGCAGATCTATCAATGCCTCCTGAGCTTATACCAAGAATGCTTGCAAAGATGGATAAGGCAGAGATTGTAGTTGGTTCTCGATACGCTCCTGGTGGGAGAGATAAGCGTCCATTATTACGAGTTGTGTCTAGTAGGTTCATTAACATTATTGCTAATTTGGTATTAAATTTTAATGTATTAGATTATGATAGTGGGTTTGTTGCAGCAAAGAAAGATGTGTTTTCAAAATTACGGTTGAATGATTCGGGATATGGGGAATATTGTATTGAATTCTTATATCATGCAGGTAAAAAAGGATTTAAAATTAAAGAAGTGGGGTATGCATTTACAGATCGGAGAGCGGGGGAATCAAAAACTGCAGAAAGTCTATACGGGTTATTCAAATTTGGTATGATGTACCTTCATAAGATTTTCTCGTTACGTTTTGGTACTGTAAAAAAATGAAAGTTGTTATCTTTACACAGAATACGATGGCATCAATAGTTGCCACAAGAAGAATCCTTCATAAAAATTCAAACAAAGTAAAAGCGATTGTATTAGCAAGTCAAATAAAAGGAGACTCCTTCTGGGCTCAGATAAAAATAGCTCGCAAATTGATACAAAAGTCCTCTTTATCTTTCTTTATATACAAAGTTATTGAATCAAAACTGTATAATGTATTGTTGTCTGCACACAAATTACTTGGAACGAGAAAATACAAAAACGGAAGAGCAGCAACAATTGAAGACCTTGCAATAAGATATAACATTCCAATAATTCATTCTACAAATCTAAGCGATGAAATATTTTTACATAAAATAAATGCATTACAACCAGATTATGTATTATGTTTAGTAGCTCAAATCTTGAGAAAAAAAGTGTTTACAATTCTTGGAGACAAATTAATTAATGCACATGGTTCTTATTTGCCAGAGTATAGGGGAGCTGCTCAGTATATATTTTATCTTGCAAATAAAGACTTACAATATGGGGTTACTATTCATTACATGGAACCTGGTTTAGATACAGGGGATATTATTTTCCAGCGAAAGTTCCATATCCCAAAGAAATGGTCTGTATATGATTTACATTATGCTATTTCGGCTTCTTTTGGAGATATGTTAAATGAATTTTTGGAAATGAATGATTTTACAAGGACATCACAAGACCATTCTAAAGCAACAGAAACAAGAATGCCTACAAAGGAGGATATGAAACAAGTGAGAGTAAATGGTAGAAAAATAATGAGAATAAGGGATTTCTTTACACACATATGATATCAAAACACAAATTCATTGTACTATTAATTTTGATTGTACTTTTAGGCACTGGTCTTCGTTTTTATAATTTAAGTGAAGAAGCTCTATGGACGGACGAGATGGTGACTCTTAATACAATTCGTCAAGATAGTTTTGGAGATGTAATATGGAAAGTTGCCGATACAGAATTGACGCCACCAGGACACTTTATCATGATGTGGAAGTGGAAGGATTATTTTGGCGAATCAGAATTTTCGTTACGGTTTTTGTCTGCGCTGTTTGATATTTTAGCTATATTGTTGGTTTATTTTATTGGAAGTCGTTTTAATCGTAGAGTTGGGATTATATCTGCTTTATTCTTTGCAACAACAATGTTACAAGTTTTGTATGCACAAGAAGCACGAATGTATAGTTTATTTGGGTTTTTGGTGTTATTATCAACATATTTACTCTTGCAGTTTGTTGAAAGAAAGAAATATTTTTGGTTGTATGTTGTTGTTACGGCGTTGTCTTTGTATGTTAATTATATGGCTTTTTTTATGATGTTATTACATTTAGTAATTTTGTTTTATTACAAAAAAGAGATTTTGAAAGAATTTGTATTAGCTAGTTTTGTAGCATTATTGTTGTTTATTCCAGGAATGAGAATATTATTACATCAAATCTTATTACGGCAACCGATATTACAGAAAGCATTTGTTGCTAAGGGAATTCCTTCGTTTCTTGCAGAGTTAGGTATTGGATTTTATATGTTGCCTTTGGCTTTGTTAGTATTGGGATTATTAATTGCTGTTCCTTTGTTTAAGAAATTGTCATTTAGTTTAAAGAGAAATAGCATATTATTTCTATTGTTGTTATTTGTTGGAGGCCACCTTTACTTTTTGGATACTACTTTACGATCATTTGCATTAATTAGGCATTCATTCTTTATCATCCCATTTTTCTATATTGGAACAGCGTATATTTTAGAGAAGGTAAAATGGAAGAACGTGTTGATTATTGGAATTTTATTATTTAATGTATTTACTCTAGCAGTTTATTACACAGAAACAACAAAAGCACCATGGGATGAAGCAGCATTATTTATTGAAAAGAATATTCCTAAGGGAACGTTACTTGTGTTTGACAGAAGCGGGTCAAATGAACGATTATATGAATATTATGCTTCAACTAAGTATCCCCATATGATTGTGACATGGAAAGAAAATAGAAAATTTGTACAAATGGATGATGATGTGTTGTTAGATAATTTGGATAAAGAAGATAGGTTTGTATTAGTAAGTTCTCGAAATGTTCGTGCAACAGGATATTATCAGAAGTTGTTTGAGAAATACGACTTGATTTTACATAAAGAGTATAGGGAATTAGATTTGTATTATTATAGTGGGTGAAGCA